>JBBIPT010000033.1:0-21839 GCA_037442705.1 Anaeromyxobacter sp.
GCCCGGGCCGGCGCTCCGCCGCGTGCTCGGCGCGCACGGCGAGGGCGTGACGCGCGCGCTTCCGTGCGCCGCTCGACGCGCGTCGGTCCGAACTCGCCTCGGCGCCTTCGCTGCGCGGCGCCGATGCCCGGACGACGGACCTCCCCCTTCGACAGGCTCAGGGCGAACGGCCGCGGAGTGCGCGGAGGCGGCTCGCGCTGCGTCTCGGGGAGAGGGCGCTCGCCGGGAGGTGCGGAGCCCCGAAGGCCGGCACGCAGCGACACCTCCCCATCCCCGAAGGACCCCGAGGGCCCGCGAGTCACACATTGAACTTGAAGTGGATCACGTCGCCGTCCTGGACGGTGTACTCGCGCCCCTCGATCCGGAGCTTCCCCTGGGCGCGGGCGGCCGCCTCGCTCCCGAGGGCGACGAGGTCCTCCTCGCGGATCACCTCGGCCTTGATGAAGCCCCGCTCGAAGTCGGAGTGGATGGCGCCCGCCGCCTGCGGGGCGAGCGCGCCGCGGCGCACGGTCCAGGCCCGGCACTCGTCCTCGCCCACCGTGAAGAAGGTGACGAGGTCGAGGAGCCGGTAGCCCGCCCGGACGAGCCGGTGGAGGCCGGGCTCCTCGAGGCCGAGCGCGTCGAGGTACTCCTTCCGTTCGGCGGGGGCGAGGGCGACGATCTCCGCCTCCACCTTCCCGGAGATCTCCACCACCGGCGCCCCCTCCGCGTCCGCGATCGCCTTCACCGCCAGGATCGAGGGGTCGGTCGCCTCCTTGCCGAGCTGCCCCTCGTCCACGTTCCCGATGTAGAGGACCGGCTTCGCGGTGAGGAGGAAGAGGGGCCGGACCGCGGCCCGGTCCTCCTCGAGGAGCTTCTGGGCCCGCACCGGCACCCCGGCGTCGAGCCCGGCCTTCACCCGGTCGAGGGCGAGGAGCTCGAGCTTCGCCGTCTCGCCGGCCTTCCCGGGGGCCTTCGCGTCCTTCTGGACCCGCTCGCGCCGGCGCTCGATCTGCTCGAGGTCCTTCAGCATGAGCTCGGTGTCCACGACCTCGCGGTCGCCTCGGGGATCGACCTTCCCGGCGACGTGGACGACGTCCGGGTCCTCGAAGCAGCGGAGCACGTGGGCGACCGCGTCCACCTGCCGGATGTTCCCGAGGAACTGGTTCCCGAGCCCCTCGCCCCGGGAGGCGCCCGCGACGAGCCCGGCGATGTCCACGAACTCGAGGGTCGCCGGCGTCGTCTTCTTCGGGCGGAAGAGGGCGGCGAGCCGCTCCAGCCGCGGGTCGGGGACGGGGACGATCCCGACGTTCGGCTCGATCGTGCAGAACGGGTAGTTCGCGGCGGCGGCCTGCGCCGCGCCGAGGAGGGCGTTGAAGAGGGTGGACTTCCCGACGTTCGGGAGCCCGACGATTCCGAGGGAGAGGCCCATGGGGTTCTTCGAGGACGAGCGTAGAGGCAGCCGGCCGATGGTCGTGACCGCTGCGATCGATCCAGGCCCTTTCGTGGCTTCCCCGAGCCTGTCGAGGGGTCACCACGAACGGGCGGAAGGGGATCCGTTCGCCCTGAGCCTGTCGAAGGGCGAACGTCGCGGCGCGAGCCGGGAGATCACGGGCATGAGACTGGCCCTCTGCCCCCCGGTAGAAAGGACGCTCCGACGAGCGCGGGGGCTCGCCGGAGCGTCCGGGTGCGTGCGGAGGTCCGCTAGGCGCGGCCCGCCGGCAGCTTGGCGATGTACTCCTCGACGAGGGCGCGCTGCGCCTTCTCGTCGAGGGTCGCCTTCACGAGCCGGCCGGCGGCGTCCACGGCGAGGTCGATGACCTGGGCCTTCAGGTCGGCCCGGGCCTTCGAGAGCTCCTCCGCGATCTGCTGGCGCGCGGCGGCGACGAGCTCGTCCGCCTCCTTGCGCGCCCGGGCCGTGAGCTCCTGGCGGAGCGCCTCGACCTCCTGCTGGTTCCTGCGCGCGATCTCGGCGGCCTCGCGCTGCGCCTTCACGAGCGACTCCTTCTGCTCGGCGAGGAGCTTCTCGGCCTCCGCCCGCTCCTTCTTGGCGGAGTCGATGGCGTCGCGGATGGTCCGCTCGCGCTCGGCCAGCATCTTGACGATCGGGCCCCAGGCGAACCTGCCGAGGACGAAGAGCAGCACGAGGAACGTGATGCCCGTCCAGAGCGTGAGGCCGGGGTTGATGTCGGTGAGTCCGCCGGCGGCGAGCACCGGGGCTGGGACGGCGAGGAGGGCCATGTCGGCTCCTTGGGTTCGGCCGCGGGGCCGGCTACTTGGCGATGGCGAGGAGCAGGGTGACGACGATCGCGAAGAGCGTCGCGCCCTCGATGAGGGCGGCGGCGATGATCATCGAGGTGCGGATGTCGCCGGCCGCGGTCGGCTGGCGGGCCATGCCCTCCATCGCGGCGGCGGCGAGCTTGCCGATGCCCATGCCGGCGCCGATGACGGCGAGGCCGGCGCCCAGGCCGGCGCCGAGGTAACCGAGAGAGAAAGCGGTGAGCATTTTCGTTCTCCGTGACGACGTGTGCGCGGGATTACCGGGCCGCGACCTTCCCGTGGCGCGTGCTGCGCTCGACGACCCGTGGCCCGGGGACCTCCCCGGCCACGTGTGAACCTAGTGGCTCGACCCCGCGCATGGTGCGCCGTGTCCCCGCTCGCCCTTCGACAGGCTCAGGGCGAGCGGACTCGCGGATCGGCGAATCGGACCTTCCTGGGTGGGTCGCGGCATCAGTGGTGGGCCTCCGCGCGGCCGTGCCCCTCGCCGTGCTCCTCGTGACCGTGGTGGGCGAGGCCGGCGCCGATGAAGAGCGCGGAGAGCATGGTGAAGATGTAGGCCTGCACGAAGGCGACGAAGATCTCGAGCAGGTAGATCATCACCGCCATCGCGACCGAGATCGGCGCGAGCCAGGCCGAGATGGCGAAGATGAGGCCGAGGAAGGCGAGGATCACGAAGTGGCCCGCGACCATGTTCGCGAAGAGCCGGACGGTGAGGGCGAACGGCTTCGTGAAGAGCCCGAGGAACTCGACCGGGATCATGATGAGCCAGAGCGGCCAGAGCGACTTCGGCACGCCGCCGGTGAGGTGGGCGAGGAATCCGCCGATCCCCATGGCCCGGATCGCCGCGTACTGGGTGACGAGGAAGGTGAAGAGCGCCAGCATCACCGTGACGTTGACGTTGGCGGTGGCCGTGCCGGAGAAGGGCACGAGGCCGAAGAGGTTCAGGAACAGGATGAAGAAGAAGGCGGTGAGGAGGTAGGGGACGAACCGATCCGCGTCCTTCGCCCCGATGTTCGGGATCGCGATCTCGTTCCGGACGAACTGGACGAGCATCTCGACGAAATTGTAGAGGCCGCGCGGGACGATCCCCTTCCGCCTGAGGCTCGAGAACACGACGAGGAGGAGGAGCCCGGTCGCGATCCACATCATCACGACGTGCTTCGTCGGGGTCATGTCGATCTTCGTCCCGCCGACGTGGAAGACGAGGGCGTCGCCGAAGACCTCCTTCAGGTCCACGTGGCAGTTCCAGGCCGCCTGGCCGTGGCAGAAGCCCGGGAACTCGATCACGTAGCCGTCCGCCACGTGGTGCATCATCACGGCGCCGAGGCTCTCCTCGTGGGCGGCCTCCGCCTCCCTGCCGTGTCCGGCGGCCTGGGCGTGGGCCTCCACCGCGCCGTGCTGTCCGAGGGTGAGGGTGAGGGCGAGGCTGACGAGGGTGGCGGCGGTCATGCGGTCGGTCCCGTTCTCCGGTTCAGGGAGTGCACGTAGAGCCCTTCGACGGCGGCGAAGACGAAGTAGGGCGCGAAGAAGCCGGCGACGAAGCCGGGGATGGACGCCTCCGCGCGGTGCACGAGGAGGACCCCCAGCACGACGAGGACGAGCCGCGCCATGAACATCACGACGACGACGGCCAGGGCGCGGTTCAGCGGCTTCGGGCCGCGGACGGACCTCCCGATCGCGACGATCGACGCGATCGCCGTCGCGCCGGAGATCACCGCGCCCGCCACCGCCCCGCGCCGGTGCGCGCCGCTCGCGAGGGCGACGAGCACGAAGGCGACGGCGAGGGCGACGGTGAGGAGGTGGTGCTTCATCGCTTGCCGAGGACCGTCCTGAAGAAGCCGATGAATCCGCCCGTCATCCCGACGACGAGCCCGGCGAGCGTGAGCCAGGGCGTCGTGTCCCACTTCCGGTCGAGCCACACGCCGAGCCCGGTGAAGACGCCCACCGCCGCGGCGAGGCTCGTCGACGCGGCGATGTAGGGCGACGCCTTCCGGTACGCCTCTCCCAGGTTCGAGAGCCCCTTCCCTTCCGGAGTCCCGCGCTCTCGATCGCCCGGACCCTGCACGACGGCCTCCCTGGACCCCCCGGGCGAGGATCCACCACTCTTTCCAATGGCTTTCCGCGCTGCGAAGGGCACGCCCGTATAGCAGGCGCGAATCCCCGCGTCAACGGCGATCCCGGCGGCGCAAGCCCCGGACCTCTCATGGGTTTTCCTCGCGGGGCGCGACCCGGAGCCGGTCGCCTCCTCAGGCCACCTTCGCCGCCTCGGCGAACGCGGCCCGCGCCGCCGCGAGCGTCGCCTCCACGTCCTCGGCGGTGTGGGCGGTCGAGAGGAAGGCCGCCTCGAACTGGGAGGGCGGGAAGTAGACCCCGTGCTCGAGGAGGGCGTGGAAGAAGGCGGCGAACCGCCTCGTGGACGCGGCGCGGGCGCTCGCCGCGTCGAAGACCGGCTTCTCCGAGAAGAAGACGGTGAGCATGGAGCCGACCCGGTTCACCTGGACCGGGACCTTCGCGGCGGCCGCCTCCCGGGCGAGCCCGTCCGCGAGCCGCGCCGAGGTCCCGTCGAGCCGCGCGTAGGCGTCCGGGGTCATGAGGCGGAGCGTCGCGAAGCCGGCCGCCATCGCCATCGGGTTCCCGCTGAGCGTCCCCGCCTGGTAGATGGGCCCGGCCGGCGCGACCCGGTCCATCACGTCGGACCGCCCGCCGAAGGCGCCGACGGGGAGCCCCGCGCCGATCACCTTGCCGAAGGTGACGAGGTCGGGCTTCAGGCCGTAGAGCCCGCAGGCGCCGCCCGAGGCGACGCGGAACCCCGTCATCACCTCGTCCACGATGAGGAGCGCGCCCGCCTTGCGGCAGGCGTCGAGGAGCCCCTGGAGGTAGCCCTGCTTCGGGACGAGGACCCCCATGTTGCCGACCACGGGCTCGACGATCACCGCGGCGATCTTCCCGCCGCGCTCGCCGAGGAGCTTCTCCGCCGCGGGGAGGTCGTTGAACGGGAGTGTGAGGGTGTGCTTCGCGAGGTCCGCCGGCACGCCGGGCGAGTCGGGGAGGCCGAGGGTCTCGACCCCCGAGCCGGCCTTCACGAGGAGGGGATCGCCCGCGCCGTGGTAGCAGCCGTCGAACTTCACGATGTCGTCGCGCCCGGTGAAGCCGCGGGCGACGCGGATGGCGGCGGTCGTCGCCTCGGTGCCCGACGAGCAGAACCGCATCTTCTCGACCCAGGGCATCCGCTCGCGGACGAGCTCGGCGAGCTGGATCTCGCGCGGGGACGGCGCGCCGTAGGAGGAGCCGTCCTTCATCGCCTCCTGCACCTCGCGCATGACCTCGGCGTGGCAGTGCCCGGCGATGAGCGGCCCCCAGGAGAGGACGTAGTCGACGTAGTCGTTCCCGTCCACGTCGACCATGTGGCTCCCCTTGCCGCGGGCGATGAAGCGGGGTGTGCCGCCGACGCCCTTGAACGCGCGGACGGGGCTGTTCACGCCCCCCGGGAAGAGGGTCTGCGCCTTCGCGAACAGCTTCTCCGACAGCTCCGTCTTCATGGGACCTCCCTCGGGCTCTGCTTCACCTTCGCGTAGTCGAAGGCCTCGGCCTTGTCTCCGGGCGTGGCGGTGCGGGCCTTCTCCCGCCGCTCGCGCACCGCCTCGATGTTCGTCCGGATCGCGTCCGGGTTCGGGTGGGCCGGCAGGGCCCTCGCGTAGAGCTCGAGGGCCCGGTCGAACCGGCCGGCCTGGGCGTGGAGGTGGGCCTGCCCCTCGAGCGCCCTCGCGGCGACCTCCGGGCTCGGACGGCGGTCGAGGAGGGCCTGGAAGGCGCCGAGCGCCTCCGGCTCCTTCTGCTCGAGCGCCCATGACTGCGCGGTGAGGAGCTGGGCCTCGTCTGCGAGCGCGTGGGTGGGCCAGCGCTCGCGGAGCTTGCGCGCCTCCTCCCTCGCCGCCGCCGTGCTCCCGCTCGCGAGGTGGGTCCGCGCGATCTCGAGCTGGAAGCCCGGGGCGAGGGGGGAGTCCGAGCCGGCCACGTCGGCGTACTGCGCGATGGCGGCGAGCGGATCGCCGAACCGGTCCCGGTAGATGTCCCCGATGACTCCGCGCACCTCGTGGGCCACCTTCTCGCCCGGGTGGAGGGAGATGATCCGGCGGTAATAGGCGATCGCCCCGGCGTAGTCCCCGAGGTCGAGGTAGGAGACGTCCCCCGCGTACCGGAGCGCCTTCTGCCGGACCTCCGCGGTCCGGGCGGGGAGCCGTCCCTCGCCGAGGTCGGCGAGCAGCCCCTTGTAGACCTCGAGGGCCCCGCGCGCGTTCCCCGCGTGGCGGAGGAGGTTCGCCTCCTCGAGCCGCTTCTCCGGCGAGCCGCACGCGAGGGCGGCGAGCGCGAGGACGGCGAGCACCCGGGGGGCGGCTCCCGAGAGGCCGTGAAGGAATCCCCTCCCGTCGCCGGGTCGGCCGATGCGCCGCGCATCGCTGCGTTGCGCCGCCTCGGGGCCGTGATCGCTCGAGCCGTTCCTCGACGTTCGCCCTTCGACAGGCTCAGGGCGAACGGATTCCCTTCCGCCCGCCCGTGGGGACCCCTCGACAGGCTCGGGGCGAACGGCTGCTTGCAGCCCGCTCACGTGCGGGAAAGTCCGTTCGTGGTGAGCCTGTCGAACCACGAACGGTCCGGATCGACGCAACCGGGCACGGCCATCAGCGCCCCTCCTCATCGTCCCGGCCCTTCCGGCTCCCCGCCGCCTCCCCCGTCCTCTCCGCTCCCGTCGCCGTCGCCGTCCTCGGGCGCGCTCTCCACCGGGGCCTGGCCCTCCGGGGCCTCGCGCACGCCGGCCTCCTCCGCCTCCGGGGTCGTCTCGGCGACGCGGGCCACCGCGACGACCTGCTCCTCCTTCGACTCGAGGGCGATGAGCCGGACGCCCTGCGTGTTCCTGCCGATGACGCTGATCCCCTTCGCCGGCATCCGGATGAGCATCCCGCGGTTCGTGATGATCATCGCCTCCTCGGCGTCCGTCACCGCCGCCGCCGCGACGACCGGGCCGTTCCGCTCGGTCGTCTTGATCGTGATGATCCCCTTCCCGCCGCGGCTCTGGACCCGGTACTCGGAGAGGTCGGTCCGCTTCCCGTAGCCGTTCGCCGTCACCGTGAGGATGGTCCGGTCGGAGGCGGCGCCGTCGCCCGGGAGGGAGACGGCGGAGACGACCTCGTCCCCGTCGCCGAGGGTGATCCCCTTCACGCCGCGGGCGCTCCGCCCCATGGGGCGCACGTCCGACTCCTCGAAGCGGACGGACATCCCCCCCGCGGTGGAGAGGAGGACGTGGCTCTTCCCGTCGGTGAGCCGGGCGGCGATGAGCTCGTCGTTCTCCTCGATCGCGAGGGCGATGATGCCGGAGGAGCGCGGCCGCGCGAACTGGTCGAGCCGGGTCTTCTTGATCACCCCGCGGCGCGTCGCCATGAGTACGTACTCGCCGCTGCCGTTCCCGTTCCCCTCGGCCTCGCCGTCCGTCTCGGCCTCGTCCGCCCCGCCCGGCGGCTCCGGCAGGTGGCGGACCGGCAGGATCGCGGCCAGCTTCTCGCCCTGGGAGAGGTGGACGAGGTTCACGATGGGCTTCCCGCGCGCGGCGCGCCCGGCCTGCGGGATCTCGTGGACCTTGAGCCAGTAGACCCGGCCGAGGTTGGAGAAGACGAGCAGGTAGCTGTGGGTCGAGGCGACGAAGAGGCTCTCGAGGAAGTCCTCGTCGCGGGCCGCGGCCCCGGTCTTGCCCCTCCCGCCGCGCCGCTGGGCCCGGTAGAGGGAGACGGGGTTCCGCTTCACGTAGCCGGCGTGGGAGACGGTGACGACCATCTCCTCCTCGGCGATGAGGTCCTCGGTGGAGTAGTCCTGGGCCTCGCCCTGGATCTCCGTCCGGCGCTCGTCGGCGAAGAGCTTCTTCACCTCCTCGAGCTCCCGGACGACGAGGTCGAGGAGCACCTTCTCCGAGGCGAGGATCTCCTTCAGCCGGCCGATCAGCGCCTGGACCTCGGCGAGCTCGTCGAGGATCTTCTGCCGCTCGAGGCCGGTGAGGCGCTGGAGCTGCATCTCCAGGATCGCCTTCGTCTGGAGCTCGGAGAGGCCGAAGCGCTCCACGAGCCCCTCGCGGGCGGTCTCCCGGTCCTTCGCCTTCTTGATGAGCTCGATGATCTCGTCGATGTGATCGAGCGCGATCTGGAGGCCGAGGAGGATGTGCTCGCGCTCCCGCGCCTTGCGGAGCTCGTAGCGGGTCCTGCGGGTCACGACGTCGCGCCGGTGGGCGACGAACCGCTCGAGGACCTCCTTCAGGTTCAGGGTCCGGGGCTGCCCGCCGTCGATCGCGAGGAGGGTGACCCCGAAGCCCGACTGCATCGCGGTGTGGGCGTAGAGGTTGTTCAGGACGACCTGCGCGACCGCGTCGCGCTTCAGCTCCACGACGATCCGCATCCCCTCGCGCGAGGACTCGTCGCGGAGGTCGCTGATCCCCTCGAGCTTCTTCTCCCGGACGAGCTCGGCGATGTGCTCCACGAGCTTCGCCTTGTTCACCTGGTAGGGGATCTCGGTGACGACGATCGCCTCGCGCTCCGTCCGCGGGTGGACCTCGATCGCGGCCCGCGCCCGGACCTGGACCGTCCCGCGCCCCTTCTCGTAGGCCGACCGGATGCCGTCCTTCCCCTGGATGATCCCGGCGGTGGGGAAGTCGGGGCCGGGGACGAACCTCATGAGGTCCTGCACCGTCGCCTTGGGCTGCCGGACGAGGTGGATCACGGCGTCGAGCACCTCGCCCATGTTGTGGGGCGGGATGTTCGTCGCCATGCCGACCGCGATGCCGGAGGAGCCGTTCACGAGGAGGTTCGGGAACCGGGTCGGGAGGACGAGCGGCTCCACCGTGGAGTCGTCGAAGTTCGGCCCCCAGTCCACCGTCTCCGCGTCGATGTCCGCGAGGAGGAAGTCGGCGAGCTTCTCGAGGCGGGCCTCGGTGTACCGGTAGGCGGCGGCCGGGTCTCCGTCCACCGAGCCGAAGTTTCCCTGCCCGTCGATGAGCGGGTAGCGGAGGTTCCAGTCCTGCGCGAGCCGGACGAGGGCGTCGTAGACCGCCGCGTCGCCGTGCGGGTGGTACTTCTTCAGCACCTCGCCGACGACGCCGGCGCACTTCGAGTACCGCTTCGTGTGGTGGAGCCCCTCCGTGTGCATCGCGTAGAGGATCCGCCGGTGGACCGGCTTCAGCCCGTCGCGCACGTCGGGGAGCGCGCGGCCGATGATGACCGACATCGAGTAGTCGAGATACGACTTGCGCATCTCGTCCTCGATGGCGACCTGGGCGCGGTGCCCGTCCCCCGGTGGCGGGGGGGGCGCAGCGGGCGCATCGGGAGGTACCGGGGGCAGGGTCTCGTCGGGCATCGGGATGGCCGGCGGGACGCGGGAGTGGCGGTCTCGCCGGAGGGGTCGTTTCTAGCCCAATCCCCGCGAATTTTCAATGGATTCGGCGGTTGGCGCGCCGCGTCCTCCCCCGTGAATTCCGGGCGTTTTTCGGGGAGGGGAACGGCAACGGGGAGGGCGTCTCGCCCTCCCCGCGGAGATCGGCCCTCTCGGCCGGGACGGCGCGCGGTTACTTCCCGGCGACGCCGAGGCGGGCAGCGGCCCGCTTCACGCGGGCGGCCTCCTCCGCGTGCTTCTCGTCCTGCTCCGTGGACCTGAGAACCCTCTCCTGCGCCTCGTGGAAGGCGCGGCGGGCGCGCTCCACGTCGATGTCCCCGGCCGCCTCGGCCGTGTCGGCGAGCACGATGACCCGGTTCTCGGCCACCTGGAGGAAGCCGCCGCCCACCGCGTAGTGGTGCTCGCGGCCCCCCTCGACGTAGGTGAGCCGGCCGGGCTCGAGCGTGGTCATGAACGGCTCGTGGTCGAGCCGGACGCCGAAGCCGCCCTTCGCGCCCGGCGCGCGCACCTCGTCGCAGGTGACCGAGAGGACGCGGCGCTCGGGAGTGACGATGTCGAGGGTCAATGCCATGTGTCCGACCGTCCTGAGCCTGTCGAGGGATTACCCCGCGGCGATCTTCTTCGCCTTCTCCACCGCCTCCTCGATCCCGCCGACCATGTAGAAGGCCTGCTCGGGGAGGTCGTCGTGCTTGCCCTCGACGATCTCCTTGAAGCCGCGGATCGTGTCCTTCAGCTCCACGTACTTGCCGGGGTTGCCGGTGAACTGCTCGGCGACGTGGAACGGCTGGGAGAGGAAGCGCTGCATCTTGCGGGCGCGGGCGACGGTGAGCTTGTCCGTCTCGGAGAGCTCGTCCATGCCGAGGATGGCGATGATGTCCTGGAGATCCTTGTAGCGCTGGAGCGTCTCCTGGACCTCGCGGGCGACCTGGTAGTGCTCCTGGCCGACGACGAGGGGATCGAGGATTCGCGAGGTCGAGTCGAGCGGGTCCACCGCGGGGTAGATGCCGATCTCCGTGAGCTTGCGGCTGAGCACCGTCGTCGCGTCGAGGTGGGCGAAGGCGGTCGCGGGGGCGGGGTCGGTGAGGTCGTCGGCGGGGACGTAGATCGCCTGGACCGACGTGATCGCGCCCTTCTGGGTGGAGGTGATCCGCTCCTGGAGCTCGCCCATCTCGGTGGAGAGGGTCGGCTGGTAGCCGACGGCGGAGGGGATGCGGCCGAGGAGCGCCGACACCTCGGAGCCCGCCTGGGTGAAGCGGAAGATGTTGTCGATGAAGAGGAGCATGTCGCGGTTCTCTTCGTCGCGGAAGTACTCGGCGATGGCGAGCGCGGAGAGCGCGACGCGGGCGCGGGCGCCGGGCGGCTCGTTCATCTGGCCGTACACGAGCACGCACTGGCTCTTCGAGAGGTCGTCCTTGTTGATGACGCCCGACTCGATCATCTCGTGGTAGAGGTCGTTCCCCTCGCGGGTCCGCTCCCCCACGCCGGCGAACACCGAGAACCCGCCGCGCTTCTTCGCGACGTTGTTCACGAGCTCCATGAGGAGCACGGTCTTGCCGACGCCGGCGCCGCCGAAGAGGCCGATCTTCCCGCCGCGGAGGTACGGGGCGAGGAGGTCGATGACCTTGATGCCGGTCTCGAACGCCTCGATCTTCACGTTCTGATCGACGAGGGCCGGCGGGGCGCGGTGGATGGGGAGCTTCCGGGTCGCCTTCACGTCCCCCCGCTCGTCCACCGGGTCTCCGACGACGTTCAGGATCCGGCCGAGCACCTCCTTGCCGACCGGCACGGAGATGGGGGCGCCCGTGTTCGTGACCGCCATCCCGCGGACGAGGCCGTCGGTCGAGTCCATCGCGATGCAGCGCGCGGTGTTCTCGCCGAGGTGCTGGGAGACCTCGATGACGAGGTTCTCCTTCCGGGCGTCGATGCCCGGGTTCGTCACGGAGAGGGCCGTGTAGATGTCGGGGAGCGCGCCGGGCGGGAACTCCACGTCCACGACGGGACCGATGACCTGGGTGATCTTGCCGCTCTGAACGTTCGCTGTGGCCATGTCTACCTTTCCCGATGATCCCTACTTGAGCGCCTCGGCGCCGCTCACGATCTCCATCAGCTCCTTCGTGACGTAGGCCTGGCGCGCCCGGTTGTACTGGAGGGTGAGCATCCCGATCATCTCCTCCGCGTTCTTCGTCGCCGACTCCATCGCGCTCATCCGCGCGCCGTGCTCGGAGGCGGCCGACTCGAGGAGGGCGCGCCACACCTGCATCGCGACGTGGCGGGGAAGGAGCTCCGCGAGGAGGCCCTCGCGGGACGGCTCGTACTTGAAGTCGATGGAGGCGCCGGCGCCGGCGGCCTCGGCCGGCGGCTCGACGGGCAGGAGCTGGAAGACGACCGGCTTCTGCGCGATCGCGCTCTTGAACTCGTTGTAGGCGAGGAAGACCGCGTCCACCTCGCCCGAGAGCCAGCGGCGCGCGTACTCCTCCGCGATCGCCTCGGCCTTCTCGTATCGGAGGTCGGTGTGGACGCCGGTGAAGTCCTTGCGGATCTCCATCTTCCGGGCCCGGAAGAAGTCGCGCCCCTTCCGGCCGATCGTCGCGAGCTGGATCTTCTCGAAGCGGTCGGCGTTCTCGGTGAGGAACCGCTGGGTCCGCCGGGCGATGTTCGAGTTGAAGCCGCCGGCGAGGCCGCGGTCGCTCGTCACGACCACGACCTCCGCCGTCCGCGCCTCGCGCGGGGCGAGGAGCGGGTGGGTGGCGGCGTCCTCCGACCCGAGGCGGGCGGCGATCCGCGCGAGGGTCTGGTCGAGGAGCTGGGCGTAGGGGCGGGTCTTCAGGACGGCGTCCTGGGCCCGCCGCAGCTTCGCGGCGGCGACCATCTTCATCGCCTTCGTGATCTGCCGCGTCGACTTCACCGAGCCGATGCGGTTCCGGATGTCGCGGAGGGAGGGCACGGGGTCGGCTTCCTCGGTGCTCTAGGCCTCGGCCTGGAAGATGCCCTTGAACTCCTTCAGGGCGGCGTCGAGGGACTTCTTGATGCCGTCGTCGAGGGCCTTCTTCTCGGCGAGCGTCTTCGCGATCTCGGGGTGGCGGCCGTCGAGGAACTCGATGAGCTCCTTCATGTAGCGGCCGACCTGGTCGGTGGGGACCGCCCGGATCCAGCCCTGCCCCTGCTCGTCCTTCTGGGTGGCGGCGTAGATCTGGATGACCTGCTTCTCCACCGGCATCGGCGAGTACTGCCCCTGCTTCAGCACCTCGACGAGCCGCTCGCCGCGGGCGAGCGTCTCCTGGGTGGCCTTGTCGAGGTCGGAGCCGAACTGGGCGAAGGCGGCGAGCTCGCGGAACTGGGCGAGCTCGAGCTTCAGGCTGCCGGCGACCTGCTTCATCGCCTTGATCTGGGCGGAGCCGCCGACGCGGGAGACCGAGATGCCGACGTTGATCGCCGGCCGGACGCCCTGGTAGAAGAGGTTCGTCTCGAGGAAGATCTGGCCGTCGGTGATCGAGATGACGTTCGTCGGGATGTAGGCCGACACGTCGCCCGCCTGCGTCTCGATGATGGGGAGCGCGGTGAGCGACCCGCTCCCCTCCTTCTCGGAGAGCTTCGCGGCGCGCTCGAGCAGGCGGCTGTGGAGGTAGAAGACGTCGCCCGGAAACGCCTCGCGGCCGGGGGGCCGGCGGAGGAGGAGCGAGAGCTGCCGGTAGGCGACGGCGTGCTTCGAGAGATCGTCGTAGATGATGAGGGCGTGGCGGCCGGAGTCGCGGAAGTACTCCGCCATCGTGACGCCGGTGTACGGCGCGAGGTACTGCATCGGCGCCGGGTCGGAGGCGTTCGCGGCGATGACCGTCGTGTACTCCATCGCGCCGTACTGCTTCAGCTTGTCCACGACGCGCGCGATGGTCGACTGCTTCTGGCCGACCGCCACGTAGAAGCACATCAGGTTGTTCCCCTTGTTGTTGATGATCGTGTCGATCGCGACGGCGGTCTTGCCCGTCTGGCGGTCGCCGAGGATGAGCTCGCGCTGGCCGCGGCCGATCGGCACGAGGGCGTCGATCGCCTTGAGTCCCGTCTGCATGGGCTCGTGGACCGACTTCCGCTGCACGATGCCGGGGGCCTTGATCTCGATCTTGCGGGTGCTCTTCGAGGTGATGGGGCCGCGGCCGTCGATCGGGTTCCCGAGGCCGTCCACGACGCGCCCGAGGAGCTCCTCTCCCACCGGCACCTCGGCGATGCGCCCCGTCCGCTTCACCGGGTCGCCCTCGCGGATGTGCTCGAACTCGCCCATGATCGCGGCGCCGACGTTGTCCTCCTCGAGGTTCAGCACGAGGCCGCGGACGCCGCCCGGGAACTCGAGGAGCTCGCCGGCGGCGGCGCCGGAGAGGCCGTAGATGCGGGCGACGCCGTCGGCCTGGGAGAGCACGCTCCCCGTCTCGGCGACGTCCACCTTCTTCCCGTAGTCCTTGATCTGCTCGCGGATGATGCGGCTGATCTCGTCGGCGCGGATTTCCATCGATCGGTTCTCCGGAGTTCGGCTGCTTCTGGGAAGGTGCCTACTGCTTCAGGTGCCTGCGGAGGTCCTCGAGCTGCGTCCGGACGCTGCCGTCGTAGACGAGGCTCTCGACCTGCGTGACGAGGCCGCCGAGGATGGCGGGATCGACCACGCGGTCGAGGAGGACCTGGGCCTTCGTGGCCTGGGAGAGCTTCTCGGCGATCGCCTTCGCGGCCGCGTCGTCGAGCGGGACCGCGGAGGTCACCTTCGCGCGGAGCCGCCCGAGGTGCCGGTCGGCGAGGTCGCGGAAGACGCCGGCCACGGCCGCGAGGTGCGAGAGCCGGTTCCGGTCCGCGAGGAGGGCGAGGAGGCTCGCCGGCTCCTTCTCGAGGGAGAGCGCGGAGGAGAGCGCCTCGACGACGGCGCGCCGCTGCTCCTTCGAGTAGACCGGGTTCGTGAGGACGACGCGCAGGTCGGCGGAACCCGCGAGCGCGGCGTGGATCGCGTCGAGCCCCTTCGCCCAGGGCTCCACGCGGTTCATCTCGACGGACAGGCTGAAGAGGGCTCGCGCGTAGCGGCGAGCGATGGCACCCGTACTCATAAGGGAGGCGCCTCGTAGCATGTGGGAGGTCGCGGGTCAAGAGGTGAATTCCCCGCGACTCCCAATACTTAGCCACCGTTTGACAGGCGGGAGGCCCGCCTTACGTTGCCCGTACCTGAGAGAGGAGGAATTCC
Organism: Anaeromyxobacter sp.; assembly: GCA_037442705.1. Taxonomy (GTDB): domain Bacteria; phylum Myxococcota; class Myxococcia; order Myxococcales; family Anaeromyxobacteraceae; genus Anaeromyxobacter. Next base: position 14,900 of record JBBIPT010000033.1, read on the forward strand.
ATGGCGATGATGACTAGATGGGAGCCTTTCCGGGAGATGGCGAGGCTCCAGGACGAGGTCTCCCGGCTGTTCGAGGACCGGCTCTACCGGTCCGGCGAGTCGGTCGGGTGGACCCCGGCGTGCGACATCTACGAGGACGAGGAGTCCGTCACCCTCCGGTTCGAGCTCGCGGGGATCGACGCGAAGGACGTGGACGTCCGGTTCGAGAACGGCGTCCTCACCCTGAAGGGCGAGCGGAAGCTCGAGAAGGACGAGCGCAGGGAGAACTACCACCGCGTGGAGCTCGCCTACGGCACCTTCACCCGCTCCTTCTCGCTCCCCGGCACGGTCGACGCGGAGAGGATCCGGGCCGAGTCGAAGAACGGCGTCCTCACGATCGTCCTCCCCAAGCGGGCCGAGGCGAAGCCGCGCGCCATCCAGGTGAAGGTCTCGTAGCGGGACCACCCTCCGGAAGCGCGGCGTGCATCACGGCGAGGGGGCTCCTCCGGGGGCCCGCTCGCGCGCTTCCCGCTTCCCCCCTTTCACACCGCCGGATGGAGGGCGTGGCTCGGGACCGCCGCACCGCTCGGCCCCTCGCGCCCCGCGGACCCGCTCCCGGACCGCTGGGGAGCCGTCGCCGCGTGCCGGCCTTCGGGAATGGGCGTGGCGCCTCTGCGTGCCGGCTTCGGGGCTCCGCGACTCCCGGCGCTCCGCGCGCCAGAGACGTCTCCGTGGGGGGATCGTCCCGCCATGCCCGCTCCCCGCCGGCAACGCCGTGCGGGCCACCGCGCGGGGGTTCCTCGAGGTTCCGGAAGCGCGGCGTCCCGCCCGTTGCAGTGCGGTCCGTGGGGGAGGCGCCTGCAGAAGACGCGCAGTCACGCCGGTCGCTGCGGAGCCCCGAAGCCGGCGCGTTGCGGCGCCGTGGGTGGGAGGGAAGGCTACAGGAACTCCGGACATCATCTCGGAACTCCCTATCCCGAGACACAGCGCGAGCCGCCCCCGCGCACTCCGCGGCCGTTCGCCCTGAGCCTGTCGAAGGGCGTGTTCGTGAGGCGCGCCCGCCGCGACCATCCGAGGAACGCGCGCGTCGCGAGGTGCATGGGGGCGCGTTGGTCCGTTGCCCGAGCATCGGCGCCGCGCAGCGAAGGCGCCGATGCGAGTTCGGACCGACGCGCGTCGAGCGGCGCAAGCAAGCGCGCGCGTCGCGCCCAAACCGTGCGCGCCGAGCACACGGCGGAACGGCGGCCCAGGCGGCCAGCGGCCGGCCTGACCAGGGGACCAAGGCGAACCGTGGAATCCCTCGCCACTCGCCTCTCGTCCTCTGCGGCTCGTCGAAGTTCGCGGCGGGGGGCCCGGGGAGAGCTCGGCAGAATCCGGACATCGCGCAGCGCCCCTGGCAAGCCGGGCTCGAGCCCTGAGCGCGGGCGCGCCCGGAAGACGGGCGCGCCGCCGCAGCGGCGGGGGGGAGCTGGACTGACCGGGAGGCAGGCGCACGCGCGGCCGGGCGGGGCCCGGCGGCGCGCGGCGCGAATCGCCCTAGGTCTTCACGGGCTGGATGGGCACGGGCGAGGGGGACGGCTTCGACGCCCGCTCCACGCCCTCCATCTTGCACTGCCCCTCGAACACGACGCCCTTCTCGATCATGAGCGAGGGGGTCTCGAGGTTGCCGCGGACCTTCGCGGGCTGGTGGAGCTCCACCGAGCCCTTCGCCTTCACGTTCCCGTTGATCTCGCCGTGGACGATGATCGTCCCGCAGGTGATCTCCGCCGAGACCTTCGCCCCCTCGCCGACGACGAGGACGTCGTTCGTCACGATGGTGCCGGTGAACTTGCCGTCGATCCGGACGGTCCCCTCGAAGGTGAGCTTCCCCTCGAACTCGGAGCCCCGGCCGAGGAGGGCGTTCAGGTCGCCCGAGGCGGGAGATGCGGAGGAAAACTCGTCGCGCTTCAGCATGGCCATGGGATGCACGCTCCTCGTGTCGCTCGAGCCGCGGGGCCTCCCCGCGGTGCGGTCGAAGACCCTCTCACTACGCGCCGATCTTGGCGAGTATTCCGTCGAGCTCGTCGAGAGAGGTGTACTCGACCTCGAGCCGCCCCGCGACCGCGGACCGGGGGAGGACCCGGACCTTCGCCCCGAGCCGCCGCTGGAGACGCTGCGTAAGTGCGCGGAGTGCTGGCGTTTCTTCCGGTCCGGCCGGCTTCTTCCGCCCCTTCATCCCCGCGAGCCGGACGAGCGCCTCCGTGGCGCGGACGGAGAGCCCCTCGCGAACCGCGCGCTGCGCGAGCTTCCGGATCGCCTCGGCCTCCTCGAGGCCGAGGAGCGCTCGCGCGTGCCCCATGTCGAGCGTGCCGCCGCGGACGAGGTCCCGGACGTCCTCGGGGAGCCGGAGGAGGCGGAGCGCGTTCGCCACGGTGGAGCGCTCCTTCCCCACCCGCTTCGCCACCGCCTCCTGGGTGAGCCCGTGGTCCTCGACGAGGACCTCGTAGGCCTCCGCCTCCTCGATGGCGTTCAGGTCCTCGCGCTGCAGGTTCTCCACGAGGGCGAGCTCGAAGGCCTCCCGCTCGGTCGCCTCGCGGACCACCGCGGGGATCTCCTTCAGCCCCGCCCGCTGCGCGGCCCGCCAGCGCCGTTCGCCTGCGAGGATCCGGTACTTCCCGCCCTCCCTCCGGACGAGGATCGGCTCCACGATCCCGTGCTCGCGGATCGACGCGGCGAGCTCCTCGAGCTTCGCCTCCTCGAACCGCTTCCGGGGCTGGGCGGGGTTCCGCTCGATCGCCTCGATCGGGAGGGCGAGGAGCGAACGTCCGCTCCCGGGCGACGCGGGCGACGCCGACGGCGGCGGCGCGGCGTTCGAGAGGAGGGCCGCCATTCCCCGCCCGAGCGCGGGCCGACGTTTCTCCACCATGGTCAAGCGATCCCCCTCTCCCCGCCGCCGAAGCGGGTGGCGAGCTCGCGGGCGAGCTCGAGGTAGCTCTGGCAGCCCTTCGAGGCGACGTCGTAGAGGAGCACGGGCTTCCCGTGGCTCGGCGCCTCGGAGAGCCGGACGTTCCGCGGGATCACGGTGTCGAAGACCTGGTCCGCGAAGGTCTTCCGGATCTCGTCCGCCACCTGGTTCGCGAGGTTGTTCGGCGAGAACATGGTGAGGACGATCCCGTTCACGGTGAGCCCCGGGTTCGCGCTCGTCCGGACGAGCTCGATCGTCTTCAGGACGTCGGCGAGCCCCTCGAGCGCGTAGTACTCGCACTGGAGCGGGATCATCACCCCCTGGGCGGCGACGAGGCCGTTCACGGTGAGGAGCCCGAGGGAGGGCGGACAGTCCACGAGGACGTACTCGTACTCGCCCGCGACCTCCGCGACGGCGCGCCGGAGGCGGGACTCCCGCCCCTCGATCTCCGCGAGCTCGAGCTCCGCGCCGACGAGGTGCTTCGAGGCGGGGACGAGGTCGAGGAACTTGAGCTCCGTCTTCCGGACCGCCTCCCGGAGCGGGAGACCGTCGAGGAGCACCTCGTAGATCGACCTCTCCGAGTCGTCCCGGCGAATGCCGAGCGCGCTCCCGGCGTTCCCCTGCGGATCGATGTCGATGAGGAGCGTCCGTCGCTCCGCCGCGGCGAGCGACGCCGCGAGGTTCACGGCGGTCGTCGTCTTGCCGACCCCGCCCTTCTGGTTCGCGATGGTGAGAATGCGGCCCATGGACCCGGCTTCCCTCTCGGGGGCGACGGCCCCGTGACTCGTCTCCGGCAAGTGGCTTCCCTCGGGTGGCGCCCGGCCAGGAGGGCCGGAGCGGGGCCACTCTGCCCGAGCCCTCTGACAGAAGAGGTTCCGCGTGGAACGTCGGAAGAACGTCGGAGCCCGTCCCGCCCCGGTGTTCCACGTGGAACATGGGCCCGGTCGCCAGGGAACGTTCCACGTGGAACATCGGACGCCGGAGGGCTTCCCGGGGAAGATCGGGGGGCTGGAGCTGATTCGGAGGCACCCAAGGCTTCAGGCCTCGGGGAATGCATCCGTTCCCGAGGCCTGAGGCCAGGGACCGGTCACGCAACGCGTGCGGCCGGGGCCCCGGTCCGGACGAACCGGGCGACCGCCCGGGCGGCCCCCGAGAGGGGGAGGACGTACTCCCGGAGCCCGTCGAGCCGGAGCCCGGCGCCCGCGGCGAGCGCCCGGAGCCGCCCCTCGTCCCGGGACTCCCTCCCGAGCATCGCGAGGAGCGCCCCGCCCTCCGCGAGGTAGCGCGCGCCGAGCGGGAGCCAGGCCTCGGGGTCGGCGAGCGCGCGGGAGACGACGGCCTCCGCGAGCGGGAGCCCCTCCCGCTCCGGCTCCCCGGCGGCGCGGACCGCGACCGCCCGCACCTCCACCGAGAGCTCCGCCGCGACCGCCTTCACGAAGGCGACCTTCTTCCCGACCGAGTCGCAGCAGACGACCGCGAGCCCCGGCCGCGCGCATGCGACGGGCAGGCCGGGCAACCCCGCCCCCGCCCCCACGTCGAGGAGCGTCCGGGCGCCGCCGAGGGAAGGGAGGAGGAGGAGCGAGTCCACGAGGTGCTTCTCCGCGACCTCCGCGGGGTCGGTGATCGCGGTGAGGTTCACCTTCCGGTTCCAGGCGAGGAGCCGGTCGGCGAACTTCTCGAGGAGCGGGAGGGCCTCCGGCGCGACGGGGAGCGCGAACCGCTCGATCCCGCTCCGGAGCGCTGCGTGGAAGGCCGCATCCATCGCGCGCCCCCGCTACTTCCCGGCTCGCCCCATCGCGGCGCGGACCTGGTCGCGGTTCCGCTCGAGGAAGGCCTCGACCTCCGCCTCCTCGAGACCGAGGTCGCGCAGGACGCCCTCGTAGACGAAGCGGAAGCCCTCGCGGTAGCGGCCGTCCTGGAGCTCGAAGGACGCCCTCAGCACCGCCGCGGAGAAGAGCTTCTCCTCCTTCGTCTTCGGGCGCGGCACTACCCCTCGCTCTTCCGCTCCGGGACGACGAGGAGCTGGCGGAAGATCCCCTCGCCCTCGCTCCGGGTGGAGACCCCCCCCTCGTTCTGGAGGGCGAGGTGGATCTGCCGGCGCTCCCGCGCGCTGATCGGCGCGACGGAGAGGATCTTCCCCGTCTTCCGCGCGGTGGCGGCGAGCCGGCCCGCCATCGCGGTCATCACGGGGTCGCCCTCCTCCGGGAAGCCGCCCACGTCGAGGTTCACCCACTTGCGTCCCTCGGCGCGGGGGTTCACGACGCGGTTCACGAGGTACTGCGCCGCCTCGAGCAAGGCGGAGGTGACCTCCACCTCGTTCCCCTCCCGCGGCGCGAGCGAGACCCCGATCGACTCCGGGCTCTCCCGGACGAGGACCTCCACGCGCGCGCCGAGCCGGGCGAGGAGCTCCTCGCAGAACGCCCTCGCCTTGGCGACCTTCTCCGGCGCCTCCCGCGGCGGCGGCGCCTCCCTGCCGGTCGTCTCCATGGGCTCCTCCCTCCGGCGTCGGTCTACTTCGCGGCGGCGGCCTCGGCCGCCTTCGTCCGGCGCATCATCCACTGCTGCTGCGCGATCGAGAGCACGTTGTTCACGAAGATGTAGAGCGTGAGCCCGCCCGGCACGAAGAGCATGATCACCGTGAAGAACCCCGGCATGAAGTAGAGCATCATCTTCGCCTGGGTGTTGTCCGTCGGCTGCGGCGAGAGCTTCTGCATGACGAAGGACGAGATCCCCATCGCGACCGGCAGGATGAAGAGCGGGTCGTGGCGCGTGAGGTCCTTCATCCAGAGGAAGGGCTCCCGGTAGAGCTCGACGGAGGTCTGGAGCGTCGCGTAGAGCGCGAACCAGATCGGGAGCTGGAGCAGCATCGGGAGGCACCCGCCGAGCGGGTTCACCTTGTGCTGCTGGTAGAGCGCCATCGTCGCCTGGTTCAGCTTCTCCCGGTCGTCCCCGTACTTCGCCTTGAGCTTCTCCACCTCCGGCTGGAGCTTCCGCATCTCGTTCATCGACGCCATCGACTTCGCCGTGAGCGGATAGAGGAGGAGCTTCACGAGGACGGTGAGGAGGATGATCGCGACGCCCCAGTTTCCGGCGATCCCCTCGAACCAGCGCATCACGTAGAGGAGGATCCGCGCGAAGACGGCGAACGGCTGCGCGAACGCCCCGTAGTCGATGGCCGTGTCGAACTTCCGGCCGTAGCCGCCGAGGAGGTCGAGGTCCTTCGGGCCGGCGTACACCGTAAGTGACACGCGCCGCTCGCCGCCTTCCACCGGCAGCCGGAGCACCGCGAGCCCCGCTCCCTTCGCCGGCCCCCTCACGAAGACACACTCGCCCGCGGGCTCCCCCGGGAAGGCGGCCGCGACGAAGTACCCGGCGTCGAGCCCGATCCAGCCCACCGCTCCCGGGACCGGATCGGGCTTCGCGTCGTCCCCGAGCTCGAGCCGCTCGGTGTCCTCCCCTGCCCGGCAGACCGGCCGGACGTGGTCGAGCGGCGGCCCGGAGAAGATCCCGCCCGACAAGGCCTCCGGCGGCGTGTAGGCCGGGAAGAGGACGGACACCGTCCCGGGGCCATCCGCGCCCGTCACCGCGAGGTCGAGGGCGAGCTCGTAAGGCTTCCCGGTGAGCCGGTAGGCCTTCCGGACGTTCACGCTCCCCGAGCGCCCCTCGAACACGATCCCGTCCCCGGAGCGCTCCACGATCTCCATCGGGGCGAGCGCCCGCGGGTCCGCCGCCACGTCCGTCCCGCCGCCGAGCTCCACCGACGGGAGGACGGCGAACGGGTAGGGGTGCTCCGCCGCCCGCCGCACGAGATCGATCTGCTCGTCCGGCTTCCCCTTCTCCGAGCGCCGGAACTTCTCCCCCTCGAGGACGAGGGCCTTCACCGCCCCTCCGTGGCTCGTGAAGGTGACGGAGAAGCCCCTCCCCGGGAGCGTGACGAGCTCCTCGGGCGCGTCCGCCGGCGGCGACGGCACGGCCGCCTCTCCCGGCGCGGCCGGGGCGGCGGGCGCCGGGGCGGCG
>JBBIPT010000034.1:0-21839 GCA_037442705.1 Anaeromyxobacter sp.
CCTCGGCCTCGGCCCAGCGCCGGGCCGCGTCCTCCACGCGCCGCATCGCCGCGGCGAGCCGCTCCGAGACGAGCTGGAGCCGCCCCGGATCGAGCCCCCGGTCCCGGAGGGCGCGCTCCACCTTCGCGAGGTCGTCCGCGGCGCCCGTGCCGCCCGCGGCGGAGAGGAGGCGGCGGGAGAGGAAGCCCGCCGCCGCCGGGCTCGCGAGCGTGCCGAAGTCGATCTGGAGGGCCGCGCCCGCGAGGATCCGGGCGAGGCGGGCCGGGTCGCCGTCGAGGGCGGCGCGGGCGAGCGGGCTCATCTCCCCCGCGAGCTCCGCGAGGGTCCGGGCGATCATCTCGAGGTCGTCTCCCTCGAGGAGCCCCTCCTCCTCGAGCCGCGCGAGGAGGGAGGCGCCGAGCCCCTCGACCACCCGGCCGAGCGCCGAGAAGTGGAGGTCGAAGAGGTCGTCGAAGACCGGGACGTCCCGCGAGCGCTTCACCATCGAGGCGCGGAGCGCCGCGCGGAAGGCGGCCCGATCCTCCGCACCCACGAGCGCCGCGGCGGCGACCGCGTCCGCCACCTCGGCGGGCGACACGCGGACCCCGTTCGACCGCAGGAGCCCGGCGAGCTCGGCGATGCGCGCTTCCACGGGGTGAGTCTACCGCCCCCTGGCGTGCGCCGCCCGCCGCGCCGCTCACCGCTCGAGCCGCACCACCGCCTCCACGTGGTGCGTCTGCGGGAACATGTCCACCGGCTGGACCGCCACGACCCGCCAGCCCTCCTCCACGCAGCCGCGGACGTCGCGGGCGAGCGTGGCCGGGTCGCAGGAGACGTAGACGGCCCGGGGGGCGGCGAGATCCCGGAGGACGCGCCCGAGCCCCTTCGCCCCCTCCCGCGGCGGGTCGAGGAGGACCGCGCCGAAGCGGCGCCCCTCCCGCGCGAGCCCGCGGGCGACGGCGAGCGCGTCTCCGGCGAAGAACCGGACGTTCCCCTCGCCCGAGAGATCCTGCCGGGCGAGGTCGAGGGCCGGCCCCTGGAGCTCCACCGCGGAGACCGCGCGGGCACGGGCGGCGAGCGGGCCGGTGAAGTTCCCCGCACCGCAGAAGAGCTCGAGCACCTCCTCGCCCTCCGGGGCGAGATGGTCGAGCGCGGCCGCGACGAGGAGCGCGTTCGCCCCACGGTTCGCCTGCTGGAAGACGTCCGGACGCGAGCGCTGGAGGCCGGCCTCGGGCCGGCGCGGATCGCGGGCGTGGCGGAGGACGGGCGCCCCGGCGAGCACGAGCGGGCCGTCCTCCCCGGCGAGGACCACTCCGGCGAGCGTGGGCATCGCCGCGAGGAGGGCCTCCGCCCGCTCCCTCGCGGCGGCCGTCGGGGAGAGCGAGAGGAGCGCGCTCCCCCTCCCCTCCTCCTCCGACCACTCGAGCGCGACCTCCCTCGGCGAGAGGCGCGCCTCGCGGAGGGCGGGGCCCATCGCCTCGCGGAGGGCGTCGAGCCCCGGCGCGAGGAGGTGGCACTCCTCGAGCCGCACCGCCTCGTGGGACCGGCGCCGGAAGAAGACGAGCTTGCCGCTCGCGCGATCGAGGTGGAGCTTCGCGCGCGAGCGGTAGCGGAGCGGCGACGGCGAGGGGACGACGGGGCGCAGGCCGCAGGCGTCCGGGTCGAGCCGGCCGATCCGGCGGAGCGCCTCGCGAACGGCGCGCTCCTTCGCGGCGAGCTGCGCCTCCGCCCGGACGTGGAGCCACTCGCAGCCGCCGCAGCCCGCGTCCGCGCCGCCCCCGGGGCGCGACGGCCCGAAGTGCCGGCAGGGCGCCTCCACGCGGGAAGGGCCCGGGGAGACGACCGCGAGGAGCGTGGCGTGGAGCGCGCCGTCGCCCGGGCGCGGCTCCACCTCGGCCTCGACCCGATCTCCGGGCGCGGTCCACGGGACGAAGACGGTCCGCGCGCCGAGACGCCCGGCCCCCTCGCCTCCCGGGGCGAGCTCGTCGATCGTGAGGCGCGTGCGCACGCGGGAAGGCGCGCCGGTCATCCCGGCCGTTCGTGGTTCCCCCGAGCCTGCGGACGGGTCCCCATGAACGGACGGAGGGGGATCCGTTCGCCCTGAGCCTGTCGAAGGGCGAAGGTCCCGGCTCGGGCCGAGGCCATCAGTTGTCCTCGAGCCCCTTGCGGAGCCGCTCGACGAACGTCTCGAGCTCCCGGCGCTTCGGCTCGTCCACCGCGGTGAACTCGACGCCCATGCCGGGTACCATGTTCGCCTGGTTGTCGAACTGGGTGACCCGGGTCACGCGCCCCTCGAGCTGGAACGGGAAGGACGCCCCGGGGAGCTGGAGGAGGACGGTGACGGGGGTGCCGACCGCGAGCGGCTTGCGCGTGTTGATGAAGAGGCCGCCCTGGCTGATGTTCGTCGCCCAGTCGGTGAGGAAGCTCCCGACGGTCTTGTAGGCCACCGGGATCTCGTGGTGGAGGCGGGTCGCGCGCCGCTTGTTGGAGGCGGGCTGCTTCATCGGCGAAAAAGTCTAGCAGGGGGGCCCGGGCGGGCCAAGACGGACGAGGACCGGGAGGCCCCGGACCCTCCCCAGGAGCGCCGCCGCGCTCCCCTCCCGGACGGCGATCTCCACCCGGCCCCCGCTCCCGGCCATCGCGAGGAGCTCCCCCTTCGCCCCCTCCCCGAACGTCCGGACCCAGCGCACCGGCCTCCCGGAGACGGTCGCGGCGGCGACCGGTGCGCTCCCGAGATCCTCCGACCGGATCGAGGTCACGAGGTTCCCGAAGGGGTCCGCGGCGAGCGTCTCGCCAGCCACCTCCCCCCCGCTCCGCTCCGCGGACGGCCAGGGGAGGCGGGCCGGGTCGTTCACCGGCGGCCCGAGGCACTCCGGGCCGGCCCCGCGCTCGAGGAGGACCGCGGCGGGGGCGAAGAGATCGCGGCCGTGGAAGGTCGCCGTCCGCGGCGGGTGGAGCGCCCCGCCCGGCGCGAGCGCGAAGGCCCGGGCGCCGCCGAGGAACGGCGTGAAGAGGCCGTTGTCCGGGCCGACGAGCCGCCGCCCGTCCCGGGTGACGACGCAGAGCGCGCGGCGCTCCGTGCCGACGCCCGGGTCCACCACGGCGACGTGGATCGCCTCCGCCGGGAACCAGGGGACGCAGGCCTCGAGGAGGAGCGCGCCCGCGAGGACGTCGAAGGCCGGGACCTCGTGAGAGAGGTCCACGATCCGGGCGTCGGGCAGGCCGGAGAGGAGGACCCCCTTCATCTGCGCCGGGTAGCCCGAGCCCGCGCCGAAGTCGGTCGTGAGGGTGAGGAGGGGCGGGGGCACGGCGGGGGGCTTCAGCGGGAGGGGCCGAGCGCGTCGAGCAGGCCTGCCAATTCGCCACGCAGCCCCGTCACTCGCCGTTCGATGAGTGACCACACGATCTCGAGGTCCACCCGGAAGTACTGATGAATGAGGACGTCGCGGAAGGCCGCCAAGTCGGCCCACGGGATCTCGGGGTGTGCGGCCTTGAGCCCTTCGCTCACCCGCTTGACCGCCTCGCCCACGATCTCGAAGTTCCGAATCGCCGCGTCCTGGAGCATCCAGTCGGCCAGGAAGACCACCCGGCCTCGGCGACCAATCTCCTCCACCTTGTCGAGTGCCTGGAGAACATCCGCCAGGAGCGGGCGATCGTCCTTCACAGCGAACGCGCCTCGGCGAGGATGCGACCTGCGAGCATCGGGTGAAGAGCTGCCGGAGTCGTCACGTCGGCCCGGCGGCCGAGCAGCGCGCCCCATTCACGGGCGAGCGCGACGAGGTCCAGCAGCGTGCGGCCATTCTCGAACTCGACGAGGAAGTCCACGTCGCTCCCCGGACCCGCGGTGCCTCGCGCCGTCGATCCGAAGACTCGGACGCGAATGGCGCCATGGCCGCGGGCCACCCTGAGTAGCTCGTCCCTTCGGGCGATCAACTCATCGAGCCCCATGGGTTCCTCCGTACTCCGGTCCAGATCATCGCCCAACCGGCCCGGCCGCGCCAGCCCGCCTGCACCGCCTCCCCGTGGAACCGAGCTTCGCGCGATGAACAGCGGCCGGCCCTCAGATCCGCCCCCGAAGAAGGTACCGCACCGAGGCTACGAGCCCCATCACGGCGAAGCCTGCGATGCAGAGCACCATGCCGATGCGAAGCCGTAGAGGATCCAAGGGGAGGACGAGCGACAGCAGGAACAAACCTCCGGCCACGACTGCCCCGCCAAGCGCGAATGCCCCCACTATCGCCAGGGCGATCGAGCCCCTTCGTCGCACCGCTCCGCCCTCCCGGCGTCCCTCAGACCTGCATCGGCCGGACGTCCTTGCCCACCTCGAGCCGCGCCTCGGTGAGGTCGCGCACGGTCTCGAAGTTCTCGCCCGGGGCGAGCTCGCGCAGGACGAGCCCGTCCTTCGTCACGTCGATCCAGGCCCGGTCGGTGCAGATGGCGGAGACGCAGGCCTTCCCGGTGATGGGGAGCGTGCACTGCTTCAGGATCTTCGGCGCGCCGTCCTTCGTGGCGTGGTCCATCATCACGATGACCCGCTTCGCGCCGACGACGAGGTCCATGCCGCCGCCCATCCCCTTCACCATCTTCCCGGGGACGAGCCAGTTCGCGAGGTCGCCCTTCTCGGAGACCTCGAGCGCGCCGAGGATGGCGAGGTCGATGTGGCCGCCGCGGATCATCGCGAAGGACTCGGCCGACGAGAAGAAGGAGGCGCCCGGGACGACGGTGACCGTCTCCTTCCCGGCGTTGATGAGATCGGCGTCCTCCTCGCCCTCGACCGGGTAGGGGCCGACGCCGAGGATCCCGTTCTCCGACTGGAGGACGACCTCGATCCCCTTCGGGACGAAGTTCGAGACGAGGGTCGGCATCCCGATCCCGAGGTTCACGTAGTACCCGTCGCGGAGCTCCCGGGCCACGCGCTGCGCGATCTGCTCGCGGGTGAGCGGCATCGTCGGCCTCCCTACTTCGCGCGCGGACGGACGGTCCGCCGCTCGATCCACTTCGCGTACTTCTCGCCCTTCACGAGCCGCTTCACGTAGATGCTCGGCGTCTGCACCTGCCCGGGGTCGATCTCTCCGGGCGCGACGACGTGCTCCACCTCCGCGATCGTGGTCCTCGCGGCGGTACACATCATCGGGCCGAAGTTCGCGGTCGTCATCCGGTAGAGGAGGTTCCCCCACCGGTCCGCCTTCCAGGCGTAGACGAGGGCGAAGTCGGCCTTCAGCGGCGCCTCGAGGAGGTACTCGCGCCCGTCGATGACCCGGACCTCCTTCCCCTCCGCCACCTTGGTCCCGACGCCGGTCGCCGTGTAGAAGCCGCCGATCCCCGCGCCGCCCGCCCGGATCCGCTCGGCGAGCGTCCCCTGCGGCACGAGCTCCACCTCGATCTCGTTCGAGAGGAACTGCCGCTCGAACTCCTTGTTCTCGCCGACGTAGGACGCGACGATCTTCCTGATCTGCTTCGCCTGGAGGAGCACCCCGAGCCCGAGCTCGGTCGTCCCGCAGTTGTTCGAGATGAGGGTGATGTCCTTCACGCCCTTCCGGTGGAGGGCGGCGATGAGGTTCTCCGGGTTCCCGCACAGGCCGAACCCGGAGACCATGATGGTCGCGCCATCCTGGATGTCCGCGACGGCCGCGTCCGCCGAGGCGACGAGCTTGTCCATTTGGGATTCTCCCGCGTTCCTGTCCGGAGTCCTTGCTAGCGCTCGACCACGAGGGCCACGGCCTCGCCCCCGCCGATGCAGAGGGAGGCGAGCCCGCGCTTCTTGTCGAGGTCCTTCATCGCGTGGAGGAGCGTGACGAGGATCCGCGTCCCGGAGGCGCCGATGGGGTGCCCGAGGACGACCGCCCCGCCGCGCACGTTCACGGTCTTCCCGTCGAGGCCGAGGAGCCGGTTGTTCGCGACGGAGACCACCGCGAACGCCTCGTTGATCTCCCAGAGGTCCACGTCCTTCGTCTCGAGCTTCGCCTTCGCGAGGGTCAGCTTGATCGCGTCGGCCGGGGCGATGGTGAACTCGATCGGCGCGCGCGCGGCGCCACCCCAGGCCCGGAGCCGGGCGAGCGGCCTCTTCCCCTCCTTCTCCGCCCGCTCCGCGCTCATGAGGACGACCGCCGCCGCCCCGTCGTTGATGGAGGAGGCGTTCGCGGCGGTGACGGTCCCGTCCTTCTTGAAGACCGGCTTCAGCGTGGGGATCTTCTCCGGCTTCGCCCCCTTCGGCCCGTCGTCCTCGGAGACGACCGTCTTCTCCCCCTTCTTCCCCTCGATCTCCACCGGGACGATCTCCGCCTTGAAGGCGCCGCTCTTCCAGGCCTCCACCGCGCGGCGGGTCGACTCCACCGCGTACTCGTCCTGGGCCGCGCGGGGCACGTCCTGGGTCGTCGCGCAGTGCTCGGCGCACATCCCCATGTGCTGCTGGCCGTACACGTCCCACAGGCCGTCGAAGATCATCCCGTCGAGGAGCTCCACGTTCCCCATCCGGGCGCCGGTCCGGGCGGACCGGTCGTAGTAGGGCACGTTGGACATCGACTCCATCCCGCCCGCCACGACCACGTCGGCGTCGCCGAGGGCGATCGCCTGGGCGGCGGAGATCACCGACTTCAGGCCCGAGCCGCAGACCTTGTTCATCGTCCAGGCCGGCGTCTTCTCGGGGAGGCCGGCGTAGATCGCCGCCTGCCGGGCCGGGGCCTGCCCCTCCCCCGCCTGGAGGACGTTCCCCATGATCACCTCGTCCACCGCGCCGGGGGCGACGCCGGCGCGCTCGAGCGCGGCCCGGATGGCGACGGCGCCGAGCCGCGTCGCGGGCACGGCCGCGAGGGAGCCGAGGAACGAACCGATGGGCGTGCGCGCAGCCCCGACGACGACCACATCTCGACCAGCCATGGCTCGACTCTCCCTACCGGGTATGAGGTAACTTCCTCCGCCTACCATGCACCCGACCATCATGCCAGCCATCGCAGTCCACGGGGGCGCCGGAGATCTCGGCCCCGACGATCCGGCCTCTTCGGGGGCCCCCGACGCGCCCCGGATCGATGGCGTCCGCCGCGCCTGCGCCGCGGGGTGGGAGATCCTCCGCGCCGGGGGCACCGCGCTCGACGCGGTCGAGGCCGCCGTCCGGGCCCTCGAGGACGACCCCACCTTCAACTCCGCCACGGGGGCCACGCTGACCCTGGCCGGCGACGTGGAGCTCGACGCGTCGATCATGGACGGCCAGACCCTCCGCTGCGGCGGGGTCGCCGTCGTGAAGGACGTGAGGAACCCGGTGACCCTCGCCCGCGCCGTGATGGAGCGGAGCGAGCACGTCCTCCTCGCCGGCCCGGGCGCCTCCCGGTTCGCGCGCGACGTGGGGATCCCCCCCTACGACAACGCCCTCCTCGTCACGGCGGCGCAGCGCGCCCGGTGGGAGCGGGCCCGGGCGGGGGCTGCCGCCTCGAAGATGGGGACGGTCGGCGCGGTCGCGCGGGACGCCCGGGGACACCTCGCCGCCGCGACCTCCACGGGAGGGATGTCGATGAAGCTCCCGGGGCGCGTGGGCGACACGCCCCTCGTCGGCTGCGGGACCTACGCGGACGACGGCCTCGCCGCCGTCTCCTGCACCGGGCACGGCGAGCGGATCATCCAGCTCACCCTCGCCCGCCACGCCGCCGACCTCGTGGGGCGCGGCGCGCCCCCGCTCGAGGCCGCGCGCGAGGCGATCGGCCTCCTCGGCCGCCGGGTCGGAGGCACGGGCGGGCTCATCGTCCTCGGCCCCTCGGGCGAGGCCGGCTTCGCGCACAACACCCCGGTGATGAGCCGCGCCTGGACCCTGCCGGACGGGACGATCCGGGCGGAGCTGTAGCCTCTAGTCTCTTCGCGAGATCTCGCCGCTCCCCGCGACCCGGGCGCGCTCCCCGCTCGCCGCACCACGCCAGCGGATGTCGCCCGAGCTACCAGGGCGGCTGCGAGACGGATGGGGTCCTCCCGGAACGGGGCTCCGCCGGGGGCGCGCGGGCGGCCCAGCCCGCGCCCCCCCGCGGAGCGTCCTTCGAGCGAGGTGCTCGAGCCCTTCTACGCGGGAGGGGGCGCGCCTATTTCGCCGACGCCTTCGCGGCCTCGATGAACGGCTTCACGAACTCGATGGGTAGGGGGAAGACCACGGTGGAGCTCTTGTCCGAGGAGATCTCGATGAGGGTCTGGAGGTAGCGGAGCTGGAGGGCGCTCGGGGACCGGGCGAGCACCTCGGACGCGGCCGAGAGCTTCTCGGCGGCCTGGAACTCGCCCTCGGCGGAGATGACCTTCGCCCGCCGCTCGCGCTCGGCCTCCGCCTGCCGGGCCATCGCGCGGCGCATCTCCTCGGGGAGGTCCACCTGCTTCACCTCGACCGCCGTGACCTTCACGCCCCAGGGCTCGGTGTGCCGGTCGATGATCTCCTGGAGCTGGCGGTTGATCTTGTCCCGCTGGCTGAGGAGGTCGTCGAGGTCCACCTGCCCGAGGACCGACCGGAGGGTGGTCTGGGCGAACTGGCTCGTGGCGAAGAGGAAGTCGGTGACCTGGAGGAAGGCGCGATCCGCCTGGAGGACGCGGAAGTAGATCACCGCGTTCACCTTCACGGAGACGTTGTCCCGCGTGATCACGTCCTGGGGCGGCACCTGCTCCGCGGTGACGCGCATGTCGATGATGATCATCCGGTCGATGAACGGGATGATCCACTTCAGGCCCGCGGTGCGGACGCCCGCGAACCGGCCGAGCCGGAGGACGACCCCCTGCTCGTACTCGTTCACGATCCGGATCCCGGAGAGGAACCAGAGGACGACGAGGGCGACGGGGATTGCGAATCCGAGTGCGGACATGACGACCCTCCCTTGGGGTGAGCTTCGTTCTACCCGTTCTCCCCGGCGGGGACCACGACAACGGTGAGCCCCTCGACCCCCGCGACGCGCACGCGCGCCCCCTTCGGGATGGCCGCGGCGCTCCGCGCCTGCCAGTACTCGCCGTGGACGAAGACCTCGCCCCCCGCGGGGGAGACGTCGGAGAGCACCTGCCCCTCGGACCCCACGAGCGCGGTGGGGCCGAGCTGGAGCGGCGCGCGGCGCCCGCGCGCGATCTTCCAGCCCATGAAGCCGAGGACGACCGCGACGGCGAAGGGCGTGGGCCAGACGACCCAGGGGGAGATCGTGAGGGCCCCGGGGTCGAACTGGTAGTCGGCGGAGGACTTGTCGATGAAGAACATCGTCCCCACGACGACGCAGGCCGCGCCGCCGAGCCCGGCGATGCCGTGCGTCTGGACGTAGGCCTCCGCGACGAGGAGGGCGACGCCGGCGAGGACGAGGATCACCGCCCCGACGTTCACGGGGATGATCCGCATCGCGACGAAGGCGAGGAAGAGGGCGAAGCCGCCGACGACGCCCGGCACGATGAGCCCCGGGTTGTAGAACTCGATCGCGATCCCGAGCGTGCCGAGGAGCATGAGGAGGGCGACGACGTTCGGGTCGGCGAGGAAGGAGAGGAGCTGCTGGCGGACCGTCTTCTCGAGGGGCTCGAGCGAGGCCCCCTTCGTGCGGACGACCGACTTCGCCCCCTTCCCGCCCGTGGCGACCGTCCGTCCGTGAGCCGCCTCGATCGCGGCCCGGAGGTCCCCGGCCTCGAGGTCCACCACCTTGAACTTCACCGCCTCGTCCGCGGTGACGGAGACGCTCTCCCGGACCGCCTTCTCCGCCCACTCCGCGTTCCGGCCGTTCGCCTTGGCGACGCTGCGGGCGAAGGCGGCGGTGTCGTTCTCCACCTTCTTCGCCATGTCCTTCCCCGCCTCCGCCTCGACGTCCTTGCCGCTGCCGGTGACGGGGTGGGCCGCGCCGATGTTGGAGGTGGGGTGCATCGCCGCGACGTCCGCGGCGAGGGTGAGGAAGACGCCGGCCGAGCCGGCGCGCGCCCCCGCCGGGCCGACCCAGAGGATGGTGGGGACCGGCGACTCGAGCATCGCCTGGACGATCTCGCGGGTCGCGTCGAGCTGGCCGCCGGGGGTGTCGAGGGAGAAGGCGATGGCGTCGAACCCCTCCGCCTGGGCCTTCCGGAGGCCGCCGAGCATGTACTCGGCCGTGCCGCCGGTGATCGCGCGGCGGATCTCCAGGGTGAGGACGCGCGGAGGGGCCGTCTCCCCGGGGGCGGGTGCGGCGAGCGCGCCCACCCCGGCGAGGGTGAAGGCGAGCAGCGCGGGGGCGAGGCGGAGGATCGGGCGTCGGCGAAGCGTGCGCATGCTCATCTCCTCGTAACGGGCTTCCCGAGCTCCTTCATCACGAGCTGCAGGTCCTCCCAGGCCTTCTTCTTCTCCTCGGGGCTCCGGAGGAGGTACGCCGGGTGGAAGGTCGCCATGAGCCGCACCCCGCCGTAGGAGAGCCAGCGGCCGCGCAGCTTCGTGATGGGGGTGGTCTCGCGCAGGAGGGTCTGGGCCGCGAACTTGCCCAGGGCGACGAGCACCTTCGGTCCGATCGCCTCGATCTGCGCGCGGAGGAACGGCTCGCAGGCCTCGATCTCGTCCGGCTCGGGGTTCCGGTTGCCGGGCGGGCGGCACTTCACGACGTTCGCGATGTAGACCTCGTCGCGGCGGTACCCCATCGCCTCGATCATCTTCGTGAGGAGCTGCCCCGCCCGGCCGACGAAGGGCTCCCCCTCCCGGTCCTCGTCCGCCCCCGGTCCCTCCCCGACGAAGACGAGCTCCGACCTCGGGTTCCCGACCCCGAAGACGAGCCGGGTCCGGCCGGGGGCGAGCTTGCAGCGGGTACACTCGCCCAGGTCGCGCCGGATCGCGAGGAGCGGCTCGCTGCCGCAGCCCTTGTCCGTGACGGCGTAGGCCCCCCCGATGGGGGCCGGCGGGGCGCGGACCGGCTCCGGAGCAGGGATCTCCCGCTCGGGCACGATCGCCGCGGGATGGGATGGCGCCGGACCGGGCCCCGGAGCGGCCTGCGCGGGGATCTCCCTCACCCCCGCGTCGGCGAGCCAGACGAGGTGTCGCATCGTCTCGGCCGCGACCTCGGCGATCTCTCGGGCACGCTGTGTGGTCTCGTCCTTCACTCGCCGCCCCCGGAAAAAGACCTGTCGTCGCGTTGCGAAGCGCGCCTGCCGGCTCCTAGAATCCACCCGCGATGAACTTCCGTCGCCTGCTCGCGACCCTTCCCCTCGCCGCCGCCGCCCTCGCGATCCTCGCGTGGCCCTCCGACGCGCTCGCCTGGGGGCCGCTCGCCCACCTCAGCTTCTCCGCGCAGGCGCTCTCGAACCTCGGATCGGTCCAGCCCGCGCTCCGGCAGATCCTCCAGGACTTCGGGAACGAGTTCCTCTACGGCTCCCTCGCCGCCGACATCGTCGTCGGGAAGAACATGGCGAGGTACCTGTACCATTGTCACAACTGGCGCGTGGGCTTCAACGTGTTCAAGCACGCGCGCCCCGGCGCCGAGCAGGCCTTCGCCCTCGGCTTCCTCTCCCACCTCGCGGCGGACACCGTCGCGCACAACTACTACGTCCCGTTCAAGACGGTCGCCGCCTACCACAAGCCGCGGGCGCGCCACGCCTACTGGGAGCTCCGCTACGACCAGCGGATGGACAGGAGCCTCTCCCGCGTGGCGCGGATGGTCACGACCCGCGCGATCCGGAACCACGACGACTACCTCGAGCGGATGCTCTACGGGTCGTCGGTCCTGCCGTTCGGGTTCTCGAAGCACCTCTTCCGCTCCCTCCTCGCCACCGCCCGGATGGGCCGGTTCGGGCAGGTCTCGCGGCTCACCCTCGCCCGGGAGCGGAAGCTCGTCCTCGAGGAGGACCTCCTCGCGGAGACGAACGAGATCGCGGTCCGGTCGATCTTCGGGATGCTGAACGAGGGGGAGCAGAGCGAGGCGGCCCACGCCGACGCGACCGGCGCCCGGAACATCCGGCTCGCGACCGACCTCCGCAAGGCGCTGAAGGACCTCACCCGGCGCAAGCGGATCCACCACAAGGACGCGCTCGAGATCGCCGCGGAGACGCGGGAGAGCTTCCTCCGGGCGATCCACGGGAAGCTCGTCCTCCCGCCGTCCATCGCGAAGCTGGCGGCGTAGGGCGGGTTCCGCGGAGGCCCTCGCGTCAGCCCGCCCATCCGGGAGGGCGCACGGATCGTCCGCCTCCGCGGGTAGTTACAGAAGGGCCTTGACGCCCCCCCCCCCCGTCGTGCGAGTGCGACTCTCCGTACAGGGGGTCCCATGCGAGCTCGGACGGCTTCGTCGAGGCTGGTGGTCGCTGCGGTGGTCTGCCTGGTTTCCGGCCCGGCGGCGGCCGCGGCCCCGAAGTGCAACGCCCAGACCTGCACGAGAAGGTTCACGCTGAACGATGCCCGTGCCTGCAGTCCGCTCCAGTGCTGTTGGGCCAAGCAGAGCTTCTGGTGCGCCACGGGGGAACCCGCTGGCGGCCCCGCGTGCGATGCCTTTGGCCCCGGTGGTTGCGCGGCCAGCTGCTCCAACCCCACCTATACGCCTCTCGATTCCTGCTCGGTGGACCAGAGCTGCACGCTCGGCATGGGCTCCGCGGAGAAGTGCAACACACCCGAGGACGACAACTACGACGGGTGCATCAACGAGGGTTGCACGATCACGAAGTACGACGACCCCGCCTGCAAGTGCGCGGGCGCGTGCAAGACGCCCACCTGCTCGCCCCCCACGCTGGCCACCTGCGACCCCTCGATGGGCAAGGTCGAGATCTGCGGGAACGGCAAGGACGATGACTGCGACGGCGTGCCGGACGACGGCTGTCTCGCGCTCGGGGGCGGCATGGGCGGCGGGGGCGGGGGCTTCGGCCCTTGCCCGAGCTGCACGAAGGAGCGCTCGGGCGGCGACAGCTCCTGCCCGGCGAAGGCGGGGGCGGACCCCATCGTCCTCCCCTCCCAGGCTGCGGTCACCGAGCCCTTCGAGGACTTCTCGGCCACGGCCGTGACGGCGCTCTCCCTGACCCGGACCTACAGCAGCGCGGACTCCTCCCTCCGGGGCGGGCCCGTCGGACCCTTCGGGCGCGGGTGGCACCACGAGTGGGAGGGGACGCTCGGCTGCCAGGGGGAGTTCTGCACGGTCGGGCTCGGGCTCGTGCCCGGCTTCACGTTCCAGCGGACGGGGACCGCGCTCTCGCTCGACGGCACGGAGACGTGGGAGGTCTTCCGGCCGGCGACGTCCCCCTCGCTGAACCGGAACCTCCTCGTCCGGCGCCCGGGCGGGCTCTGGACGCTCTTCTTCGCGTCGGGGCGGGAGCTCCACTTCGCGAGCGTCTGCGACGCCTGCGGCGGGCCCGACGCGTTCTGCGTGGACCCGCTCGCGGGCGGGACGGCGCGCGTCGTCCGCGCGGTCGGCGCGAACGGCGAGACCGTCCACGTCTCCCGCGACCGGCCGTCCGGGCTCCTCCTCGGGATCTCCGACGACCTCGGGCACTCGCTCGAGGCCCGCTCGGCGACGGCCTGCACGGACGGCCTCGCCCGCGAGCTCCGCTACGACGGGATGGAGGTCGCGACCTACGAGTACCAGGGCCCTGACCTCGTCCGCGCGGTGGACGCGGAGGGTGCGGTGCTCCGCGCCTACGCCTACGCGGGGGACTCCGGCCGGCTCCTCGCGGTCCTGAACGAGGCGGGCCGCTCCGTGACCGAGTTCTCCTACGATGGCGAGGGGCGGGCCATCGGCGTCTTCGACGCCGGCTCGAGCGTGGCGGTGAGCTACCCGTCGGCGGGCGTCGCCCGGGTGACGGAGTTCTACGGCGACTTCCAGTCGACGACCGGGGACCGGACGCTCGATCCGTCGGGCAGGATCCTGTCGATCTCGGAGGGCTGCGCCTGCGGCCCTGCGGCCACCTACACGTGGTCGGAGGGGAACCTCGCCTGCTCGAAGGACTCCCTCGGCCACGTGACCTGGCAGGAGTTCGACGCGCTCGGACGGCTCACGCGGCGGGCGGAGTTCAAGGGGACGACCTGCGCGGCGCCGTCGCCATTGCTCACCGAGATCCGCGACGAGCGGCGAGCCTACGGCCTCACCCGGACCCTCGCCCAGGGGCTCGTCCTCGACCTCGACACCGTGACCTCGACGACCCGCCCCTCCGCGCTCCAGAGCGGGAACGCGTCCGTCACCTGGAGCTACGACCCCACGCCCGACGCGATCGACCCCGCGGGCTACTCCTGCCAGCAGGCGCCTCTTCCAGTGGGCTCGGTCGTCTGCCGCGAGATCGAGGCTGGGTACGTGTACGACCGGGCCACGCAGAGGGTCTTCGAGCGTCACGCGACCTTCTTCTCCTACGACGCGCGGGGGCGGCTCGTCCGCAAGCTCGGCCCCGTGAACCTCGACCGGCCGTCGGCGAGCGACGTCATACCCGTGGAGGAGCGGGTCTACTGGGGCGACACCGAGTCGCTCCCGCGCCGCGGGCGGCTGCGGGAGGTGCGCCGGTACGCGAGCCCGTCGGCGGCTCCCCTCGTCACCCGCTTCGACCACGACGCCTTCGGTCCCTTCCAGATCACCGGCCCCGACGGCGGCCGGACCACGATCGTGCGCGACGCGCGCGGCCGGCCGCGCTACGTCGGCGGCCCCGACGGGCGGGTCCGCGAGACCCGCTACTACGACGGGCTCTCGCCACGCCTCGAGCTCCTCGCGAGCGGCGCGGCCGTCCGGACGAGCTACGGCCCGTTCGGCCTCCCCACCTCGGTCGAGAGCCTCTCCACCGACCCCGAGGCGCCGGGAGCGACGCCCGTCCTGGGCGGGTCCGAGCACTACCTCCACGACGCCGCCGGCAACCGGACCCGTACCGAGCGGCGCGACGGCTCGGGGGCCGTGACCTTCGTGCAGGAGCGCGCCCACGACGTCCGGCACCGTGTCCTGCGCGAGAGCCACCCGGAGCTGCCCGGTGCCTTCCGCACATGGGACTACGACGCTTCGGGCTTCCTGACCCGGAGCGTGGACGAGCAGGGGCGCACGACGACGTTCACGCCCGACGGCCTCAACCGGGTGAGGACCGTGACCCGGAGCGGCCTCGACGCGGGCGGCGCGCCCGTCTCCCTCGCGGTCGCGGCCTACACCTACGAGAGCCGATCGGACGCGCTCCGCCAGGTGAAGGACGGCCGGAACGCTTACACTTCCTACAAGCAGGACGACTTCGGCCTGCGCACGAACTACGTGAGCAGCTACAACCTCGGCGGCGGGCAGATCGACTACCGCCTCGACGCCCGCGGCAACGTCTTGCAGCGCAAGGACAGCTACGTCACCATCGACTGGATCTACGACGGGCTCGACCGGGTGCTCACAGTGAGCGCCCGGAACTCCGCCGACGGGAACACGGTGGCCTACACCTTCGCCTACGACGCGCCGGGCGCCGAGGGGCGGCTCGCCTCGGTGACGAGCGCCGAGCGGACCGTCCGGTACGGCTACGACCCAGCCGGACGGCTCGCGACCGAGACCGTGGAGGAGGCGGGCATCGCCGTCCCCCTCGTCACGACCTACGCCCACGACCCCGACGGCGCGCTCTCGGGGATCGTCTACCCCTCCGGCCTCGCGCTGACCTACGTGCGCGACCCCGCCACCCGCGAGGTCGTCCGCGTGGTGGACGGGAGCGGCCACGTCTACGCCGACCTCGTCCGGCGGCTCCCTGGCGGGCCGATTGGGTCGCTCACCTTCGGGAACGGCCTCCCGCTCGCCCAGGCGTTCAACCTCCGCGGAGAGCCGCTCTCCGTCTCGAGCGGCCCGCTCTCCCTCGCCTACGTCCCGAGCCCCGCGGGCGACGTCGCGAGCCTCACCGAGGGGGAGACGACGAGGACCTTCACCCACGACTCCCTCGGCAGGCTCACGGAGTCCCCGAGCTGGCTCTCCTACGGCCTCGATTGGAATGGCAACCGGACGAGCGAGACCGTGGAGGGGGTGACGGCGCGCTATCAGCTCACCTACGACCGCGTCACGACCCGGCAGGTGCCCGGGGCGACTGCCGGCTCCTGGCTGAACGAGCTCTCCTTCGCGGTGGACAACCAGGGCGCCGTCGGCGCCGTGAAGCGGTTCGCGGCGAACGGATCCACCGTGACCGGGGCCACCTGCTTCCGGCACGACGCCCTCGGCCGGCTCGTCTTCGCCGGGGCGATGAAGTTCGGCTACACGACCTGCCCGACCGACGCGGGGGTCCAGGCGCCGATCGCGAGGTTCCAGTATGACGCCCGGAACAGGCGGGTCGCGCGCTTCACGGCGGCCACGGGGGAGTGGACCCACTTCCTGCACGACCCCTCGGGCGCGCTCCTCTCCGAGATGAAGCGGACCGGGGACCCGCTCGCGCCCTGGGCGAAGGTGCGGGACTACGTCTGGCTCGACGGGCGGCCGCTCGCGCAGGTGGAGTACGTGGCCGGCGTCCCGCACCGGTACGCGGTCCATCTCGACGCGATCGGGCTCCCCCGGGCGCTCACGAGCCAGGCGGGGCTCACGGTCTGGAGCGCGACGCCGGCGCGGCCGTACGGCGACCTCGTGGAGACGACGACGTTCGATCCGGTCGCGGGGCGGACGGTCGGGACCAACCTGAGGCTCCCCGGGCAGTACGACGAGAGGTTGCTCGGCGGCGTGGGGCTCCAGGGGCCGTACTACAACTGGCATCGGTGGTACCTACCTTCGATGGGGAGGTATCTGGAACTCGATCCGATCGCGCTGGACGGAGGAATGAACGGCCTCGGCGCTCCCGACTGGTACAACTACGCGCTCGGCAATCCGCTGACCTATACGGATCCTGACGGAAGGCAGGTCGCAGAGGCCACCGTCGGGGGCGCCGCGATATGTGGTCTTCCGTGCGCTGTTGCTGGGTTCCTTGCCGGCGCAGCAGCTGCGGCCCTCCTAGGGAAGATGGCGGGAGACATCGCCGCCCAGTGCGCGAGCGCGGGCACCTGCACGCAGTGCATATGCATGGGCCTCGATGCGCTCGGCAGGAGGCACGGTCCCTACAAGATCGGGAAGAAGAACGAGTTCAAGAACAAGGAGAAGTGCGACATGGCATGCAGGTCGGCCGGGCATGCGGAAGGGTTCTGCGGTACGTGAGAAGGCTCGGGGGCCTGCGTGTTCGACGCGCGTGAAGCGGTGCTTGCACTGATACGGCGGCGCTCTCGCGGTGGGGCGACGCTTGCGTCCTCGCGTCTAGCGTCGGTCCTCCTCCTCATCGATGCCGAGGGACCGCTGATGCGGGCGAGCATCGAAGGACTTCTGCGGAAGCGGTTCCCGGTCGACTCGGAACTCATTCACGAGGTGTACTGGTCATCTCCCCTCCGGCTCCGACCTCAACTCGGCGCGCTGAGCGTGATGACGTTCCTGGCCTCAGGGGAGTTTCAGCGGATCTGGCGCGATGCACTTCGTCGCAGCCGGACCAGCGCACAGCGGGGTCGCCTCGCCGAAGCCCTCGTCGCCTTCCTGAATCGTCACCCGGACGAGGCCGACGAGTACGCCTCTCAGATACGCGGGTTCTGTCGCGAGCGAACCCCGGTCGTCAGGAGGGCGGGCATCCTGCTTCTCGCTGCGCTCGGCGCAGCCCGCACAAGCGACGTCGTGACGGTCACGCGCTGTCTTCGCGGTGCGAGCAGCGACGCCCGTATCGCCGCGCTAGGAGCGGTACAGAAGTGGCTGCTGCGCGGGGGCCGCGTCGCTCCGACCGTGAGCACGTTCCTCGGGAGCGAAGACCTTGCCGACGAGGTCGCGCGGGCGCGGCGTGACTCGGACTCCTTGGTTCGCCTGGCGGGGGACAACTGTGCTCGCTTGCTCAGACCCAGAAGGCCAAGGCCCGGTCCGGGAGTTCCCGCTGCAGATGGTGACGATCAGTGACATAGCTTCACGGGCTCCGTCGGCCGGCACCGACGCGCGCACACGCATCCCTGGGTCCAATGACCCCGGAGCTGCGCTTGGTCATCATGTCAGGGAGAACCGCGAGCCGCGCAGGGGAGGCAAGCTACCCGAACGCCGAGCGGAAACCGCCCGAGTTCACACGAACGTCACCCTTCGCGAGGGTCCGCCGCGCGGCCGGCCGGACGAATGACGGAACTCCCGGATCCCAAGTCCCTGAAGGACCTCACCCGGCGCAAGCGGATCCACCCGAAGGACGCCCTCGAGATCGCCGCGGAGACGCGGGAAAGCGCTAGGTCCCCCGCGGCCTCCGCGACTCCAGCACCGGCAGGATCCAGTCGAGGATCGCCTCGGCCACCTTCTCCTTCGGCCCCTCGATCTCCGCGAGCTCCGAGGAGGAGACGAGCGCCACCCGGTTCGTGTCGCTCCCGAACCCGGCGCCGGGCCCGCCCACCTTGTTCGCGACGACGAGGTCGCAGCGCTTCCCCTTCAGCTTCTCCCGGGCCCGCGCGATGACCTCCTCCGTCTCCGCGGCGAAGCCGACGAGGACCGGGGCGTCCTTCTTCCCCGCGAACCGCTCCCCCATCCCCGCGAGGATGTCCGGCGTGCGGGAGAGGACGAGCGTCTCGTCCCCCGCCCCCTTCTTGATCTTCTGCGGCGAGGCCGCGGCCGGACGGTAGTCCGAGACCGCCGCCGCCCCCACGAAGAGGTCCACCCCCGGCGTCGCCTGCTCCACCGCCCGCGCCATCTGCTCGGCCGTCTCCACGCGCACGACGTGGACGCCCGCCGGATCCGGGAGGAGCGTCGGCCCGGAGACGAGGGTCACGTCCGCGCCGCGCCGCGCCGCCACGCTCGCGAGCGCGTAGCCCATCTTCCCGGAGGAGGGGTTGGAGATGAAGCGGACCGGGTCGATCGGCTCCCGCGTGGGCCCCGCCGTGACGACCACCTTCCGCCCCACGAGGTCGAGGTTCCCGAGGAGCCGGGAGGCGGCGAGGGCGATCTCCTCCGGCTCGGCGAGCCTCCCCTCCCCCACGTCGCCGTCCGCGAGCTCGCCCGCCGCCGGGCCGACGACGTGGAGGCCCCGAGCGCGGAGGGCGGCCACGTTCTCCTGCGTCGCGGCGTTCCTCCACATCCGCGTGTTCATCGCCGGCGCGAGGAGCACCGGGCAGGTCGCCGCGAGCACCGTCGTCGTCACCGCGTCGTTCGCCATCCCCGCCCGGATCCGCGCGAGGAGGTTGGCCGTCGCCGGCGCGACGACGACGAGATCGGCCATCCTCGCGAGGGCGAGGTGTCCGTAGGCCATCTCCGCCGACGGGTCGAGGAGGTCCACGAGCACCGGAGCCCCGGAGAGCGCCTGGAAGGTGAGGGGCTGCACGAACCGGGTCGCGGACTCCGTCATCGCGACGCGGACCGTCCCGCGCCCCTTCACGACCAGCCGCGCGACGTCGCAGGCCTTGTAGGCCGCGATCCCCCCCCCGACGCAGAGCACCACCGTCCGGTTCTGGAAGTTCATGCGCGCATCATAGCCTCGCGGCCGTGGCGGGGAAGGCTCGACGCCGCGCGGGCCGGGTGCGATCCTCGCGCCGGTGGATCCCCTGCCTCCCCCTCCGCCGCCGCGCGGCAAGAGCGCGCTCGCCTTCTTCGGGATCCTCCTCCTCCTCTTCCTCCCGGGGATCCTCGCGCAGTCCGCCTTCCTCCCCGCCGGCCTCGCCTGGACCCAGCTCTTCGCGTTCCTCCTCCCCGCGTTCGCCCTCGCCGCGGGCTCGAACCTCCGCCCGGCCGCCTACCTCCGGCTCCGCAAGGTCCCCGCGCGGCTCGTCCTCCTCGGGGCGCTCGCCGGCGTCCCCGCCTATCTCTCCGCCGGCGCGGCGATGATCGCGACCCGGCGGCTCCTCCCGGAGGCCTGGGGGGAGACGTTCGACCCGGCCCGGCTCTTCGACGGCCCGCCCTGGGAGCGCGTCCTCCTCGCCCTCGTCGCGGTGCTCCTCGCCCCCCCGTGCGAGGAGATCGCCTTCCGCGGCTACGTGCAGACCTCGCTCGCCCTCCGGCGCTCTCCCGCCGCCGCCGTCCTCGGCGCCGCCGCCCTCTTCGCGATCGTCCACCTCGACCCGATCCGCTTCCCGGCGGTCCTCCTCCTCGGCCTGGTCTTCGGCTGGCTCACCTGGCGCGCGGGGTCGGTCTGGCCCGCCGTCGCCGCCCACGCGGTGAACAACGGGATCACGTCCGGGATCGTCCTCCTCGCGGGGGTGCCGGCGCAGGGTGAGGAGCCGCCCCTCTCCGCCGTCGCGGCGACCGCCGTCCTCGGGCTCTCCCTCCTCGCGCTCGTGCTCGCCGCGTTCCGCGCCGCGACGCCGGCCCCTCCGCCCGCGGGGGAGGCGCTCTCCCTCGCCGACCCCGCCGATCCCTCCACCGCCTTCTCCCCGGAGCGGGTGCCGCCGAGGCTCCTGCTCGCCGCCGTCGCAGGGCTCGCCCTGCTCGCGCTCCTCGTCCTCGGCGCGGTCTTCAGCGAGGCGCGGCTCGCCCAGTGATGGCCGTGATCGAGTCGAGCCTCGACGCTCGCCCTTCGACGAGCTCGGACGGCGCCACCCCTCGAAGCTGACCCGGGGCGCCGCTTCGAAGAGCGCAGCCCACTACCGGAAGACGGCCGCCGAGCTGATCCAGCGGTTCCCCTCGGTCGTCGATCCGCTTCGAGACGGTCGCCTCTGTCTCACCACCGTCTTCGAGCTCTCGAAGGTCGCCGCGCCCGAGAACCTGGACGAGGTCCTCCCCCGGTTCTTCCATCTCTCCAAGCGGGAGGCGGCCGAGGTCGCGGCCGAGATCCTCCCAGACGAGGCGCCGCCCCGGCGCGCGGTCGTCACCTCGGTTCGGGCGGCTGCCTCGCCCGCGATGGCTCTCCTCACGACCGGACCCACCGCGGGCCGTGCGCCTGGGACCGCGCCAGTTCTACTGGCCGAACTACCCCATGCCAACTCGACCCCTTCGCTGGCTGCCATGATGTCGCAGCCGGGCGCGTCGGCCGCCCCGCCCGCGCAGGCCGCTTCGCCTGCCCTGCCCGCTCCGCCCCGAACGCCCGTCCGCGACGCCCGCACCGTCACCGAACCGCTCACCGCCGACCTCCGCCGGCTCCACGTCACCGTCTCCAAGGCCTTCCTCGAGAAGCTCGAGAAGGCGCGCGCCTCGCTGTCCCACGCGCTCCCCGGCGCCTCGGCCGAGGCGATCCTCGAAGCCGGGCTCGACCTCCTCCGCCACGAGGACGCGAAGAAGAAGGCCCAGGTCACGAGGCCGAAGGCCGAGCCCCGGCCATGCAAGCCGGACACCGTCCCCGCCCACGTCCGGCGCGAGGTCTGGAAGCGCGACGGCGGCCGGTGCCAGTGGCCCCTTCACTCCGGTGGGATCTGTGGCTCCACGCTCCGCTGCGAGATGGACCACGTCGTGCCGGAGGCCTGCGGCGGGCCCGCCACGGTCGACAACCTCCGGGTGCTCTGCCGCATTCACAACGAGTACGCTGCTCGCGAGTGGTTCGGCGACGACTGGATGGACCGGTTCGCAGCGGCGCCCCCGGGGTGAGGGAACGCCCCGCGACGTCCGCCCTTCGACGAGCTCGGGGGCAGGCTCAGGGCGAACGGATGGCCTTCCGTCCGTCCAGGAGGAACGCGACGGCCGCCCTCCCGAGCGCGGGCAGACCGGAGAGGAAGCGGGGATCGGCCCCCTCCACGGCCTCCACGGCCCCGGCCTCCCCGAGCGCCGCCTCGATCTCCGAAGCGGCGGGGCGGGCGCCCTCCTCGGGGACGAGCGCGAGGATCCGCGCGCGAGGCCAGGGCGGCGAGGGGACGCGCACCGGCGCGACGAGCGCCAGCCGCTCGATCTCCGGGTGGGCCCGCGCGAGGGCGAGGGCCGTCTCGCAGCCCTCGCCCACGCCCGCGACGGCGATCGTCGCCCGCGAGGAGGATCCGACAAGCGCCCCGAACGGCCGACGCGCGGAGCGGGCAACTGCGCCGGAGACGAGCACGAGGTTGAGCGAATACTGCGCCGCGGCCGAGACACCGACCT
>JBBIPT010000035.1:0-21721 GCA_037442705.1 Anaeromyxobacter sp.
TCGCTGCCGGCGCGCGCCAGGGCCTCGCAGGCGGTCCGGGCGGCGTGGAGGAAGGCCTCGGGGGCGAGGGGGGTGCCGGGCAGGCCGAAGCAGAAGACCCGGGGGGGGGCGAACCGCCCGGCCGAGGGGACGAGCAGCGCCTCGTCCGCCCCCGCGGCCCAGAGCCCGCCGCGCAGCGCCCGCGAGAGCGCCCCGCAGAGCCGCCAGTCCACGAGCCCGGCGAGCCCCTGGAGCGGCCGCTCCGGCCCGACGAAGACCGCCACCGCGTCCACGTCGAGGGCGTCGAGGGCCCCGAGCCCTTCCTCCGCGACGTCGATCCTCATGGCGCCGGCCGGCCTCCTTCGCGCCGCGCCGCCGGCAGGCCGGCGGCCACCTTGTCGAGCACTCCGTTCACGAAGGCGCCGGTCCCCTCCGCCCCGTACTTCTTCCCGAGCTCGATCGCCTCGTTGATCGCCACCTTCACCGGCACGTCGCTCCGGAGGAGCTCGAAGACCGCGAGGCGCAGGACGTTCCGGTCCACCTTCGCCATCCGGTCCACGCGCCAGTTCGTGGAGACCCGCTCGATCGTCTCGTCGATCTCCAGCCGGTGCTCGGCGACCCCGCGCACGAGGGCCTCCGCGAGGTCCCTCACCTCCCGCTCCACCGGCTCGAAGCTCCGCCAGAAGCGGGAGAGCGCGTCGTCGATCCCCTCCGCCGCCACGTCGATCTGGTAGAGCGCCTGGAGGGCGCGCTCGCGCGACTTCGTCCGCTTCGCGGCCAAGGGCTCACTCCGGGCGGCGCGCGCCGGCAACCCTGCCGGCCTCGCGGAAGGCGTTCGCCTGCTCGATGACCGCGGCCGCCGCCTCGGCGCCCTTGTTCCCGGCCTTCACCCCCGCCCGCTCGAGCGCCTGCTCCATCGTGTCGCAGGTGAGGACGCCCATCGCGACGGCGCAGTCGGCCTCCATCGAGACCTGGGCCACCCCCTTCGTGGCCTCGGCCGCGACGTACTCGAAGTGCGGAGTGCCCCCGCGGATCACGGCCCCGAGCGCGACCACCGCGTCGTACCGGCCGCTCCGGGCGACCCGCCGCAGGAGCGGGGGGAGCTCGAAGGTCCCGGGGCACCGGTAGACGTCGATGTCGCCGTCCTTCACGCCGTGGCGGCGGAGCGCGTCGGCGGCGCCCTGGAGCAGCTGCTCGGTGACGAGCGAGTTGAAGCGCGCGACGACGATCCCCACCTTGAGCCCCGTCGCGACGAGCGTACCCTCGTAGACGTTCATCCGTTCCTTCCCTTCCTGCCCTTGCGCCCCGTCCGCGCGGTCCCGGCGGACCGCGCCGGGGCGGCGGCCTTCAGCGTGAGGAGGTGGCCCATCTTGTCCCGCTTCGTCGCGAGGTAGGCGCGGTTCCGGCGGGTGGGCGGCGTCTCGATCGGCACCCGCTCGACGACCTCGAGGCCGTACCCCTCGAGGCCGACGATCTTCTTCGGGTTGTTCGTGAGGAGCCGCATCTTCCGGACGCCGAGGTCCCGGAGGATCTGGGCCCCGATCCCGTAGTCCCGGAGGTCGGGCTTGAAGCCGAGCCGCTCGTTCGCCTCGGCGGTGTCGAGCCCCTCGTCCTGCAGGTTGTAGGCGCGGAGCTTGTTCACGAGCCCGATCCCGCGCCCCTCCTGGTCGAGGTAGAGGAGGACGCCCTTCCCGGCCCGGTCGATCTGCCGGAGCGCCGCGTGGAGCTGGGGGCCGCAGTCGCAGCGCTCCGACCCGAACACGTCGCCGGTGAGGCACTTCGAGTGGACGCGGACCATCACCGCCTCGTCCTCCCGCCAGGTGCCGCGGACGAGGGCCACGTGGTGATGGGCGTCCACGTCGTTCTCGTAGGCGACCGCCCGGAACTCGCCGTAGCCGGTGGGCAGGGGGGCCTCGGCGCCGCGCCGGACGAGCGTGTCCTTCATCATCCGGTAGCTGATGAGGTCGGCCACCGAGACGATGGGGAGGTCGTGCTCGCGCGACAGCCGCTCCAGCTCCGGCATCCGGGCCATCGTCCCGTCGTCGTTCATCACCTCGCAGATCACGCCGGCGGGGAGGAGTCCCGCGAGGCGGGCGAGGTCCACCGATCCCTCCGTCTGGCCGGCCCGGACGAGCACGCCCCCCCTCCGCGCCCGGAGCGGGAAGACGTGGCCGGGCCGGGCGAGGTCCTCGGGGCGGCAGTCGGGGCGGACCGCGGTCCGGATCGTGTGGGCCCGGTCCTTCGCGCTGATGCCCGTGGTGACCCCCTCGCGCGCCTCGACGGAGACCGTGAAGGCGGTGCCGAAGGAGGAGGAGTTCGCGCCGTCGTCCACCATGAGGGGGAGCCGGAGCGCGCGGACCTTCTCCTCGGTGAGGGAGAGGCAGACGAGCCCGCGCCCGTACTTCGCCATGAAGTTCACGGCCGCGGGGGTCACCTTCTCCGCGGCGAGGCAGAGGTCTCCCTCGTTCTCCCGGTCCTCGTCGTCCGTGAGGATGACCATCTTGCCCGCGCGGACGTGGGCGATCGCCTTCTCCACCCGCTCGACGGCGTGCTGCGCGTGATCCTTCACCCGTTCCCTCCGTAGCCCCAGCGGGCGAGATCGCCGGTCGAGACGCCGGGCCCCGCCCCGAACTCCCGGAGCCGGGCGACGTGGCGCGCGACGACGTCCGCCTCGAGGTTCACGTCCGTGCCCGGCCGCGCCTCGCCGAGCGTCGTCCGGGCGAGGGTCTCCGGGATGAGGGCGACCTCGAACCAGTCCCGGCCCGCCGCCGCGACGGTGAGGGACACCCCGTCCACCGCGATCGATCCCTTCTCCGCGACGAGCGGGGCGATGGGCGCGGGGAGCGAGATCCGGAGCCGCGCCCCCTGCCCCTCCGCGCTCCGCGAGAGGACCCGCCCCACCGCGTCCACGTGCCCCTGGACGAGGTGGCCGCCGAGCCGGTCGGAGAGGGCGAGCGCCCGCTCCAGGTTCACGGCGGCGCCCGGGCGCCAGGTCCCGACCGTGGTCCGCGAGATCGTCTCCGGCACCGCGTCGAACGAGACGAGCCCCGCGCCGCGCTCCACCACGGTGAGGCAGACCCCCGAGCAGGCGACGCTCTCGCCGGGGACGAGGGCGTCCACGTCGAGGGCCCGCGGGCGGAGCGTGAGGCGGGCTCCGCCCTGGCGCGGGGCGATCCGCTCGACCGCCCCAATGTCCGCTACGAGACCCGTGAACATTTCCGGCGGAATCCTAGTCCTTTGCGGCCCTTTTCGCCACGCCGCGTCCCCTCGCCCTGCGCCGCGGCGCCACCGGCCGCCCCTCCACGAGCACGTCGCTCCCGAGCTTCTCCACCCGGACGTCCTCGAGCCGGAGGGCGTCCTCCATCCGCTCCGGCCCCGCGGAGGCGACGAGCGGCACGCCGTCCGCGCCGGCGATCCGCGGCGCGACGAAGACGGCCACCCGGTCCACGAGCCCCTCCGCGAGGAACCGCGCGAGGACCCGGGCGCCCCCCTCGACGAGGAGGTGCGTGACGCCGCGCGCGGCGAGCCGGCCGAGGAGATCCGCGAGGTCGACCCCACCCTTCCCGCGCCGGCACCGGAGGAGCTCCACGCGGGGGCCCGGGCGGAGGGTCCGGGGGGAGGCGTGCGCGACGATCGTCGGCGCCGCGGAGCGCGTGCGGAACAGGCGGAGC
The DNA here is from genome assembly GCA_037442705.1 of Anaeromyxobacter sp. GTDB lineage: Bacteria > Myxococcota > Myxococcia > Myxococcales > Anaeromyxobacteraceae > Anaeromyxobacter. Next base: position 3,651 of record JBBIPT010000035.1, read on the forward strand.
CGCGGCGGGAGGGAGAGGCCCGTGTCGAGGACGACGCGGATCGGATCCCGCCCGCGCCCGCCGGGGAGCCGGGTCGTGAGCCGGGGATCGTCGGCGAGGGCCGTCCCGGCGCCGACGAGCACCGCGTCCACCCGGTCCCGGAGCTCGTGGACCCAGCGCCTCGCCTCGGGCCCGGTGACCCAGCGCGAGTCCCCGGTCCGGGTCGCGATCCGGCCGTCGAGGGTCACGGCCGCCTTCAGCGTGACGTAGGGGCGCCGCTCCCGGATGTACTTGAACCAGTGCGCGTTGAGCGCGTCGCACTCCTCGCGGAGGACGTCCGCCACGACCTCGATCCCCGCCTCCCGGAGCCGCCGGACGCCGCGGCCGTTCACGAGGGGGTTCGGGTCGGCCGAGCCGACGAGGACGCGCCGGATCCCCGCGTCGAGGACGGCGCGCGAGCAGGGCGGCGTCCGTCCGTGGTGGTCGCAGGGCTCGAGCGTCGTGTAGAGGTCCGCTCCGCGGGCGCGCGCGCCGGCCGCCCGGAGGGCCACGACCTCCGCGTGGGGCCCGCCGGCGCGGGCGTGGTGGCCCCGGGCGATCACCCGCCCCCCCTTCACGACGACCGCGCCCACCGCGGGGTTCGGGCTCGTCCGCCCGAGGCCGCGCCGCGCCTCCGCGAGGGCGGCCCGCATGAACGCCTCGGCGCGCCATTCCGCCTCCCGCCCGGGAGCGGCCCGCCGCGAGGCGGCGCGGGGCCGCCGTGAACGCACGCCGCCCTTCACCGGCCCTCCGGTCCCCCGGCGCCGCCGCCCCTCCGGACGAGCCCCTCGAGCTCGGCCATGAACTCCCCGACGTCGCGGAAGGCGCGGTAGACGGAGGCGAACCGGACGTAGGCTACCTCGTCGAGCGCCCGCAGGCGCTTCATCACCGCCTCGCCGATGAGGGTCGTCCGGATCTCGCGCTCCCCCATCTCCTGGAGGTCGCGCTCCACCCCGGAGACGAGCGCCTCGATCTGCTCGGTGGACACCGGCCGCTTCTGGCAGGCGATGCCGACGCCCTCGACGATCTTCGCCCGGTCGAACGGCTCGCGGCGGCCGTCCTTCTTCACCACCTGCGGCAGGACCTCCTCGATCCGCTCGTAGGTCGTGAAGCGCCGCGAGCAGCCGGCGCACTCGCGGCGACGGCGCGTCGCGAGGCCGTCCTGCGCCTCGCGGGAGTCCACCACGCGATCCTCGAGGTGTCCGCAATGTGGGCAGCGCATCTCGCCTTCACGATCCGTCCGCCTCGGGCGCCGCCGCGGGGCGGGCGAGGCGGGCGGGCCTACTGCCGGTCCTCGTACATCGGGAACTGCTCGCAGAGCTCCTTCACCTCGCCGCGCACCCTCGCGAGGAGCGCCTCGTCCGCCGGGGCGTCGAGGGCCCGGCCGATGAGGGAGGCCACGGTCTTCATCTCGGCCACGCCCATGCCGCGGGTCGTGAGGGCGGGCGTCCCGACCCGGACGCCGGAGGTCGTCATCGGCTTCTCCGGATCCCACGGGATCATGTTCTTGTTCACCGTGATCCCGGCCTTGCCGAGGGCCTCCTCGGCGATCTTCCCGGTGAGCTTCTTCGGCCGGAGGTCCACGAGCATGAGGTGGTTGTCCGTGCCGCCCGAGACGAGCCGGAGGCCGGCCCCCTTCAGCCCCTCGGCGAGCGCCTGCGCGTTCTCGACGATCCGGCGCTGGTAGGTCTTGAACTCCGGCTGGAGCGCCTCCTGGAAGGAGACCGCCTTCGCCGCGATCACGTGCTCGAGCGGGCCGCCCTGGATGCCCGGGAAGATCTGGGAGTTCAGCGTCTTCGCGTGGGCCTCGCGGCAGAGGATCATGCCGCCGCGCGGGCCGCGGAGCGTCTTGTGGGTCGTCGTCGTGACGATCTCGGAGTGCGGCACCGGGTTGGGGTGGAGCCCGGCCGCGACGAGCCCCGCGATGTGGGCCATGTCGACCACGAGGGCCGCCCCGGCCTCCCTCGCGATCTCCGCGAACCGGTCGAAGTGGAGCGTGCGCGGGTAGGCGCTCGCGCCCACGACGAGGAGCTTCGGCCGGTGCTCCTTCGCGAGCCGCCGGACCTCGTCCATGTCGATCGTCTCGGTCTCCTTCGAGAGCCCGTAGGGGACGATCTCGAAGAGCTTCCCGGAGAAGTTCACCGGCGAGCCGTGGGTGAGGTGGCCGCCGAAGGCGAGGCTCATCGCGAGGAGCGTGTCGCCCGGCTGCGCGAGGGCGAAGTAGGCGGCCATGTTGGCCTGGGAGCCGGAGTGCGGCTGCACGTTCGCGTGCTCGGCCCCGAAGAGCGCCTTGGCGCGGTCGATGGCGAGCTGCTCCACCTGGTCGACGACCTCGCAGCCGCCGTAGTACCGCTTGCCCGGGTAGCCCTCCGCGTACTTGTTCGTGAGGGCGGACCCGAGGGCCTCGAGCACGGCGGGCGAGACGAAGTTCTCGCTCGCGATGAGCTCGAGCCCCTCCGCCTGCCGGCGGGTCTCCTCGCGGACGAGCTTCGCGATCTGGGGGTCGGCCTCGGCGAGGGGCTTCTTCGGCATCATCGGTCCGTCTCCGGAGAGGGCTGCGGGAGGGCCGTTCATACCGCGCCCGCCCGGAGCCGGCAACGGCCGCGAAACCCCGGCGGGGCGGCTCGATCAGCGCTCCAGGTCCCTCATCTTCTGGACCCGCCGCTCGTGCCGGCCGCCCTCGAACGTCGCCCCGAGGAAGGCCTTCACGACCGCCCCTCCCACCCCGATGCCGATCACCCGCTCGCCGAGGCAGAGGACGTTCGCGTCGTTGTGGGAGCGGGCCATGCGGGCCTCGAACTCGCTCGAGCAGAGGGCCGCCCGGACCCCCTTCACCTTGTTCGCGGCGATGGACATCCCGATCCCCGTCCCGCAGACGAGGATCCCGAGCCTCGCCCGCCCGGCCGCGACGGCCTCGGCGACGCTCCGGGCGAAGTCCGGGTAGTCCACGCTCTCGGCGGAGAACGGGCCGAGGTCCTCGACCTCGAAGCCCGCCTCCCTCGCGACCTTCACCGCCTCGGCCCGGAGCGCGAGCCCGGCGTGGTCCGATCCGACGATCACCTTGTCCGCCATCCGCTCTCCTCCCGGGGGGAGGCGGATTCTTCCACATCGACCGCCGCCGCGGGAGGGGCCGCCCGATGGGCCCGCCCGCTCCCCCGGGGCGCCCCGGAAGGCCCCCGGGCGGCGGGGCGGAACGCCGCCCGCGGGGCCCGGTCACCGCGGCCGGGCGTTCCGGAGGTACCTCAGGAAGTCCGCGTCCGTTCCGAGGAAGATCGAGGTGGAGCCGTCCACCGTGGTCCGGTAGGTCTCGAGCGACCGGACGAACGAGTAGAACTCGGGGTCCCGCCCGAAGGCCTCGGCGTAGATGCGGGCCGCCTGCGCGTCGGCCTTGCCCCGGAGCTCCTCCGCCCGCCGGTAGGCCTCCGACTCGATCGCCTTGAGCTCCCGCTCCTTCTCGCCCCGGATCTCCGCGGAGCGCCCGAGCCCCTCCGAGCGGGAGCGCTCGGCGATCCGGCGCCGCTCGGAGATCATCCGCTCGAACACCTTCACCTGGACCTCGTTCACGTAGTTGATCCGCTTGATCTGGACGTCCACGAGCTCGATCCCGAACTCGGAGACGACGCCCGAGGCGCGCTCGAGGATGGTGCGGGTGAGCTTCTCGCGCCCCACCTTCACCTGCTCCATCGCCTCCTGGCCGAGCTCGCTCCTCGCCGCGTCCTCGTCCTCGAAGGCGCGGTTCGTCGCCCTCACCGCCTCGATGAGGTTGTAGTTCGCGATCGCGTTCCGGGTCTCGCCGTCGATGATGTCGTCGAGGCGGGACTGGGCCGTCCGCTCGTCCCGGACCCGCTGGAAGAAGCGGAGGGGATCGGCGATCCGCCAGCGGGCGAAGGTGTCGACCCAGATGTACTTCTTGTCCTTCGTGGGGATCTGGTTCGGGTCGCCGGACCACTCCAGCCACCGCTTCTCGAAGAGGTTCACCCGATCGGCGAAGGGGACCTTGAAGTGGAGGCCCGGCTCGGTCACCGGATCCCCCTTCGGCTGGCCGAACCGGGTGATCACCGCCTGCTCCGTCTCGTCGAGCGTGTAGAAGACGCAGCCGGAGAGCGTCGTCGAGGCGAGCGCCATCGCGAGGATGCCGGTCCGTGTCATCGCGCACCTCCCCGGGCGGCCTGCGCCGCCGCCGCCGCCTCGGCGGAGCCGGCGCCCGGCTCCATCCGGAGGATCGGCATCATCCCCTTCTGCGACTCGTCGATGATCACCTTCTGCCCCGCCTTCGGCAGGACCTCGGCGACGGTCTCGAGGTAGAGCCGGCGCCGCGTGACGTCCGGGGCCCGCTGGTACTCCTCGTGGACCGCCTTGAAGCGGTTCGCCTCGCCGCGGGCGCGGTTCACGCGCTCGATCGCGTAGCCCTCGGCGGCGCGGATCGCCTGCTCCGCCTCGCCGCGGGAGCGCGGGATGACCTTGTTGAGCTCGGCCTGGGCCTCGTTGATGAGCCGCTCCTTCTCCTGGATCGCCTGGTTCACCTCGTTGAAGGACGGCTTCACCGGATCGGGGGGGTTCACGTCCTGGAGGACGACCTGCTGGATGTCCACGCCTGCGTCGTAGCGGTCCGCGAGGTGCTGGAGCGCGTCCTTCGCCTCCGCGGCCACCTTCTGGCGTCCCGTGGTGAGGACCTCGTTCACGGAGTGGTCTCCGACCACCGACCGCATCGCCGCCTCGGAGAGCGACCGCAGCGTGTCCTCCACGTTCCGGATGCGGAAGAGGAAGGCGTATGGATCCTTGATCTTGTACTGGACGATCCACTCCACGACCGCGACGTTGAGGTCGCCCGTGAGCATGAGCGACTCGCGGGACAGCTCCGCGGACGCGCCCCGGTACGCCGTCTCCACCCCCGCCGCCGCGGTCCGGAACCCGAGCTCCATCTTGAGCTGGCGCTGGACCGGCACCTTCGTGACCCGATCGACGCCGAACGGGATCCGGAAGTGCGGCCCCGGATCGCTCGTCCCGGCGAAGCGGCCGAAGCGCCGGATCACGCCGACCTCGTCGGGCTCCACCTGGTAGTAGGAGGTGACCGCGCCGATCACCCCGAGGGCGGCGAGGAACACGACGACGAACGGCCCCTTCCCCGGGACTCCCTTCCCGGGACCGCCGCCCCCCTCGCCGCCGTTCCCGCCGCCGCCTCCGCCGAGGCGCCCGAGGAACTTCTCCTTGATCTTGTCGATGAGTTCGGCGGCGGGGTCCTTGCCGCCTTCGTAGACGTTCGGGTTCCAGGGCACGTGGCGTCCTCCGCGCGAGAAGTGGATGCCACGTAAGCCCGAAGTCGCTCCGGCGGCAAGCAAAACCGGACGCAGCGGCCCCGCTGGGGTCGCGTCCACGCGGCGCTCCGGGGTCAGCCTCGAGTTTCGCTCTTCAGGCCCGCTTGAACAGGACCACCGCGTTCGTGCCGCCGAACCCGAACGAGTTCGAGAGGGCGACGTCCACCCGCTCCTCGCGGGCCTCGTTCGGGATCACGTCGAGCGCGCACTCGGGATCCTGATCGTCCACGTTGATCGTCGGGGGGAGGACGCCCCTGGCGATCGCGAGCACGGTGACGGCGGCCTCGAGGCCGCCGGCCGCGCCGAGGAGGTGCCCGGTCATCGACTTCGTGGACGAGACCACGAGCCCCTTCTTCGCGTGCTCGCCGAAGACCCTGTTGATCGCCTGGCACTCCGCCACGTCGCCCTGCGGCGTGGAGGTGCCGTGGGTGTTCACGTAGCCGACCTGGTCCGGGGAGATCCCGGCGTCGGCCATCGCCATCCGCATCGCGCGCTGGCCGCCCTCCCCCTCCGGCGCCGGGGACGTGACGTGGTTCGCGTCCGCCGTCGCGCCGTACCCCGCGAGCTCCGCGTAGATCCTCGCGCCGCGCCTGCGGGCGCGCTCGTACTCCTCGAGGACGAGGAGGCCGGCCCCCTCGCCGGGCACGAACCCGTCGCGCCCCCTGTCGAACGGGCGGGAGGCCTTCTCCGGCGCGTCGTTCCGCTCGGAGAGCGCCCGGGCCGCGCAGAAGCCCCCGACCCCGAGCGAGGTGATCGTGGCCTCGCAGCCGCCGGTGACCATCACGTCCGCCATCCCGCGCTCGATGTAGATCATCGCGTCGCCGATCGAGTGGTTCCCGGTCGCGCAGGCGGACACCGGCGAGAAGTTCGGGCCCTTCATCCCGTACCGCAGGCTGATCTGCCCCGGGGCGAGGTTGATGATGAGGCTCGGGATGAAGAACGGGCCGATCCTCCGGACGCCCTTCTCCAGGAAGACGCGGTGCTCGTCCTCGATGGTCCCGAGCCCGCCGATGCCGGCGCCGACGATGCAGCCGACGCGCTCCGGATCCTCCCTCGCCATGTCGAGGCCGGAATCCTTCATCGCCATCTCCGCCGCGGCGAGGGCGAACTGGATGAAGCGGTCGTTCCGCCGGACCTCCTTCCTGTCCATGAACTTCGCCGGGTCGAAACCCTTCACCTCGCCGGCGATCCGGCTCGGGTAGGTCGACGCGTCGAAGAGCGTGATCGGCCCGATCCCGCTCTTCCCGGCGACGAGCGCGGCCCACGACTCCTCCACCCCCACGCCCACGGGGGAGACGAGCCCGAGCCCGGTGACCACGACGCGACGCCTGTTCATGTCCTCACCTCGATCGATGCGACGCCGACCCGAGGGACGGCGAGGCCCCCCGCCTCGCCTCCTCCGGCGGCTCGTGCGACCCGGCGCCGGAGGGGCGCCGGGGAGCCGGGCCGGCTACTTCTTGTGGGTCGTGACGTAGTTCACGGCGTCCTGGACGGTCTTGATGTTCTCCGCCTCCTCGTCCGGGATCTCGACCTCGAACTCCTCCTCCATCGCCATGACGAGCTCGACGATGTCGAGCGAGTCGGCGCCGAGATCCTCGATGAACGACGAGGTCGGCTTGATCTCGTCCTCGCCCACGCCCAGCTGCTCCGCGATGATGCTCTTCACCTTCTGCTCGATGTTGGCCGACATTCATCCTCCTCCGTGGTTGACGCCAGTGGACCGCGCACGCGCGCGGCTTACATGTACATCCCGCCGTTGACCCGCAGGACCTCGCCGGTCACGTACGATGCCCGATCGCTCGCCAGGAACGCCACCGCGTCAGCGACGTCCTCGGCGGTGCCCAGCCGCGCGAGCGGGATCAGCGCCGTCATCTTCGTCTTCGCCGCCTCCGGGAGACCGGCGGTCATGTCCGTGTCGATCCAGCCGGGCGCGACCGCGTTCACCCGGATGTTCCGGGAGGCGAGCTCGCGGGCGACCGACTTCGTGAGGCCGATCTGTCCCGCCTTCGTGGCCGCGTAGGCGGCCTGCCCGGCGTTCCCCATCTCCCCCACGACCGAGGTGAGGTTCACGATGGCCCCCCGGCGCGCCTTCATCATGGGCCGGGTCGCGGCGCGGATGAGGTTGAAGGTCCCGGTGAGGTTCACCTGGAGCTGCCGGTTCCAGTCCTCGTCCTTCAGCCGCATCACGAGCTGGTCCACGGCGATCCCGGCGTTGTTCACGAGGACGTCGAGCCCGCCGAGGTCCGCGATCACCTGGTCCACCGCGGCGTTGCAGGCGGCGGGGTCGGCCACGTCGAACCGGTAGAGCTTCGCCTTCGGGGCGCCCGCCTCGAGGACGAGCTTCAGCGCCTCGTTCGCGGCCGCCTCGTTCCCGGCGTAGTTCAGGGCCACGCTCGCGCCGCCGCGCGCGAGGGCGACGGCGATCGCGCGGCCGATCCCGCGCGAGGCCCCCGTGACGAGGGCGGTCCTGCCTGAGAACTCCTGGGTCATCCCTGGCTCCCGATCGCGGCGAGGGCCTTCTCCAGCGAGGCCCGGTCCTCCACGTTCCACACCTCGACCGACTTGTCGATACGCTTCGCGAGCCCGGAGAGCACCTTCCCCGGCCCGACCTCGACGAGCCGCGTCACGCCCTGCCGGACGAGCTCCTCGACGCACTCGATCCAGCGGACCGGCGCGGTGACCTGCTCCACGAGGAGGGGGACGATCCGCGCGGCGTCTCCGTTCGGCCTCGCCTCCACGTTCGTGACGACGGGGCACCGCGGCGCGCGCCAGGCGATCCCGCGGAGCACCGGCTCGAGCCGCGCCTTCACCGGCGCCATGAGGGCGCAGTGGAAGGGGGCGGACACCGGGAGGGGGAGGACGCGCTTCGCCCCGGCCTCCTTGAGCTTCGCGCCCGCCTTCTCCACGGCCGGCGCGGCGCCGGCGACGACCGTCTGCGCCGGCTCGTTGTAGTTCGCGGGGGAGACGACCTCGCCGGTCTCGGCCTCGACGGCGGCGCAGATCTCCCGGACGCGCGCCGGGTCGAGCCCGAGGACGGCGCTCATCGCGCCCCGGCCCGCCGGCACCGCCTCCTGCATGAAGGTCCCGCGGGCGCGCACGGCCTTCGCCGCGTCGGCGACGCCGCAGGCCCCCGCGGCGACGAGCGCGGAGTACTCGCCGAGGGAGTGGCCGGCGACGAGATCGGGGACGATCCCCCGCTTCGCGAGGACCGCCGCCGCCGCGGCGGACACGCCGAGGATGGACGGCTGGGTGTTCGCGGTGAGCTTGAGCCGGTCCTCCGGCCCCTCGAAGCAGAGGGCGGAGAGCCTCTCCCCGAGCGCGGCGTCCACCTCCTCGAAGACCGCGCGGGCCTCGGGGAAGGCGTCGAAGAGGTCCTTCCCCATGCCGACGGCCTGGGAGCCCTGGCCCGGAAAGAGGAACGCGAGCTTGCCCATGTCTTCTCCTCCCCCTCTCACCACCGGACGATGCTGGCGCCCCACGCCATGCCGCCGCCGATCGCCATCATGAGGATCACGTCGCCCGGCTCGAACCAGCCGGCCCGGTTCGCCTCGTCGAGCGTCATCGGGACGCTCGCGGCGGAGGTGTTCCCGTAGTGCTCGAGGTTCATCCAGCACTTGGAGGCCGGGATCTCGAGCCGCTGGAGCGTCGCGTCGAGGATCCGCTTGTTCGCCTGGTGAGCGATGACCCAGGTCACGTCGGAGGCGGTGAGCCTCTCCGCCGCGAGGACCTCGCGGCAGTTCTCCTCGAGGGCCCGGACGGCGAGCTTGAAGACCTCGCGCCCGTTCATCTTCACGTAGTGCGACTTCTCCCTCACGATCTTCTCGGAGATCGGGTCGCGCGACCCGCCGCCCGGCTGGAGGAGGATGGGCACGTGCGCCCCGTCCGCGTGCAGGCGCGTCGTGAGGATCCCCCGGTCCGGGTCGTCCGTCGGGCGCAGCACGATCGCGCCCGCCCCGTCGCCGAAGAGGATGCAGGTGTTCCGGTCCGTCCAGTCGGTGATCCGGGTGAGCGTGTCCACGCCGATCACGAGGGCGTTCTTCACCGCCCCCGAGGCGACGAACCGGTCGGCCACCGCCAGGGCGTAGATGGAGCCCGCGCAGGCGGCGGAGACGTCGAAGGCGAAGGCCTTCTTGTTCCCGAGCCGCCCCTGGAGCACCGCCCCAGTGGACGGGAACGGGTAGTCGGGGGTCACCGTGCCGACGACGATCGCCTCGACGTCCTTCGCGTCGAGCTGGGCCGCCTCGAGCGCCCGCTGCGCCGCCTTCAGGGCCAGGTCGGAGGAGGCCTCCTCCGGCGCGGCGACGTGCCGCTCCCGGATCCCGGTGCGCTCCACGATCCACTCGTCGTTCGTCTCGACCAGCTTCTCGAGGTCGGCGTTCGTGAGGATCTTCTCGGGGGCGTAGGAGCCGGTGCCGGCGATGAGCGATCTCATTTCCTTCCTCCTCTTCCTCAGGCCTCGCGTGCGGCGGCGCGGCGCGCGGGGTGTCCGTGCCCGTGGGCCGCCGCGAGGAGCGCCTCGGACGGGGCGACCGCCTCGGCGACCTCGTCGGTGAAGTGGGTCCGCGCGGCGTCCCCCGCGCGGCGGATCGCGTTCTCCATCGCGAGCGGGTCCGAGCGGCCGTGGCTGATGAAGCCGACGCCGTTCACGCCGACGAGGGGCGCGCCCCCCACCTCGCGCCAGTCGATCCGCCTCTTCATCCCGTCGAGCGCCGCCCTGGAGAGGAGCCCGCCGATCTGCGCCCGCGTGGAGCTGCGGAGCGCTCGCTTCAGGTACTCGCCCACGACCTTCGCCGTCCCTTCCATCGTCTTCAGGGCGACGTTGCCGGTGAAGCCGTCTGTGGCGATCACGTCGAACTCGCCGGTGAGGAGGTCCCTCCCCTCGCAGTAGCCGACGAACTGGATGGAGGACCGGCGGAGGGCGGCGGCCGCGGCCCGGGTGAGCTCGTTCCCCTTCGAGTCCTCCTCCCCGTTGGAGAGGATCGCCACGCGGGGGCGGTGGACGCCCGCCACGCGGCGCGCCCAGACCTCCCCCATGAGCGCGAACTGCACGAGGTGGAGCGGCTTGCAGTCCACCACCGCGCCCATGTCGAGGAGGATCGGCGCCCCCTTCAGCGCGGGGAGGCTCGAGATGATCGCCGGCCGGTCCACGCCCTCGGTGCGGCCGAGCACGAGGATCGCCCCGGCCATCACCGCGCCGGAGTTCCCGGCGGAGACCATCGCCCCCGCCTTGCCCGAGGCGACGAGCTCGAAGCAGACCCGGATCGAGTTCCGCTTCTTCCGCCGCATCGCCGTGCCGGGGTGATCGTGCATCTCGATCACCTCGGGGGCGTTCACGACCTCGATCGGCAGGGCGTGCCCGGCCCGGTGGCGGGCGAGCTCGTCGCGCACGCGCGCCTCCGGTCCCACGAGGACGGCGGGGCGGCCCTTGCGCGCTGCGTTAATCGCACCCTGCACGATGGCGCCGGGGGCGTGGTCTCCCCCCATCGCATCCACGGCGACGGGCGCGACCTTGGCCACCATCGCCGGCTACTGCGCCTCGAGGACCTTCTCGCCCTTGTACGAGCCGCAGGACGGGCAGGCGCGGTGCGAGAGCACCGGCTCCTTGCACTTCGGGCACTTCGTCACGTTGACCGGCTTCAGCTTGAAGTTCGCCGCGCGGCGCCGGTCGCGCCGCATCTTGCTCGTCCGCTTCTTCGGGAGACCCACGACGTGCTCCTTTGGTCCGGGTGGTGCGTCACTGAAGCTTCACGTTCCGGAGGGCCGCCCAGCGCGGATCCGGTACGTGCCGATCGCAGCCGCACTCGCGATCGTTGAGGTTCGCCCCGCAGACGGGGCAGAGGCCCTTGCAGCTCTCCTTGCAGAGGGGGTAGCCGGGGAGCGCGAGGAGGAGCTGCTCGCGGACGATCGGGTCGAGGTCCACGACCTTCCCCGCGTAGACCTCCTCCTCCGCGTCCTCGGAGTCGAAGCTCCCCGCGACCCGCCGATCCTCGGGGTCCCGCCCCTCCCCCGGCTCGTCCGCGTACTCGTCGGACGGGACGAGGGTGAGCGCGAACTCCACCGGGAGGTCGAGGTCCACGGGAGCGAGGCAGCGGCTGCAGGCCGCCTGGAGCCTCGCGTCGGCCCGCCCCCCGAGCCGGACCCGCCGCTCCACCTTCTCGAGGCGCGCCTCGACGTGCGCGGGCCCCCGCGCCCGGTAGCCGGCCCGGTCGCCCGCGACGAACTCGTCGACCTGCTCGCGGGCCACGTCCCAGCTCCGGAGGAGTCCGGCCTCCTTGATTTCGTCAATGTTGACGCGCATTTAAGGTGGGTTTCCCGGCGGGAAAAGGGCCTCATTATAGGGGTCGATCGAGGGAAGTCAAGGCACGTCCGGCCTTCCTGCCGGGCGGGCGTCCGGTTCCGGCCGTATCCGGATTCCCTCGTCGTCTCGGGCGGATCGACCGGCGTCGCGGCGGCGGGGGCCGCACGGCCGGTGCGCGTCCGAGCTCTCTAGGGGCGGACGAGCCCCCGCGCAACCGCGAGGAGCGCCGCCTCGGCCTTCGTCGAGACGTCCATCTTCTCGTAGATCCGCTTCACGTAGGTCTGGACCGTCCCCTCGGCGATCCCGAGCGCCTGGGCCACGTCCGCGTAGGTGTGGCCGTGGACGAGGAGCTGGAGGACCTCGAGCTCCCGCTTCGAGAGCGCAGGGCCATCCTTCGCGCGCTGCTCCGGCGGATCCCCGCGAAGCTCCTGGAGGAGCACCTTCGCGGCCCGCGGGCTGATCGGCGCCGCCTCTCCCGAGAGGACCTCCTCGATCGACCTCGCGAGCTCGCTCGCGTGGAAGGGCTTCAGGATGTAGCCGGCCGCCCCGGCCCGCATCGCGCCCAGTACGCGCGCCGGGATGTCCACGGCGGTGAGGGCGATGCAGGCCGTCTTCGGGAGCTCCCGCCGGATGGTCGAGATGACCTCCTCGCCGCTCATCCTCGGGAGCCCGAGGTCCACGAGGGCCACGTCCGGCCGCTCGCGCCGCGCGAGGGCGACACCCTCCTCGCCCGTCGCCGCGGTGCCGCAGACCTCGAAGCCGTGAGTGGAGAGCACCTGGACGATGAGCTTCGCCACCGCCTCGTCGTCCTCGACCGCGATCGCCCGGATTGCCATTCGCCCACCCTTGCGGACGTACACCTTCAAACGCCCATCCATGAGTAGCAGCGGGCGGTCCCGGGGGTCAAGAATCGCGTCCCACGAGGAAGGGACTGGCGCGTGCGCGGTGACGCACCGTGGCCCACATTTCCGTCCGGGTCCGTTCCGTGGAGAATGGTCCCCGTCGCCCGGTGGGCGACGGGGGAGGCACGATGCCCAGGACCGGAACGAGTCTCGCCGCGGCGGCCGTCCTCGCGCTCGCGGCGGCCGCGATCGGCTGCGGAGGTTCCTCCAGCCCGGATCCCGCCTGCAACCTCGCGCCGCTGGGCGCCTCCTGCAGCGCGCCGTCCGACTGCTGCTCGGGGGCCTGCAACGGGTCCTGCATCGACGGAACGGGCGCGTGCGCGGTGGACGGGCTGAAGGGGACGCCGGGCGGCGTCGGCGACGTCTGCGACTCCGGGGCGGGCTGCTGCACGAACGCCTGCGCCGCCGGCCTCTGCGTGGAGCCGGCGGGGCGGTGCGCGGACCTCCAGGCCTCGTGCGCGACGAACGGCGAGTGCTGCTCCGGCTCCTGCGTCGCCGGCGCGGGCGGCGGCGCGAAGACCTGCCAGGCGAGCTGCCTCGGGGAGTCCACCGCCTGCTCGAGCGCCGGCCAGTGCTGCTCCGGCGTCTGCACCGCGGGGGGCTGCTCCACCTCGGCCTTCTGCGGCGATCCCGGCACGGCCTGCACGACCGCCGCCGACTGCTGCTCGCTCGCCTGCACGGGGGGGAAGTGCCAGACGAACGTCTGCCTCTCCGCCGGGAGCACCTGCGGCGACCCTGCGCAGTGCTGCTCGGGGCTCTGCACCGGCGGCGCCTGCGCCGCGCTCCCCGGCGGGACCTGCAAGACCCTCGGCGAGCGCTGCGCCGGCCCCCTCGCCTGCTGCTCGCGGAACTGCCAGGGGGCGGACCCAGTGGCCGGCACGGACGGCTGGTGCGCCCCGGCGTACTCCTGCAACGCGACGGGCGACGTCTGCTACCGGCCCGAGGACTGCTGCTCCGGGCTCTGCACGGCGACGGGCGGGCAGCCCGGCCGCTGCGGCGACGCGCCCGGCGGCTGCACGCAGGACGGCGTCCCCTGCGACAACGCCTCGAACTGCTGCACCCGGCTCTGCCAGGATCAGGGGAGCGGGACCAAGGTCTGCCAGCCGGCCGGCGGCTGCCGGATGACCGGCAACTACTGCGACTCCACCGACGCCTGCTGCCGGCTCCCCGGCGACCGGGTGCGGTGCGAGGCGAACCACACCTGCAACAACGGCGTCGCCTGCAACCCCCCCGGGAACATCTGCGGCGCCTCGACCGACGTGAACGCCTCGCAGAACTGCTGCAACGGGAAGAAGGACGTCTGCAAGCCCGACGCGAACGGGATCCTCCGCTGCTTCGGCGGCCAGACGGCCTCGTGCCCCACCGGCTGGGACGCGACGAACCCGCTCTGCTGCGTCCCGGCGGGCGACGTCTGCCAGTTCCGCGACCAGTGCTGCGGGTTCGCCCCCTGCGTCCCCGACGCCGCGGGCGTGCTCCGCTGCTCCGCCTCGGGCAGCACCTGCAAGCCGCGCGGGACCCGCTGCTCCGGGGTCTCCGACACGACCTGCTGCGACGAGCTCTCCTGCCGGGACGTCCCGGAGATCGGCTTCGTCTGCACCGACCTCGTGACGCCGCCGCCCCCGAGCTGCAAGCCGACCGGGACCGCCTGCGTGGCGGGCGCCGGCGACTGCTGCTCCGGCCTCTGCACGGTCCTGCCGGGCGCGACGAACGGCACCTGCGCGCTCTGTGCCCCGAACGGCAACGCCTGCACGACCGGCGGCCAGTGCTGCTCCGGGACCTGCGAGGGCGGCGTCTGCCGGACGCCGTGCGTGACGGCCGCCGGCGCCTGCACCGTCACGGCCGACTGCTGCGCCGGCCTCGCCTGCGACGTCCCGCCGGGCGCCACCTCCGGCACCTGCAAGTCGGGCGGGACCACCTGCTCCGCCACGGGGCAGTCCTGCGGCCTCGACACCGACTGCTGCGACCACGCCACGGGCGACTTCTGCAACGAGGGGATCTGCGAGAAGCCCTCGACCTGCTCGAGCGTGTCGCAGCCCTGCACGTCGGACGCGAGCTGCTGCAGCGGATCGGGGCTCAGCTGCCAGCAGAGCGTCGGCGTCCCGTGCCCGGGCGGGTCCACCTCGCCCTGCACCTGCGAGCTCACCTCCTGCGCCCCCCTCTCCGGGGGCTGCTCGACGACGCTCCCCTGCTGCGAAGGGTACTGCGCCCTGAAGAGCAACCACGCGGCGCTCTGCAACGGGACCGACCCGGCGCTCTGCGTCTGCCTCCCGGTCGGCTGACGGCGCGGGCACCCGGGACGACGGCGGCCGCCCGCGCGGGCGGCCAGAAGCCGATCCGGATCCGGATCCGGATCCGGGTTCGGCTGCGGCTGCGGCTGCGGCTGCGGCTGCGGAAGCCTGTGCCAGCCGCGCCCGAAGCTGCAACCGGAACCGCAACCGCAGCCGCTACCGGAGCGGCATCCGCAACGGCAGCCGTGACCGCAACCGGAACGGCAACCGCGCCGGCAGCCGCAGCCGGAACCGGAACCGGAACCGCAACCGTGACCGCAGCGGCAACCGCAACCGGATCCGCAACGGCAGCCGTGACCGTAACCGGAACGGCAACCGCGCCCGCAGCCGGAACCGCAGCCGCACCGGCACGGCGGCCGTGGCCGCCCGACCAGGCCCCCGCGTGGTGCGCCGGCGCGAAGCGGGGGGCCCGACGCGCTCGGCCTCCTGAAATGCCGCTCGCGATTCGTGAACGGCCCCTGGCCTCAGGCCGGCCTCAGGCCTCGGACCTCAGGCCTCGGAAACGGCGGCAGAGATGCATTTCCTGAGGCCTGAAGCCTGAAGCCTTGGGTGTTTCCGAATCGCGCTCGGGCGTTTAGTCCCCGCCCTTGTCCCAGCCGATGTGCGCGGCGATCTCCTCGTGCTCGCCCACGCCCTGGAGGTCGAGGACGATCGCGAGGAGGTAGAGCGCGAGGGAGAGCGTGCCGAAGAGCTGGCCGAGGCTCATCGCGAGGACGAGCAGGATCGGGCGCGGGAAGAGGATCCCCATGACCATGAGCCCGAGCGAGACGAGCGTCGTGATCGTGGAGATGAGGACGAGCCGGCGGATGGTGAGCTTGGAGATCACGGCCGTCCTCCTCTACTTCGCCGCCGGGGCGGGGGCGCGGCCGTTGCCGCCGTGGGCGAAGGCGCGGGGGTGGATCGTGTCGCCGGTGTGGCAGTCGATGCACCTCGTGCCGCCGGCGCGGATGTCGTCGAGCATCCCGGCGTGGTCCTCCACGGTCATCCAGGACGGGGCGGTGGTGGAGTGGCACCGCGTGCACATCGGATTCTCGAACGGCTTGTACAGGTGGATGGGCTTGCCGCCCTCGCCGTAAGGCCCCGTGTTCGCGTACTCGGTGACGTAGAAGAAGAGGTGCTTGAGGCCGTTCACCTTCGTCGTCATCGCGCCGAAGAGCTGGTAGTCGGCGTGGCAGGTGTAGCAGCTCTCCTTGCCGAAGCTGTAGTTCCGGCTGTGGATCGCCGCGAGGCTGTTCGACGCCGGGTCCCCCGCGTCCTCCGTGTAGGGGAGCATCACGTGGCAGGAGCCGCAGAAGTCCCGCTTCAGCGTGTACTCGAAGCCGGCGATGTTCCCGGTGAGCGCCACCCCGAGCGGCATCACGCCGAGCCCGAAGAGGAGCATCACCTTCGTCATCCGGCCGAGCGGAGGGCGCCGGACGAGGTACCAGGCGAGGATGAGGATGGAGATGATGGAGGCGACGAGCGCCATCGCCTTCAGGAGGTCTTCGAGCGTGTGGATCTGGGGCACGGCCGGGCTTGCTACCATGTGGGGCCCGAAGGGTTCAAGGCAGAACTGCGGCATCCGGCCGCAGGGGGCGGCCCGGCGGCGCCCGATCCGCCACGCCCCCGTCCCTCCTTGCCTTTCGGGGAGGGGTGCACTAGATACGGGCCTCCAAAGCGCGGTTAGCTCAGCTGGATAGAGCGTCGGCCTCCGGAGCCGAAGGCCAGAGGTTCGAATCCTCTACCGCGCGCCACTTTCAAGGGCCGGAATCTCCGGGGATTTCCTCGAGGGGTTCCGGCCTTTCCTCTGGGGCTCCGGGCGTCGCCGTACCACCGGTGTACCAAGCTGCGGGACGAGCGAGCCCAACGCTCGAACTCGCCGGGACGGCTAGGAAGCAGAGGAGAAGACCCCTTGCTTCCTGCATCTTCTCCGTCGATTGGCTTGATCGTGGACCGGCGCCCGGTCCACGTCGCACCTCGAGGACCCGCTCGGCCTGGTGCTCGATCTCGCGGCCGCGGCCGAGTTGGTCGAGCCCGTCGAGGTGCGGGTGGTGAAAGCCGACCCGTGGGACGACGTCTACCTGGGGACGGCGCTCGCCGGCCGGGCCGACTTCATCGCCACGTTCGACCGCCGGCACCTGCTCCCCCTCGACCCGTTCGAGGGTGTGCGGGTGCTGACCCCGGGCGACGTGCTCCGCCAGCTTCGTGGCCGGGGCTGACCAGGCGCCGCCCACCCGGGCTCCCGGTGATGCGGTCCCGGTCAGGCGACCTTCTGGTACCTCGAGGCGGGCGCCCCGCAGATGGGGCACTTCTCGGGGAGGACGCCGAACTCGAGGTCCCCGCAGACCGGGCAGAGGTAGACGTCCATCGCGGCGAGGTCCTTCCCCGCCTTCATCGCCTCGAGGGCCTGCCCGAAGAGCCGCGCGTGGACCTTCTCGGCCTCGTTCGCGAAGCCGAGCATCGTCTTCCCCCTGTGCCCCTCCGCCTTCGCCTGCTCGACCATCGGGGGGTACATCTCGGAGAACTCGTAGGTCTCCCCCTCCACGGCCGCCTCGAGGTTCTGGAGCGTCGTGCCGACACCCCCCATGTTCTGGAAGTGGGCGAGCGCGTGGAGCGTCTCCGCCTCGGCGGCGGCCCGGAAGAGCCTCGCGATCTGCGGAAGCCCGTCCTTGTCGGCCTGGCGGGCGAAGGCGAGGTACTTCCGGTTCGCCTGGCTCTCCCCGGCGAAGGCGATGGCGAGGTTCTCGTTCGTCGTCGGCATCTTCCCTTCCCTTTCCGTTTCTCCCGGCGCGCGGGCGTGGTGTGGAGGCTCCCATACCACGGGACCTCGCCCGGGGTGATCCGCGTCACGCCGCCGTTTCACACCGTGCCCCCCTTTCACGGTGGGCGACGTGGGCGGAACCCCTGCGCCTTCCCGCTTTCGCCGGAGCGTTGAATCGCGGACCCGCGTCCCGCGTCTCCCGGACATGAACGCGACGACCCACAGGAAGCCCCGGGCCCTCCTCCTCGACGACGACCCCACCGTCCTCCGCCTCCTCGGCACCGCCCTCGAGGCGCGCGGCTTCGAGGTCCGCGCCGCCGCGGACGCCGCGAGCGGCCTCGACGCGCTCCTCGACGAGCTCCTCGACCTCGACGTGCTCGTCGCCGACCTCGACCTCCCCGGCCGCGACGGCGCCTCGCTCCTCCGGCTCGTGCGCCACGCGGGCGGCGAGCGCGAGCTCCCCGTCGTCCTCCTCGCCGGCTCCCCGGGCGCCGCCTGCCGGCGGCAGCT
>JBBIPT010000036.1:0-21702 GCA_037442705.1 Anaeromyxobacter sp.
CCTGCTCTTGTACTCGGCGGTGAACTGCCGCCTGCGCGCCTTCGCGGACACCTCGGTCTCCTGCCCAACCAGCCCGATCTCTGCGCTGCTCATGTGGAAGTCCAAGCTCGCCCTTCTACACTAAACTCCGTGGGGGTCGCTGTCTCACTCACGTTGACAGAGAGGGGACTGCCAGGCGCAACGCGGGCACATCGTCGCATCGGCGCGCCTCGGCCCTCAACGGCCCTGTTCTCGAGCCTCGGGCCTGAGGCGTGCACTTGTCAGTCCAGGGACTTCTCATGAGCGGAATAGGTGCTGATTGACGAAGCGAGATGCCATCGTTGCAGTTCTTGGCGCGGCGTTCGGTATCCTTGTATGCCAGGCCTTCGCGCGCTTCTTCGAGCACGACTCGCTCCTAGACGCGCCGAATGCGTCCGGCCCGACGCTCGCCCGCTACGCCGGCCGCACGCTCACCCTCGGCGAGGTCGAAGCCGAGCTTCGCGCCCCCGGCAACCAGGCCTCCGCGAGCGTCGTATCCACGCCCGAGGGGCGCCGGAGCTACGTCGAGGGGCTCGTCCGGCTCGACCTGCTGGCGCGCCTCGGGGAGGAGAAGGGCTACCACCGCGATCCGGCCTTCGTCCGCCGTCTGAAGCAGGAGCTCGCGGCGACGTACCTCGAGAAGGAGTTCGAGGAGCCGGCGCGGAAGGGGGCGCCGACGGACGAGGAGATCGCGAAGTACTTCGAGGAGAACGTGGGGAAGCTCCGGCGCCCCGAGCGGCTCCGGATCGCGATCATCGCGTTCCGGACCGAGGACGACGGGTCCCGAAAGGCGAAGCGGCCCGTCGCCCAGCAGGTCCTCGCCGAGCTGCGGCGCCGCGCCTCCGACTACTACGCCTTCGGCGAGATCGCCGCCGCCCGCTCCGAGGAGCCGCGCAGCGCGGTGACGAGCGGCGAGCTCCCGGCCATGTCGCGGGAGGAGCTGGAGGCCGGCTTCGGCCCGACGCTCGCGGAGAAGACCTTCGCGATGTCGCGCCGGCCGGGGACGCTCCTCGACGGCGTGGTGGAGGGCGAGCGCGGGCTCTTCATCGTGAAGTTCCTGGGGGCGGAGCCCGCCTACGAGCCGAAGCTCGAGGATCTCCGCGACGCGCTCCGGACGCAGCTCACGACGGAGCGGCGGGGGAAGGCGCTCGAGGCCTTCCTGGGCGACATCTGGAAGAAGGCCGACGTGAAGATCGACGAAGGGGCGCTGAAGCAGCTGCAGGTGCCGCCGACGACCGGGGCGGCGGCGAAGTAGCTTCGCGGGAGGGGAGATGGCCACGAGGACGACGACCCTCGCTCTGGTGCTCGCGCTGGCCGCGTGTACTCGGGGCGGGGGCACGCAAGGCGACGGACGCCCCGAAGCCCGGATCGAGCGGGCGGACGACCCGGTGCCGTACCAGTACCTCGTCGTCCTGAAGCCGGGCGGGGGCTCCGTGGCGGACGTCGCGTCAGACCTGCTCGCATCGCAGGACGCATGGGTCCTGCGCACCTACGAACGGGCCCTGCGCGGGTTCGCGATCCACGCCAGCGAGGAGACGGCCCGAGGCCTCTCGAGGGACCCTCGCGTCGCCTGGGTGGCGGAGGACGGACGGGTCAAGGCACAGGCGACCGCGTGGCAGCAGGCGGCTCCGGCGGGGCTCGACCGGGTGGACCAGCGATGGGGAACCGACGGGCGCTACGGCTACCACGACGCCGCCGGCGAAGGGGTTCGCGCCTACGTCCTCGACACCGGGATCCTCTCGAGCCACACGGAGTTCGCGGGGCGAGCTCCGGAGCAGCGGGACTTCGTCGGGGACGGCGGGGCGGGCGACTGCAACGGCCACGGAACGCACGTCGCCGCGATCCTCGGCGGGTCCACCTACGGGGTGGCGAAACGGGTCAGCCTTCACTCCCTCCGTGTCCTGGGGTGCGACGGCGCCGGGACGACGAGCACCCTCGTCGCCGCCCTCGACTGGCTGGTCGCCAACGGACAGACGCCTGCGGTCGCCAACCTGAGCCTGGGGCGCGGCCCCGACGCAGCGCTCGACGCGGCCGTGGCGGCAGTCGTCGCGCGGGGAATCCCGGTCGTGGTCGCGGCCGGCGACGCGAGGCGCGACGCCTGCACGACCTCGCCGGGGAGGGTGGCGGAGGCCCTCACGGTCGCCTCCTCCGATCTCTCCGGCGCCGAGGCGGCGGTCTTCAGCAACCGGGGGCCGTGCATCGACCTCTTCGCGCCCGGGGTGAGCATCCGCTCCGCCTCGATCGCGAGGACCCCGGGGAGCACGGCGTACGGCGAGAGCGTGCTCCAGAGCGGGACGTCGGTGTCGGCCCCCTTCGTCGCGGGAACCGTCGCCCTCTACCTGGGCAGGAGCCCCGGCGCGTCGCCCGAGAACGTCGCGCGCGCGCTCTTCGCGAACTCGACGCGCGCACCGGCGTCGCCGCCCCGCTACACCCCGGACCGTCTCCTCTTCACCGCGTTCGTGGACGACGACAACTCCGCCGACGCGGCGGCGCCCTCGGTCTCCCTCGACGCACCTCCCTCGGGCGCGACGGTGAGCGGCCCGGCGGTCGAGGTGACGGCGACGGCGACGGACGACGTGGGTGTCACGCGCGTGGAGCTCTTCGCGAGCGGCAGGTTCATCGCCAGCTCGGAGGCGTCGCCTCATTCGTTCACCTGGGACACGCGCCGGGAGCCGAACGGGAGCGGCACGCTCGTCGTGCGCGCGTACGACCGTGCCGGCCACGCCACCGACTCCGCTCCCGTGACGGTGACGGTCGCGAACGACGGTGTCGCGCACCTCGATCCGGCCCTCGGGGTCCCCCGGTGCGAGACGGTGGCGCCGGCCTGCGACTCCCTCGACCTCCTGGCGGGTCGGGCCGACATCGGGCCGGAGCAGAACGCGCCGAACACGCTCGCGTCCTCGTGCCCGACCGCGTCGGACCCGACGGCGGTCTGCGTCTGCGCCGACGGGCCGTTCGGCAAGTACGGAGTGGACGAGTCCGTCCAGACCTACTACCACGCGACCGACACGGTCCCCCCGTACGAGTTCGCGTGGAGCCCGAGGCATGGCGTCTACCAGCTCGTGGCCCGCGCCTTCGACGGCGCCGGGCTCGCGAAGGACAGCGCCCCGGTGACCGTCCTCGTGGGCGACACGACCCCGCCGACCTGCAGCGTCCGGGTCGGGAGCGGCGTCGATCCCGCCCACGTCGTCGGCTCCATCCTCCTGGAGGCCGACGCCGCCGACGACACCGAGGTGGCGTCCGTGAGCTTCTACCGCGTCGGCCCTCCGGACGAGCTCGTCGGGTCGTCCACGACGGCCCCGTACTCGGCCCTCTGGGACAGCGGCCCCCTCCTGAACGGCGACTACCAGCTCTACTGCGTGGCCAAGGACACCTCCGACCTGCTGTCCCTGGACCGGCCGTTCCTGACCCTCACCGTCGACGACCAGGCCGCTCCCTCGGTCGAGATCGTCTCTCCGGCCCTCACCTACGACCCGCCCGGTACGCTCGTCCCCACGCCGGTCTCCGGCGCGACGGCGATCGGCGCGAGGGCGACGGACGACGGCGCGGTCCAGAAGGTCGAGTTCTTCCTCGACGACTCGACGATTCCCTTCGAGGTCGTCCACGCCGCGCCCTACGAGTTCACCTGGGACAGCGGGACCGTCGCCAACGGCTCGTACGCGCTCACCGCCAGGGCCCACGACTACAACGGCCACTCGACGACGAGCGCCCCCGTGCAGATCACCACAGGCAACGTCACGCCTCCCTCGGTCTCGATCCTCTTCCCGCTCGCCGGCGCGACGCTGGCCGGGCTCGTGCCCGTCCGAGCCCAGGTGTCCCAGCCGGGCGGCCGGATCGTGATGTTGGAGCTGCTCGACGGAGACACCCTCGTGCAGTCGTCGACCGAGCCGCCGGGGCCGCTGCCCTACGAGCTCCTCTGGACCGCCGAGGGCGCGACGCTCGGCGCGCACCTGCTCACCGTGAGGGCGACCGATCTCGTCGGGAACGTCGGCACGGCGAGCGTCGAGGTCTTCGTGGAGCCCACCGCCGCGACCCACGACGCGGCCTACGGCGCCCCCGTGTGCGCGACCGAGACAAGCCGCTGCCACTCGAGCCTGCTCCTCGACGGCCGCGGGAGCCTCGGGCCGGAGGCGAACGCCCCGAACAACCGCGGGTTCCCGTGCCCCACGCCCACGGATCCGGCGGCGGTCTGCCAGTGCGCCGACGGAGACATGGGCGTCTACCACCAGGACGAGTCGATCGACTTCATCTCGGTCTCCTCGCGCGGCGGGGGTACTCTCACGGGCGGCGGGCTCGTCGACGTGGAGGTGCGGGCGTGGATCTTCGACGCGGCGCAGGACCGCGTCGATCTGTTCCACGCCGCGGACGCGACGAACCCGGTCTGGGTCCCGCTCCCGAACGTCGCGCTCACGGGTGACGGCCCCCAGACGCTGAGGACGAGCTACGTGCTACCTCACGGGAGGAGGCAGGCCTTCCGGGCGAGCGTCCGCTTCGGGCCCCTCGAGGCGGGCCCATGCGTCCCGGGTGACTACAACGATCACGACGACCTCGTGTTCGCCGTGGCTTCGGTTGCGGACGCATCGCCGCCCACGGTGGCGATCACCGCGCCCGCCGAGGGGGCCTCGGTGGAGAGCCTCGTGACGATCGCCGCGGTCGCCGGCGACGACGTGGCGGTCGCCTCGGTGAGCTTCCTCGTCGACGGGGTCGTCATCGGAACCGACTACACGGCCCCGTACACGTGGGTCTGGGACGTGCGCGGTCTCGGCGAGGGCCCCCGGATCCTCACGGCGGTCGCGACCGATCTCGCCGGGAACGTGACCGCGAGCACGGCGGTGCACGTGACCGTCCTGGACCGCGTTCCTCCCACGGTGAGCCTCGGGGCGCCGATGGACAGGGAGACGGTGATGGGGACGGTCGCGCTCGCGGCCACCGCGGACGACGCGGTCGGCGTCACGAGGGTCGAGTTCCGCGTCGGGGGGGTGCTCGTGGCCACCGATGCGACCGCTCCGTACTCGGCGACCTGGAACAGCGCCAGCCGGGCGGACGGCGTGACCACCGTGGTCGCGCGGGCGTTCGACGCAGCGGGGAACTTCGCCGACAGCGCGCCGATCGCGATCCTCGTGAGCAACTTCGGCAACGCCTCGTGGAGCAACGCCCTGAAGGCGCCCGCGTGCACGACGGCCGCGTCGAAGTGCTTCACCGGCACGCTCGTGAACGGGCGCGGTCCCCTCGGGCCCGAGCCCAACGCGCCCAACACGCTGGGGGCATCGTGCGCCGACGGGACGCAGGGGAGCTACCACGTGGACGAGTCGATCGACGCGGTCACGGTCAGGTCTCCGACCGGGACCCTGGCGGTGGGCGGCACCGCGATCGTCGAGGTGAAGCTGTGGGCCGGGCGGGCGTACGGGATGGACTCGCTCGACCTGTACTTCACGGCCGACCCGTCGTCCGCTTCGCCCGTCTGGACCCGGTTCGCGACGCTCCGGCCGACGCGCGCCGGCGCCCAGGTCCTGGCGGCGTCTTACGTCCTGCCGGCGGGCGGGCTCCAGGCGGTCCGGGCGCAGCTCCGCTACGCCGGCGCGGAGACGATCGTGTGTGGCGGCGGAACCTTCGACGACCGGGACGACCTGGTCTTCGCAGTGGTGCCCTGAACGGGGCCTCGAGGAGGGGAACGATGAAGCACTCGAACGACGTGCGCAGCATCCTGGTGGCCGGACTGGTCTCCTTCGCCGTCGCGTGCGGCGGAGGAGGCGACACGGGGCCCGACGGCGGGGGCTCGGGGACGGGTCCCGCGACCGCGGCCGAGTTCTGCGACTCGCTCTACGACAGCTTCGCCACCCGCTACGCGGCCTGCTCCAAGGCGCCTCTCGCCTGGGCGACCCAGTTCGTCGACAAGGTCCGCCTCTGCGCGGGGATGGTGGGTGCGGTGGACGCCGGGAAGGGCACCTACGATCGGAGCGCCGCCGGCCAGTGCCTCGCGTACTTCGAGTCGGCGAGCTGCACCGACCTCCGCGCCGTTCGCGACGACGTGAAGTACGTGACGGCCTGCCACACGGCCGTGCGAGGGAAGGGCGCCTCGGGCTACCCGTACACCTATTGCGCGAGCGACGAGGAGTGCGCCTCGGGGCGGTGTTACGGGGCGGGGGCGTCCTGCCCCGGCTATTGCTTCAACGGCTACGGCCCCGGTGCGACCTGCATCAACGATCGCGTGTGCGCCCCCGGCCTCTTCTGCAAGTACCCGGGCAACACCTGCCAGCCGTACGATGCCCGGCCTGGGAACGGAGAGGAGTGCAACATCGGTCTGGGCTGCCGACCGGGGCTCTACTGCGACGGCTCCGTCGCCTCGGTGGACCCGGGCACCTGCAAGCCGCAGGTGAGCGCGGGCCCCTGTCCCACCGACCCGAAGGCGATGGCGCCGGGCTACGGCTGCTTCGGCGGGACGGCGCGACAGCTCCTCGGTCCCGGGGAGACGTGCAGCAGCTCGCCCGACCTCTGCGGGCCCGGCCTGTACTGTGGGGCGGGGAACCTGTGCACCCAGGAGCCCTTCGTCGGGGAGGCATGCGTCATGGCGAACGGCGCCTACCAGGGCTGCATCGGGGGCTACTGCGACGCCTTCGGGAGCCACCGGTGCGTGCCACCCTCGGCCGCACCCTGCTATTCCGACTGGGACTGCGCGTCGCAAGGGTACTGCATCAACGGGACGTGCCAGAGCTACTGCTTCTGACCGATCCGTCGCGTCTCCCGTATGTCTCCTGGACGCTGGGGGAAGACCGGGGACGGGCGGGGACGCACGGGGAAGGAGCGCGCGGTTCCAAGGGGTCTTCGCGACGGGCTAATCTGGGTTGTTTCTTGTCCTTCCGCGGACGTCGGTTCCCTTTTCCCGGCGGCCCAACGCTCCGAATTCCCAGACGTTCCGTGCGGGCTCTGCCGGCAGCGCCATTCTGGCGCCACTTCGCGTCGATGGATCCGCCCCCCCAACTTCCGCCCAACGATCCCCCGGCGCGGCTGTCGGCCCTCCACGGTAGGGTCCGCCCCGATGACGCTCAAGGCGAACCCCAGGCTGGACCGGCAGCTCTCGCTCGCCGGTCCCATGGTCCTGTGGCGCGATCGCGCGGGTGGCGGGCGCGCGGGGCTCCTACTCACCACCAGCGCGTGTCTCAACCCGGCGTGTACGGACCGTCACATCGACGTGGGTGTCACGAAGGTCGATGATTCGCTCGTCTCGGCGAGCTGCTGCCTGAGGCGAGCCTCGTGAGGGCGGCTCGGGGATCGCGGAGCCTCGACGAGGAACGCTGACGATGCGACTCGGAAGGAACGACGCTTGCCATTGCGGCAGCGGAAAGAAGTACAAGCGCTGCCACCTCGATGCGGACGGGGTAGCCCGAAGCGGTGGGGCAGCTTCAAGGCTTCAGCTCGTACGTCCGCTCGATGACCGCCGCGAGGTCGGGGCCTTTCCAGTAGGGCTGTATCCAACGATGCCGCTGGTCGGTCCAGCTCGGAGCGGCCCTTCGCCAGTGGCCGCGGACCATGAAGCGCCGGAGGACCTCGCGGCCGTCGGGGATTCGCTCGAGCGCTTGCATCCGGCGGAGATGGCTGATCTCGATCACGCCGGGGAGGAAGTACACGCCGTCCGAGCTGACCGGCGCCGGGGACCGATCCGCGCGGCGGCTCGCGGCGGGAGCGGCACGCACCTGCGCCTCCACGCCGGCGCTGGTCGCGTAGAGGATGGCGTTCATCACGATGCGGACGAGGCCGCGGAGCGGGTGAGTGTCGGGGGGCGCCGGCTCGATGGCCGGACGAGGCGCGACACCATCGAGCCAGGCATGCACCGGTGCGTCGTCTGCGAGCGGGACGTCGTGTTGCACGAGGCCTGGCAGGTCGGCGCCGAGGGCGTCGGGCGCGAACGAAAGACGAAGTGTCCGCGATTCTCCGTTCCGGATCTCGCTCACGTACACCGAGAGGACCCGCAGGATCTGTCCCGCCAGCGGCGACGTGCGCTCCCTCGCGAGGAGCCGCTCCGCGAGCGAGAGGACGTGCCGGTCGGTGAAGACGAGCGCGAACGACGGGAACGGGACGCGGAGCTCTCGCCCGACCACGTCGAGTTCGGTGTGGTCGAGCATGAAGGCGAGCGCTTCGTCGACCCAGAACGCCTTGCGGCGGTGGAGCTCGAAGTCGGTGACGAGGCGCAGCCAGGCCGGCAACGTGTTCCTGGGGGTGGTCGGAACGCCGCCGGGCTCTTGCGGTCGGCCCTCGCGCTCGCGAAGGAAGCGCTGGACGTCGAGCTGGGCGCGGAGCTCCTCGTCGCTCACCAGGGTGGTCGCGTCGTCGAACCCCGGCTGGCCTCGGCGGCGCTCGGCGACGGCGCGGCACAGCGGTCCGCTCCCGGGCAGGAGCGCTGCCACGCGCTCGTGGGCGAGCGGGGGCGGGTGGGCAGGCGCGGTGCCCGCCTCGAGCCCCAGCTCGCTCCACATCCACGAGGGGTCATAGGCCGGCGCGTCGGAGCGGAGCGCGTCCTGGTACATGCGCTCGAGCTGGCGCAGGAGGTCCACCAGCCGGGCGCGCAGCCCCGCATCCCCGGCGGCTTCTCGAGGCGTGCGGCCGTCGAGGGCGGGGACGGGCTCGTCGATCCAGCCGCGGTAGTGCCGGGCGTAATGGTTCAGGGCGAGATCCTCCGCCACCTCACGCGGGATCTCCCCCGCTCCGCGCTCTCCGGTGCCTTCGTCCGGGTCCCTCTTGCGCAGCCGGTCGCGGACCTCGTTCGCGAGATCCGCGTGCGTCGTGGAGCGGTGGCGCACCGCTTCCCCCGCGAGCGCCTCGACGAGCCGGCGGCCCCGATCGCCGCGCTCGACGGAGTTGGCCTCGAGCACAAGGGTGTCCCTCACGAGCTCGAGGTGGCCGAGGGAGACCACCTCGCCGCGCGCGTTCTCCCCGGACCATCCCCAGCGCGAGCCCTCGCGGCGCGTGAGCTCGGTGCTGGCGTCGAGCACGGTCTGCAGGGCCGCCGCGTCCCCGGCGTCGAAGGTCACGCGGGTGATGACCATCTCCTCGCCGTCGGTGTTGCGCAGCGCAGGCACGACCGGATCGAGGACGGCGCCGGCCCAGGCAGAATGGAAGAAGGGCGCCGTCGACTTGTAGAAGGCGCGGACGTCGGCGCCAGGATTCTTCCGGAGGAAGTCCTCGCGGTGGGCGGCGAGCTGGCCGCGGACGCTCTCGCGGAGGAGCTCGGGGAGTTGCATGAGCCCGGCCTCGATCTCCGGCTGCCCGGAAGCTCCCCGGGCAACGAGCCGCGCCGCCAGCCACTCGAACCGGGAGATGGAGCGGGAGCCCAGCCGCTCGTGGACGGTCACCTGGTCGCCCTCGAGCACGTCGCGGAGCGTGAGCGACACGCCGGGCACCGCGTCCACCACCTCGTAGAGGCGCATCGAAGTATCGCGCATCATCTCGAGGAAGGCCCGCTCCCCGGCGGGGAGCTGAGCGTGGACCTCCAGAAAGCGATCGACCGCGGGCCGGCCGCCCTCGAGCGGGCGGTCGAAGGCGAACCACGAGTCGACGACGGCCTCGCTCAGCTCGCTCCAGTCGTCGTCGAGCTCGCCGGCCCGGTCGGCGAGGTCTCCCCAGAACTCCTCGAAGGCGGCGTCGTCCTCGGGGCCGAGCTCGTCGGCGATGAATCGGTCGAGCCTGGCGAGCGCCAGCGCGCGGTCGGTCTGCGTGAAACGGGTCGCGGCCATCCTGTCATGGCAGCACTTCTTGAACTTCCTGCCGCTGCCGCAGGGGCAGGGGTCGTTGCGGCCCGCCTTGGTCATGCCGGATCATCTACCATCGCGAGCGGCTCGAGATCTCGAAGGAGGCCGAGAACGTGGTCCCGGGGGGCGGAGGCGGCCCCGGCCACCGGATGAGGAGGGTCGCATGTCGACCGAGAATCCGCACCTGCCCAGCGCGCTGCAAGGTGGGCCGGAGATCGAAGAGGGCTCACCGCCCATTC
Source organism: Anaeromyxobacter sp. (assembly GCA_037442705.1). GTDB lineage: Bacteria > Myxococcota > Myxococcia > Myxococcales > Anaeromyxobacteraceae > Anaeromyxobacter. Next base: position 10,001 of record JBBIPT010000036.1, read on the forward strand.
TCGAATCCCTTCGCCGGCAGCTCGGTGACGCGGTCGTCGAGGCGCGGCTCGCGGAGGCACGCGGTCGCGAGGCGATCCTGAAGAAGCTCGAGGCTGCGACGGCGGGCGGGGCCGGCCTGCGCAAGGCGGCGCGAGCTCGGCGTGGAGATCTCGCCCAGCACGCTCGGAAGATGGCTTGGGCGGTGGCGCGCCTTCGGTCTCGCCGGGCTCGTGGACCAGCAGAGAGGTCCGCCGCCCGAGTCGATCCGCGTGGCGCGAGGTCCTGCGCCGGAGGAGGGGCAGCTGGCGCTGGCCGGCCTGGGAGACGGTCGACCTCTTCCGCAACGGGGGGCCCGTTCGAGCGGCCGGCGCGCAGGCGTACCCTCTCCGCTGGTGAAGTGGGCGGGGAGCAAGATGCCCATCGTCACCCATCTCGCGGCGCTCGCCCCCGCCCGATTCGAGCGCTATCACGAGCCTTTCGTGGGTGGCGGCGCGCTCTACTTCGCGCTTCGGCCCGAGCGCGCCTTTCTCGGCGATCGCAACGCCGAGCTGGTCAACCTCTACCGCGTCGTGCGTGACGAGCCCGACGCCCTCATCGAGGCGCTGAGCGCCCACGAGAACACCCGCGAGCACTACCACCGGGTGCGCGGGCTCCACCCGGACGCGCTGCCACCCGTGGAGCGGGCGGCGCGCACCTTCTTCCTGAATCGCACCGGCTTCAACGGACTATTCCGGGTGAACCGGCACGGCCTGTTCAACGTCCCCTACGGGAACCAGGCCCACATGTCCCGTTTTCAGCCGACGATCATCCGGGCGGCGCACCGTGCGCTGCGGATCGCCGACATCTTCTGCGAGGACTTCGAGGGCTCTGCGGCTCGGGTACGGTCCGGCGACTTCGTCTACCTCGACCCTCCGTACGCGGTCGGACTGAACGACGGCGAGCCGTTCAAGTACCAGGCAGACGGCTTCGGCGAGGCCGAGCAGCGCCGGGTCGCCGACTTCTTTCGTTCACTGGATCGGTGCGGCTGCCTCGTGATGGCCACCAACGCAGACTGTGCGCTGACGCGGCAGCTGTACGCCGGGTTCGAGATCGAGGCGCTCTCCGTGGGGCGTCGCATCGGAGGCAGGCAGGGGAGGGGCGACGCTGCGGAGATCGTGGTGAGGAACTACGCGGGGCGGCGAGGAGTGCTGCCCGGGCTGTGATCCGAGCGTGCGCGGAGCGGCAGTGTTGCGCCGAGGTCGCCCCCGGAGTTCTCTCCCGGCCCCAGGGGCCGTCTCCGCGTGGAAGGCCCCACCACCCATGAGCCTCCGTCTCACGAGGCGAGCAGCACTTCCGCCGGGATTCCGAGCCGCTGGTGGAGACGACGGATCATCTCGAGGGTGAGGCTCCGCTTCCCCGACAGCACCTCGGAGACGCGAGCGCGCGAGCCGATGCTCGGCTCGAGCGCCTTGCGAACGAGGCCGAGTTGGTCCATCCGGAAGCGAATGGCCTCGATGGGATCGGGCGGGTAGATGGGCTGGTGCCCCTCCTCGTAGTGACCGAGACGGGCTTGCGGCCCGCATTGCGTGCGAGCCAGGACCGGATGAGCTTGCGCCTGCCCCTTCGTTGCTTCCATCACCCTAAGTGCGTCACAGGGGGTGAACGGTTACCCGTGGCTTTCGGGACCCGTTCGAATCCCAACCGGTGTCGCGGCTGCGGCAGCAACCGGGCGCCTGTCAGCTTCCTCGCTTGCGCCGCACCGACACCGACTCGCCGCCGATGCCCCAGTCGTCCATGTCGACCTCGTCGATCACGACGACGGTCGTGGCGGGGTTCTTGCCGAGGGTGGTCTGGAGCAGCGTGGTGACGCCTCGGATGAGCTCCGCCTTCTGCTCGGGGGTCGCGCCTTCGCGGGTGATCTTGATGTTCACGTAGGGCATTCATTCCTCCTGCGGGGTGAGTGCTGCGGTGGAGGGGTTCCGACGTGACGAGCCAGCGAGGAGCGCCCCGCCGATCCCCACGGCGACGGAGGCGGCGAGGACCGCGCTCCCGGGGCCGCCGGTCGCGCGCGAGAGTACCCCGGCGAGGAACGGCCCGAGCGCCTGACCGACTCCGTAGATCACCGTGAGCGTCCCCACGACGCGCCCCTCGCGGCCGGGGTGGAACGCGCGCCCGAGCGACATCGTAAGGGTGGTGATCCCCATGAACGTGCCGCCGAAGAGCAGCGCGCCGGCCATCGCCGCCCCGGCGGACGAGGAGAGCGCGGGGAGCGACATGCCGACGGCCTGCGCCCCGAACGCCGCGACGAGCGCCTTGCGCGCTCCGATGCGCCGCGCCGCGCCGCTCCACAACACCGCGGACGGCGCCGCGGCGACCCCAGCCGCGACCCACACCCACGGCGCCCACGCCGCGAGCTCCGGGACTCGCTGGACCGCCGCGACGGCGAAGGTCCCGCTCACTATGTAGCCGAGCCCCTCGAGGAAGTAGGCCGCCCCGAGACGCCCGAGCGACACCCCGTCGCGGTCGGCCGAGGGCGGCTTCGCGCCCGTCGGACGGCGCACCGGGCGCGCCCGCACCCACGCGGGAACGGCGAGCACCGCCGAGACCGCTCCGAGCAGGAGCCACGGCACCTGCCAGGCGACGCCCGCAGTTCGCGCCGCGACGGCGCCCGAGAGCGCGATACCGCAGCCCACGCCCGCGTAGAGCACACCGGCGAGGTGCTCCCGACCCGGCGGAACGGACTCGAGAACCACGGCCGAGACGAGCACGAACACGAGCCCGCTCGCCACACCCGAGAGGAAGCGCAGCGCGACCCAGCCCTCCACGCCCGTCGCGCCCGCGACCGCGGCCGTGGTGAGGACGCTCGCGGCGAGCCCGAGCCGCAGGAGAGCCGTCCGCCACCGCCCCGCCACGGCGCCACGCGCCCAGAGCACCCCCGCCAGGTAGCCGACGAGGTTGACCGAGGCCACCGCCCCCGCAGCGGCGTCGTCGAGGCCGATCCCGCGCTGGACCGACGGCAGGAACGCCGTGTACGCGAAGCGCCCCACGCCCATCGCGAGGGCGAGCGCGGCCGCGCCGGCGAGAGCGCGGGCGAGCGGCCGGGTGGCGACCGTGAGATCCGAGACCATGCTCCTCCTCCATGCCCCATCGTTGCGTTCGCGTCCAACGATTACATATGATGCGTTCAATCCTGCTGGGAGATGCCTCGATGGACCTCTCGTCTCTCCGGACGTTCCAGGCGGTGGCCGAGGCGCGCAGCGTCACCCGAGCCGCGGAGCACCTGCACCGCGTGCAGTCGAACGTGACGGCACGCGTGCTGGGCCTCGAGCGCGAGCTCGGGGTGACGCTCTTCCATCGGCAGCCCCGCGGGATGGTGCCGACGCCCGCCGGCGAGGTCCTTCTCGGCTACACGCGGCGCCTTCTCGCGCTCGCGGAGGAGGCCGGGCGCGCCACCCAGGAGGCCGAGGGCCACGGCGGCCCGTTCACCCTCGGATCGATGGAGACGACCGCCGCCGTGCGGCTACCTCGCGTGCTCGCCGCGCTCCGGCGGGGGCTTCCGCGCGCGAAGGTGACGCTGCGAACGGGTCCGAGCCGGGAGCTCGTTCGGGAAGTGCTGGCGGGCCGGGTCGACGCAGCGCTCGTCGCCGGCGAGGTCGACCACCCCGATCTCGCGAGCGAACGGCTCTACTCGGAGACCCTCGTCGCCGTCACCGCGCGAACGCGGCCGCGGCTCCGCCCTCTCGGCGAACCCGTGCTGCTGGCGTTCCGCAGCGGCTGCTCCTACCGCGCTCGCGCCGAGGAGTGGCTGCGGCGCGAGGGGTGCCCGAGCTTCGAGGTGATGGAGCTCGGGACGCTGGAAGGGATCCTGGGCTGCGTTGCCGCCGGCATGGGCCTCACGGTCCTCCCGCGCGCGGTGCTCGCGCGCCCGCCGCACCGGGGCGGCTTCCGGACGCACCCGCTCCCGCCCGACCTCGCGAATGCGCCGACTTGCCTCGTGCGCCGAAGGGACGCGCATCCGCTGAGGGCGGTGACCGCGCTCGCCGACATCCTGCGCCGGCTCGACTAGCGCGAGAGGGCGCGCGGCCGCGCACGCGAACGCACGCACGGCGATTCCCGGCGCCTAAACTTCAAGCTCCCGGAACTCGGAGGGTTGTCGTTGCGGGTAGGCTTCCAAGCAATCCGCGCCTTCTCCCCGCGGAGGACGTGCTCGCGTGCGCCCATCCCTACCGCCGTAGGCCCGAAGAGCGTCCATGGCTCCCCACCGTGCCGCCGAACTGAGACTCTGTCGCCCCCGCCGCACCCTCCGCCCCGCTCGCGAGACGAAGGAGGCGGACCCGCGCTCGGGCGCCGACGTTGGGGCCCTCCTTCTTCACGCGAGAGCCTCCAGGTACGGCCGGAGCACGGAGTAGATCCGGTCGGCCTTGGCGGCCTGCACGAGCGCGTCGATCCGCGAGCCGCTCCGTCCCGCCCCCCCGCGAGTACGGGCCGGGCGACGGAGGTACTCCCGAAGCGCCGCGAGCGCCACCTCCAGCCCCACGTGCCGCCGGTAGCGGAAACAGTCCGCGACCGTCTTGGCCGGAGAGGTGAGCCGTACCGACACCCCCTCGATCGTTCGCGTCTCGACGCCGTGCTCCAGCGCTGCCCCGCTCGCGCGCAGGACCTCGACCTTCGGCCGTCCCAGCCTCGGCGCACGGGCGTGGCGGTCGATCAGGATCCAGACGGCGTGAGGGGCCTCGCTCGTGAGGCCGTGGACCTGCAGCGCGCTGAGGAGGGCGACGATCGAGTGCGGTACGCGCTTCGCGACCTGGGCGATGGAGTGGAGCTCGGTGACCGGGGCATCGGGGAGGCGATAGAGGCCACGGTCGACCTGCTCGAGGAGCCCCCGCTCGGAGAGCCGGCGCAGGTAGGTTCGGGGGATGCCGGCTGCCTCGAGATCCCGGGCACGGAGCGGGCCGGAGCGGGCGAGCCGGAGGAGAGCGGTGGACTTGTCGGGCGCCATGGTCCTAACCGTCGGCCATGACGTGCGAGGACCGACGTAACGTACCACTCGGCCGGCCCGGATTCAAACAGGGCGTCGCCCATGTCTCCTGGACGCTGGGGGTGTCTCGGGGAAGGCCCCGGTGACCCCGGGGGATCTTCTTTGAGTGCTCGCCCGCGCGGATCACGAGCGTTCGATGAGACCGGCGGGTCGCGGCCTTCGCCCTGCGGCCCCCTACGTCCCCGCTCCGACGACCTCGAACCCGCTCGCCCGCGCGGCGTCGGCGAGGGCGAGGTCGTGGGTGGCGAAGAGCGGTCCCTCGAACTGCTCGCGCCACGCCATCGCGGAGACGATGTGGATGGCGTCGAGCGAGCCGAGCGGCGTGGGGAGCGGCTGGGCCGCCCGGGCGAGGATGGCCCGCGTGACCTCGACGGTCTCCAGCCCCTCGAGGAGGCGAAACGCCGCCTCTCGCCGCCCCGCCAGCGCCCTCGGATCGGCAGAAGGGGTCGCGAACCGGAGGCGATCGAGCGTGCGGAGGACCTCCACCTCCGCGAGGGCACTCGTCACGCCCTGCTCGAGGTCGGGCCACTCGCGGAGCGGGTTCGGCTCGGACAGGATCAGCCTAACCAGTACGGGTCACGATGGCCACCCCGGCCCCTCACCCCACGAGCCTCCCCACCGCCCGCAGGAGGTCCGCCCCCTCGTACGGCTTCGCGAGCGTCCCCGCGCGGGGATCCGTCGCGAGCACCGGCGCCGCCTCCTCGAGGCCGAGCCCGCTCACGAGCAGGAAGGGGACCTCCCGCGACCCGGCGCGGACCACGCGGTACAGGTCGAGCCCGGTGGCCCGCGGCATCCGGAGATCGCTCACCACGCCGTCGAAGGGCCCCTGCGCCCGCCAGATCTCCGACGCCTCCGCCCCGTCCGCCGCCACCGTCACCATCGCGCCGGCCCGCGAGAGCACGTCCTCGAGCACCTTCCGGAGCGCCGGCTCGTCGTCCGCCACGAGGAAGCGCTGGCCGCGGAGCCCGACGGCGGGCAGGCCGTGGACCGGCGTCACGTCGGGGACCACCTTCGCGCTCGTGGAGGGGAGGTCGACGACGAAGGTCGTCCCGAGGCCGGGCGCGCTCTCCACCTCGATCCGCCCGCCGTGGCTCCGCACGATCCCGTAGACCATCGCGAGCCCGAGCCCCGTGCCGAGCCCCTCCGCCTTCGTCGTGAAGTAGGGCTCGAAGATGTGGGGCTTCACCTCGGCGCTCATCCCGACGCCCGTGTCGCTCACGGAGAGCCGGGCCATCCCGTCCGCGGCAATCGCCGTCCGCAGCGTGAGCGTCCCACCCTCCGGCATCGCGTCCCGGGCGTTGATCACGAGGTTCACGACGACCTGCTCGAGCTGCACCCGGACGCCCGCGACGCGGGGGAGGTCCGGCGCGAGGTCGAGGACGAGCGTGATCCGCCCGCCGAGGACGCGGCCGAGGAGGACGGCGACGCCCCGGAGCATCCGGTTCAGGTCCACCACCTTGGCCGCCGACGTCCCTCCCGCGCGGCTGTAGGAGAGGAGGGCCTTCGTCGTCTCGGCGCAGCGGAGCAGCGCCTCCCGCGCGAGCGCGAGCTCGCCCGCGAGCGGGTGGCCCGCCCCGAGCTCCTCGATGGTGGGGTCGAGCTGGCCGAGGGCGACCGTGAGCTGGTTGTTCACGTCGTGGGCGACGCCGCTCGCGAGGGTGCCGATCGTCTCGCGGCGCTGGCTCGACCGGAGCTGCTCCCGGAGGGCGATCTTCTCCTCCACCGCCCGGTCGGCGAGGCGGAGCGCGTCCTGGAGGGCGACGGCCTCCCAGACCTGCTCCCCGCCCCCCTCGGCGGACCCGGAGGCCGGGGCCTCCGCGAGCGGACCGGAGGAGCGCGCGAGCGTGTCGAGCGGCCTGCCGAACCGCTGCGCGATGGACCAGGCCCGCCAGGAGAGGATCGCGAAGCCGAGGAGGGCGAAGGCGAGCACCGCGAGCCCCTTCGCGCGGCTCTCCGCCATGATCTCCACCTCGGGGATCGCGACGACGAGGTACCAGGTGAGCCCCGACGGCCCGCGGTAGGGCTTCACGAGACCGTAGTAGCTGCGCCCGCCCGCGCTCGTCCGATCCCGGCGCCCCTCCGGCGGGAGGAAGGCGAGCCCGGAGACGAGCTCGGTGAGCTCGGGGAGGAGGCCGGGACCCACCGGCTCGAGGAAGGCCTGGAAGCGGGCCTCGCGCTCCTCGAAGGGCGCTCGCCGCGGCAGGATGAGCGCCCGCCCGTGCTCGTCCGCGATCGCCACGAGGGTCCCCGGGGTGGGCTGCGCCTCCCAGGCCTTCCCGGTGAGGTCGTCGAGGAGGACGTCCAGGGCGACGACACCGGCGAGCCGATCGCCGTCCCGCACCGGGAAGGAGATCGTGAGCCCCGGGTCCTTCGTCGTCATGAAGCGGTATGCGCTCGGGGACCAGCGGGGCTCCGCCGACTGCGAGACGAGCGCGTACCAGTCGCGCGTCCGCGGATCGTAGGCCGTCGGCTCCCAGGGCCCCACCCGCGCGCCCCCGTCCGCGTCCCTCCGGGTCCAGCGGAGCCTGCGCTCGCCGGGTCCGGGGACGAGCCAGCGCGAGTGCCACCGGTCCCCCGTGCGGAGGAGGAGGACGGAGGTCCCGTCCGCGCGGCAGAAGTTCACCGACGAGACGAAGGTCTGCCGCTCGAGGATCGGGAGCGCGAGGCCGTCGAGCCGCTCCGGGGCGGCGAGGTCGTACTCCCCCGCGAGCCACCAGGCTTGCAGCGTGCTCCCGAACCGGGAGACGCCCTGCATCTCGCGGTCGAGCTCGAGCGTGAGCCGCTGCGCCGCCTCGTCCGCCCGCGCCCAGGCCTGCTCGTCGAGGGCGCGGCCGAGGCTCCACCAGGCGAGGACCAGGACGAGCGCGAGCAGGACGCCGGCGAAGACGAGGATCTCACGGAAGAGGTGGCGGCTGATGCGCATGGGCCCGGTGCCGCACGGATCCTAGCAGACTGCTGCGGGGGTGGCCCGGGCCTCCGGGCGCCAGAAAGACGAAGCCCCGCCTCGACCCGGAGTCGAGGCGGGGGTTCTCGGCGAGCGCCTGGACTACAGGCCGACGGAGGGGATCAGCTCCCAGGCGCCGGCGGGCGGGGCCGGAGGGGCGAGGAAGCCGGCCTCGGGGGACTCGTCGTAGGGGGAGGCGATCGCGATGTCCGGGGCGCGCGCCGTGCGCTCGGAGGCGATCTCCAGGCAGGCGTCCCAGCTCCCGCCCTCGAACCCGTCGAGCGGAGTGGGCTCGGAGGAGAGGCAGCCGGCGAGGGAGGTGTCGATCCCGCAGGTGAAGCCCTCGCGGTGGATCGGCTGCCGGTCGGCGCCGAAGCAGGAGCGGACGACGACGTACGCCTCGCCGGGCCAGATCGTCCAGGGGACGTCTCCCTGGTAGCCGAACGCGGGGTTCCAGTTGGAGACGATCGTGTGGGCGACGGCGCCGCGCGAGGTGAGGCCGACGTGGTTCGTCACGAGCTCGGTGCCGCCGGGGCCGGGGATGAGGTCCCGCGGGGAGGTGAAGCGGACGCGGAGGTCGCCGTTCGCGCAGCGCTGAACGAAGATGCGGCCGGTCGTCGGGGCGGCGTTCCCGAAGGCGAGCCCCTCGGCCCGGTACATCAGCGCGCGGCAGTCGGGGCGCAGGGTGAAGCCGCCGAGGACGCGGCCGGAGACCGGGAGCGACCAGGCCACCTGCCGGAGCTCGTCGAGGAGGAGGGCGAACCGGCCGGCGCGCGCGCCCTCGACCTCACCGGGCCCCACCTGGCCGATGTAGACCCGGATCCAGTCGGAGTCTCCCCAGCCGATCCCGCGCACGCGGACGAGCCACGAGAAGGAGCCGTCGCCGGCGTTGCGCACGACGAGCTCGGACTCCAGGGAGGCGCCCTCGGGGCAGGCGTCGCTCGTCGCGACGAGGCAGCGGACCGCAGGCCCGATCGCGCGGACGCCTTCGCTCACCGTGCGGGTGGGGCTGCCGGCCGGCGGGAGGAGGCGGGCGACGAGGTCGAGCCCGGCGTCCATCTGCGCCGCGATGGCGCGGGCGCCGTTCATCTCCTCGGGCGAGGCGAAGACGGCCTGCACGCCGGCGGTGAGCGCCCCGGGGGCGTTCGCCGCGGCGGCCTTGCCGTCGAAGTCGATCGAGAGCGACGCGATGGACGGGATCGAGAGGGCGTAGGGATCGGGCTCGACGGCCGGAGGCTCGGGGTTCACGACGGGGCCGGTCGTGTCGAGGCTCGGATCGGTGCCGCAGGCGGCGAGGGAGAGGAGGGCGGCGAGCGACTGGGCGATGGCGCGCTTCATGGTCGGCTCCTTGGGTTCCGGGGTCGGTGCTGCGTGTCTCCGTCGCCGCTTCGGGGTCGCGGCGTTCGATGGGAGTGATTGCAGGCTCCATACCGCTCCGCGCCGCCGCGCCAAGTCCGCGAAGGCAGGGCGCCCGCGGAGGCGCTGTCCCGCGTTCACCGGAAGGGTTGCGGTCCACCCTCGACGGGTTGGGGACCCCGATTCGCAGCCCGAGGGTCGGCGAGCACTCCGGGTGCGGGGGGGTGGGGGGGCGGACTCGAAGGCCGAGGACTCCGCGGGTGTGAGCGGATCCGGAGCCCAGCGAAAGCGACGGGGCACTCAGGAGCGCGGCCGTGACCGGGCGGTGCGCCGCAGCACCCGCATCTTCGTGTCGGTCTTCTGGCGGTTCGAGGCCTTGCGCGTGGACTTCCGCGAGGGGCGGGCGGACGAGTCCTCGAGTGCGTAGGCCGCCTTCTTGCCCGCCGCGGCGGACTCCCGCGCCGCGGGGTGCCGGCCGTCGGCCGGGCTCGCCCCATTCCGCGAAGCGGCACTCGCCCTCGTGCGTGGGCGGGGCGCCCTCTTCTCCTCCTTCGCCCCCGAGCGCTCCTTCCAGTAGCGGAACCACTCCGCCTTCGTCGCCATGGCGGTCCTCCTCGGGCCTCGCCGGTCCCCGCGCGGCGCCGGCGAGGGATCATGTACCGCGGCCGCCGCCCGCTGGCTCCGCCTCGGGAGGGGTCCGCCGGGCACGAGAAGCTCGAACTCGCGGGTCTGCCCCGCGGAGCACCTCCTCGCGGCTCGATCCACGTGTCGATGGGGATCGGGCGGCGGTGGTGCAGCGGATCGTGCGCGCGGAGGCGCACGGGGCCCCAAGCGGTTCGTTCCGGTTTCCCTGGACTGGGCGGCCAGGGGGTAAGCGGGCCCTCGTGGAGTACCTCCACACACCTCGCACGGCCAGGTGGGTCGCTGCGACCATCTCGGGATGGATGGAGTCGATACTCTTACGGTAGAAAGGGCGTTCGCAGCTCGAGCGCCGGCCCTGGAGGGGTTCGTCTCCGCGGCGGGAGGCAGCATCCGGATCCAGAGCGCACCCGGGAAAGGGGACCACCGTGAGCGTCGATCTCCCCGCGGGCGAGAGGCCCGCCGCGAGCCCCGGCCCGGAGCGCCCCGCGGACTCCGGCTCCCGGCTCCGCGTGCTCGTCCTCGACGACGAGCCGCTCGTCGGCCGCGCCGTTTCGCGCCTGCTCCAGGCCGAGCACGACGTGGAGGTCCTCACCTCGCCCCCGGAGTGCGCGCGGCGCGCCGAGGCGGGGGAGCGCTGGGACGTCGTCCTCTGCGACCTCATCATGCCGGAGATGACCGGGATGGAGCTCCACGCCCGCCTCCGGGAGGCCGCCCCGGGCGTGGCGGAGCGGATGGTCTTCATGACGGGCGGGGCCTTCACCGCCGCCGCGAGCACCTTCCTCGAGGAGCCGGACCGGCGCTGGATCGAGAAGCCGGTGGACGCGGCCGAGCTCCGCCGGGTCGTCCGCGAGGTCGGCGGGGCTCCCCGCGAGTAGCCGGGCGTGCGCCACCTCCTCCTCGTCTGCCTGGGCGGCGCGCTCGGTTCGGGGGCGCGCTGGCTCGTCTCCACCTGGGCGGCGCGGGCGCTCGGCGCCGACTTCCCCCGCGGCACCCTCGTCGTGAACCTGTCCGGCTCCTTCGTCCTCGCGCTCCTCCTCGCCTCGCGCTGGGAGGGGATCTCCCCGGAGCTCCGGCTCTTCCTCGGCGCGGGGGTCCTCGGCGGCTTCACCACCTACTCGTCCTTCAACTACGAGACGATCGCGCTCCTCGAGCGCGGGGACGCGGGGCTCGCCGCGATGAACGTCGGGCTCACCCTCGCCGGGTGCCTCCTCGCGGGCTTCCTCGGGCTCGCGATCGGCCGCTGGATCGCGGGCTAGACGACCGCTCGCGATTCGTGTTCGGAGGCCTGAAGCCTCGGGTGTTTCCCGATCGCGATCGGGCGTTTGGCCCCCTCTCCCCCGGCGTGGTGCCGGGGGACGGGGGATTCGCCTCGAGATGCGCGCCGGGCTCAAGGGGTCTCGCGGGGCTCCTCGAAGAGGTGGAGGAGCCGGACCGCGACGATCTCCGGGTCGGCGCGGAGGAGCGCCTCGCGGGCCTCCTCCGGCGGGCCGCGGCCGCCCAGGACGACGGCGAGGCGCCGGTCCCCGTCGCCGCCGCAGAGATGGATCTCCGTGGCGACGAGGAGGCGGGCCGCGACGCGCGGGCCCGCCCCGGGGACCGTCTCGACGAGCGCCCCGGCGAACCACTCGCGCGCCGGGACGGCGGACTCCCCGGGGCCGGCTGGGACAAGCAGCCCACCCATTCGACCGACGGCGAGATGAAGGACGGCGTGGCAATCTTCAAGTCCGACGACTCGGCGATTACCGGCGAGGTGAAGGACGGCC
>JBBIPT010000037.1:0-21630 GCA_037442705.1 Anaeromyxobacter sp.
CTCCCGGGCGCCGGTGAAGATCGGCGTCTCGCTCTCCTCCACGACGACCTCCGGCGGCGTCGCCGCCCCCGTGGGAAACACGCTCTACGGCGACCTCCCCGCGCGGGCGCCGGACCCCGCGAGCCCGAGCCCCTACCGGTCGGACCGGTACCTCCCGCCGACGAGGGTGACGGTCCTCCCCAGGCCCGACGGCGGCTGCGCGCCGCCGAAGGAGGACTACCCGGCGGAGGCGCTCCGGCTCGGGATCGAAGGGCGCGTCGTCCTCTCCCTCACCGTGGACGAGACGGGCGCCGTCGCCGGCGTCCGGGTGGTGGAGGACCCCGGCCACGGCTTCGCCGCCGCGGCGGTCGCGGCGGTCCGGCGCCACTGCAAGTTCCTCCCGGGGCGCCGGGACGGCGAGCCGGTCGCGACGGACATCCGCTACAAGGTCACGTTCGTCCTTCCATGATGGACGCGGCGGGGGCTCGTTGGGCTATCCTGCGCGGACGGCCAGCGCGGCACTTCAATCCCGGGGGCTTCCGGAGGGCAGTGGATGAGCGCACGAGAGGCGTATCTCGCGAGACCTTGGGTGAAGTCCTTCCAGCCCGGCGTCCCGGCCGCGATCTCGGTCCCCGAGGTCTCGGTCGGGAGCCAGTTCGACGAGGCGACCGATCGCTACGCGGACCGGGTCGCCCTCGTCTTCCAGGGGCGCCGGATCCGCTACGCCGAGCTCCGGGAGCAGGTGGACCGGTTCGCCGCCGCGCTCCACGACCTCGGCGTCCGCCGCGGGGACCGCGTCGCGCTCTACCTCCTCAACAGCCCGCAGTTCGTCATCGCCTACTTCGCCGCCCTGAAGGCCGGCGCGGTGGTCACCGCGGTGAGCCCCGTCTACACGAGCCACGAGATCCGCTTCCAGCTCCAGGACAGCGGCGCGAAGGTGCTCGTCTGCCAGGACATCCTCTGGGACAAGGTGGAGCGCTCCGGCGCCCGGCCGCCCCACGTCGTCGTGACGAACGTGGGCGAGTACCTCCCTCCGCTCCTGCGCGCGATCGGCCGGAGCTTCCTCGGCCGGCGCGTCTTCCGCACCCTCGCGGTCCCCGAGGCGAAGGTCGCCTCCGGCGCCGGGATCCACCGCTTCCAGGACCTCCTCGCGAAGTACCCCCCGCGCCCTCCCGAGGTCGAGATCGATCCCCGGCGGGATCTCGCCGCCCTCCCCTACACCGGCGGCACGACCGGCTCCCCGCGCGGCGTGATGCTCACCCACCGGAACCTCGTCGCCGCGAAGGAGTTCACGACCGCCGTGCTCGGCCTCGAGGACGGCAAGGAGACCGCCCTCTCCTTCCTCCCCTTCTTCCACATCTACGGGCAGGTCGTGCTCATGCTCGGATCGATCACCCACGGGCACACGCAGGTCCTCTTCACCACGCCCGATCTCGACGCGATCCTCGCGGCCGTGGAGGACTGGCAGGCGACCGCCTTCTGGGGCGTGCCCACGCTCTACGAGACGCTGAAGGAGCACGAGAAGACGGTCCGCGTGAACTGGAAGCGGCTCAAGATCATCGGCTGCGGCGCGGACACCCTCCACGAGACGACGGTGGCGGCGTGGGAGGCCCGGACCGGCACCCGCATCCGCGAGGGCTACGGGCTCACGGAGAGCACCGCCGCCTCCCACCTGAACCCCGCCCATGCGCCGCGGGCCGGCTCCTTCGGCCTCCCCTTCCCCTCGCTCGACGCGATGGTGGTGGACCCCGACGGCTGCGAGCCGGTCCCCGTGGGCGAGGTGGGCGAGCTCCTCCTCTGCGGGGAGAACGTGATGCGCGGCTACTGGCAGAACGAGAAGGACACGGAGGCCGCCTTCCACAGGGAGCAGGGGAGGACCTGGCTCCGGACGGGCGACCTCGTCCGCATGGACGAGGAGGGCTTCTTCCACTACGTGGACCGCCGCAAGGACCTCATCAAGGTGAAGGGCTACTCGGTCTTCGCGAAGCACATCGAGGAGGTCCTCTACGCTCATCCGAACGTGAAGGCGGCCGGGGTGATCGGCGTGCCCGATCCGGTGGCGGGCGCCATCATCAAGGCGGTCGTCGTCCTCCACGCGGAGGCGCGCGGCAAGGTGAGCGAGGAGGAGATCCGCGCCTTCTGCAAGGAGCGGCTCGCCCACTACAAGGTCCCCAAGATCGTCGAGTTCCGCGGCGAGCTGCCGAAGACCGACGTCGGCAAGGTCTCGCGGCGCGAGCTGCGCGACGAGCACGGCGGGGGGGCGACGTGAGCGCCTTCTTCGAGGTGCAGGGGCTCGTGAAGCGGTTCGGCGGCCTCACCGCCGTGGACGACGTCTCCTTCAGGATGGACCGCCGCGAGATGGTCGGGGTCATCGGCCCGAACGGCGCCGGGAAGACGACGCTGCTCCGGCTCATCACGAAGATCCTCAGACCCGACGCCGGGCGGATCGTCTTCCAGGGGGAGGACCTCACGAAGGCCCGCCCCTGGGACGTCGTGAACCGCGGCATCGCCGGGACCTTCCAGAACACCCGGCCCTTCCGGCGCCTCCCCATCATCGCGAACGTGATGGTCCCCTGCCTCTCCCCGCGCGGCCACCAGCGGGGCGAGTGGGTGAAGGTGATCGAGGCGAAGGCGATGGACGCCCTAGAGTTCGTCGGGATCTCCGACCTCGCGCGGGAGCCCGCCTCGTCCCTCTCCCAGGGCGACCTGAAGCGGCTCGAGATCGCGCGGGCGATCGCCACCGAGCCCGACCTCCTCCTCCTCGACGAGCCCTTCGGCGGCCTGAGCCCCACGGAGTCGGACCTCCTCGCGAAGTCGATCCGGCGGCTCCACAGGGGCGGGCGGTTCGGGCGGCTCCACAGCGAGGGGCCGGCGATGATCATCATCGAGCACAAGCTGAAGGAGCTCATGTCGATCGTGGACCGGGTCCTCGTCCTCAACTTCGGCCAGCTGATCCTCGACGGGAAGCCGGACGAGGTGGTGCGCGACCCGCGCGTGATCGAGGCCTACCTGGGGGTGGACGATGTCCACGGCGCTGCTCGAAATTGAGGACCTGCGCGTCGTCTACGACCGGGCCATCCTGGTCGCGGGCGTCTCCCTCGAGGTGCGCGAGGGCGAGCTCGTCGCCCTCGTCGGGCCGAACGGCGCCGGGAAGTCCACGCTGCTGCGCGCCATCTCCGGGCTCGTACACTGGGAGAAGGCGACCTCGCACGGGGTCCACGGCGACATCACCGTGGAGGGCCAGATCCGCTTCCTCGGCGAGCGGATCGACGGCGTGGCGGCGCACGAGATCTTCCGGCGGGGGCTCGTCCACTGCCCGGAGCGGCGCCGCCCGTTCCGCGAACTCACCGTCCACGAGAACCTCCTCGCGGGCGCGCACCACACTCCGGACCGGGCGACGCGGCAGGAGCGGCTCGACCGGGTCTTCGGACTCTTCCCCCGTCTCGCGGAGCGGCGGGCGCAGGTCTCGGGCACGCTCTCCGGCGGCGAGCAGCAGATGCTCGCGATCGGCCGGGCCCTCATGGGCAAGCCCCGGCTCCTCTGCATCGACGAGCCCTCCCTCGGGCTCTCGCCCAAGGTCCGCGGCGAGGTCTTCGACGCGATCACCGCGATCCACCGGAGCGGCGTGCCGATCCTGCTCGTGGAGCAGGAGGTCGCGAAGGCCTTCCGGCTCGCGAGCCGCTGCTACGTCCTCTCGCAGGGGCGGATCCTCGCGAAGGGGACCGGGCCGGAGCTCCTCGCCGACGAGCAGCTCCGGACGGCCTACCTGGGGATGTGACGGCGGGGTCCGGGCCGCCTACTTCAGCCCGGCGGCGCAGACCCGGCAGTCCTTCCGGGCGAAGACGTTCCGCGCCTTGCAGCGCCGGCAGACGACCTCGATCTTGTCCCGCAGCCAGGGGCTCACCCCCTCGGGCACGAAGCGCAGGACGAGGAGGACGACGAGGGCGAAGACGAGGAGCCGGTGCTCGCCCACCCAGGGGACGCCGCCGAGGAGCTCGGTGGCCGGGTAGAGGAGGAAGACTCCGATCACCGGCCCGTAGATCGTCGCCACGCCGCCGAAGACCCCCCAGATCACCGCCTGGAAGGAGAAGGCGGTCTCGAGCGTGGAGGGGCCGGCCACCCGGAGCATGTGGGCGTAGAGCGCGCCGGCGAGCCCCGCGAAGAAGGCGGAGAGGACGAAGGCCAGCATCTTGTAGCGCTGCGTGTCGATCCCGGAGGCGCGCGCCGCCACCTCGTCCTCGCGAATCGCGTGGAGGAGGAGCCCCGTGTTCGAGTCGCCCACGAGCCACATCGCGAAGACAGACACGAGCATCACGATCGCGGCGAGGTAGTAGAAGCCGACCCGGGAGCGGACGAGCGGTTCGATCCCGGAGATCCCGAGCTCCCCGCCGGAGAGATCCGGGAGGGCGAAGAGGAGCCCCACGAGGATGAGCGGGAAGGCGAGCGTCGCGAGGGAGAGGTAGGAGCCCCGGAGCCGGAGGCATGGGATCCCCGCGACGAAGCCCACGCCGCCGGCGACGACCGCCCCGATCGGCGCGGTGATCCAGGGGGACCAGCCGAGGTGGTGCTGGAGGAGCGAGCTCCCGTAGGCCCCCGCGCCGAAGAAGAGGGCGTGGCCGAGGTTCACCTGCCCCGAGTAGCCGGAGAGGAAGTCCCAGCTCGCGGCGAAGATCGCGAAGATGCTCGTGAGGGCGACGACGCGGAGGAGGTAGGGGTCCTTCGTGAAGAGCGGGAGGGCGAGGATCCCGACGACGAAGGCGAGCACGGCCACGCGCGAGGGGAGGACGAGCACCTCGGTGCGGAGCAGGACGAAGGGCCGCTTGAGGACGCGCCAGGTGAACACGGTCAGCGCTCCTCCTCGAACGCGACGCCGAAGAGCCCCTCCGGCCGGACGAGCAGCACCGTGACCATCACGGTGAGGGCGACCGCCCCCTTGATGAAGGATCCCGAGGGGACGAGGAACACGGTGGCCGCCTCCACGTAGCCGATGAGGAACGCACCGAGGATGCTCCCCTTGAGGCTTCCGAGCCCGCCCACGACGACGACGGCGAGGATCGTGACGAGGGGAGCCTGCCACATCAGCGGATCTACGACCCGGAGCGGCGCGACGACGGCGCCGGCGATGCCGGCGAGCCCGGCGGAGACGGCGAGCGTGGCCATCTCCACGCGCCGCACGTTCATCCCGACCAGGTTCGCCGTGACGCGATCGTTCGCGGTGGCGCGGATGGCGATGCCGAGCCGCGTCCGCTCGAGGACGGCCCAGGTCCCCCCGAGCACGACGGCGACCACGACGAGGGTGAAGAGCTGCTGGTAGGTCACGTCCACGCCGAGGAGCGGGAAGGTCCCGTCCACCCAGGAGGGGTTCGCGAGGAAGTGGCCCCCGAAGAACCCGAGCAGGACCTCCTGGAAGACGAGGGTGAGGGCGATCGTCGTGATGAGCACCGCCCCCTCGTGCTCCCGGATCGGCTCGATCGCGATCCAGTAGGAGAGGAGCCCGAGGAGGACCGTGCCGAGGACCGCCGCCGGCACCGCGACGGCCACCCCCACGCCCACCACGTCGAGGAGGACGTAGATGAGGTAGGCGGCGAGCATGTAGAACGCGCCGTGGGCGATGTTCACGATGCGCGCGACGCCGAAGACGAGCGAGAAGCCGAGGGCGAGCAGCGCGTAGACGCCGCCGTTCACCAGCCCCGTGACGAGGATCGATGCGAGCATGTTTCCTGGGGCGGGCCGGCCGCGGGCCCCGGGGATCCCCGGGGCCCCGGCCGAGCTCCGGCTACTGGCCCTTCATGTGGGGCGGGACCTTGAACGGCTTCACGCCCTTGAAGGTGATGCCGTTCCAGCCGTTCGGCCAGAACGCGACGAGTTCCCCGTCCTGCCACTGGACGCCGAGCGGCATCGTCTTGCCGGGGGCGAACGTCACGTCGTGCTGCTTGTCGAAGCTGACGAGGCTCGCCGTTCCCACCATCTCGACCTTCTCCAGGGCCGCGACGACCTTGTCCGCGTCGAGGCTGCCCGCCGTCTCCACGGCCATCTTCAGGACGTGGACGGCGTCGTAGGTCGTCGCGGTGTAGGTCGGCAGGCGGTTGTGCTTCTTCCGGAACGCCTGCACGAAGGGGAGGGTCTTCGGCGTGATCTCGACGTCGGCGTAGAAGTTGAGCGTCGAGACGTAGTTCCCCTTGCCGTCCGTCGCCTTCCAGAAGCCCTCCTTCTGGGCCTCCACGTTGATGCCGAAGGGGATGGCCGGGATCCGCATCTCGCCCATCTGCCGGCCGAGGGCGACGCCCATCGGGCCGGAGATCGCGGTGAAGACGATGTGGGCGCCCGAGCCCTTGATCGCGGTGAGGTCGGCCGAGACGTCGGAGGCGGTCGCCGAGGGCTGCCAGACGCCCGCGAGCTCCATCCCCATCTTCGGGATCGCGCCCGACGCCGCCTTCACGAAGCCCTCCGTCCAGGCCGCCTTCTCGGCGACGAGGGCCACCTTCACGACGGGGACGCCGAGCTCCTTCTTGATCTCGCCCGCCACCGACCCGAGCATCGCGAAGGAGGACTTCACGAGGTCGGAGGAGCGGAGCGGCGAGATGCGGAACCAGTACTTGTAGCGCTCGTAGTCCTTCTCCACGTTCGCGCTGAGCTGGTCGAGCGAGGCGCCGACGACGATGAAGACCTTCTTGTAGTCCATGGCCACCTCCTGCATGGCCAGGGCCGCCTCGGAGCGGAAGGAGCCGAGGACGAAGTCGACCTTGTCGCGGGTGATGCCGCGCTCGAGCGCGGTCGCGGCGTCGGCGACGTTCAGGATCTCGTTCGTGTCGATCTTCACGAGCTCGACCTTGCGCTTCTTCCCGCCGACCGTGATCCCTCCGGCCGCGTTGATCTCGTCGCGGGCCATCTCGGCGCCCGCCCAGTGATCCTCTCCCTGGATGAAGGCCATCGGCCCCGCGATGCCGAACTTCACGGTGCCGGCGGCAAGTGCCTGCGAGGCGAACACGGCGAGAGCGAACGCCAGCGCACCCCGTACCACTCGTGACCACGACGCGAACATGGCTCCTCCGATCCCCTTGGGCTTCAAGGGAGTGAAAACCCTTGGTGAAAAGCGAAGCTTCGGGCCGACAGCAAACCATCCTTCGCGCGCGGCGGGAAGTCGCGGCGTGAGCCCCATTCGGGGTTGGGTGGAACGGAACTCCCTCGGCGCCCGGACCTGGCGCCCCGCGTCATTCGAGCAGGGCGGCTCCCACGACCCCGGCGTCGTCCCCGAGCCAGGCGTTCTCCATCGTGAGCTCTCGCAGGGCGGAACGGGACGCCCGCTCCTCGAACGTCCGGCGCACGATGGCGGCGAGGGCGGGGCAGCCGAGGAGGACGCCGCCGCCCAGGATGACCCGGGCCGGGTTGAGGACCGTGACGAGGTTCGCGAGGGCCGTCCCGAGGAGCTCCCCCACCTCGCCCCAGAGCGCGACGGCGTACGGGTCGCCCTCGCCGTGGGCCTGCTCGACGAGGCTCGCGCTCACGCGGGAGAGGTCGCCGCCCGCGAGCGCGCGGATCCGCGCCGCGGCGCCCGCGCCGATCTCCTCGCGGACCCTGGCGGCGACGTTCACGCCGGAGGTGTAGGCCTCGAGGCAGCCCGTCTCGCCGCAGCCGCAGCGCCGCGGCGCCGTCTCCGGCCGCGCGGGCCGGACCTTCACGTGGCCGAACTCGCCGGCGACGCCGGTCGCCCCGTGGTAGAGCCGCCCGCCGAGGATGAGCCCGGACCCGACGCCCGAGCCCACGAAGACGAGCGCAACGTCGTCGAGCCCATGCGCTGCCCCGAACCGCCGCTCCCCCCATGCGGCCGCCGAGAGGTCGTTCGCGACGCGCACCGGCACCCCGAGCGCGCCGCGGAGGAGCTCGCCGAAGGGGACGTCGCGCCAGCCGAGGTTCGGCGCGTTGAGGACGACGCCCGTCGCCCCGAGGCACTGCC
Source organism: Anaeromyxobacter sp. (assembly GCA_037442705.1). Lineage (GTDB taxonomy): Bacteria > Myxococcota > Myxococcia > Myxococcales > Anaeromyxobacteraceae > Anaeromyxobacter. The sequence continues at coordinate 7,934 of JBBIPT010000037.1, forward strand.
CCGCGACCCCGACCCCCACCGCCCCCGCCTCTCCGACGCCGGAGCCCGCCGCCGCCGCCGCCGCCGTCACGGCGCGCCGCACGACCTCGACCACGCGCTCCGGGGCACGGTCCCGGAGCGGCTCCTTCCGGGCCGCGACGATCTTCCCTGAGGCTGCGTCCACCGCGGCGGCCCGGGCGTTCGTCCCGCCGAGGTCCACTCCGAGCAGGAGCTTTCCCGCGGCCACGGTCAGGCCCCCACGTCCCTCAGGATCTCGTCCACCTTCCCGCGGACGAGCCGCTCGATCTCCCGGAGCCGCGCCTCCGTCGTCGCCTCGAACCGCAGGACGAGGAGCGGCTGCGTGTTCGAGGCCCGCACGAGCCCCCAGCCGTCCGGGAAGACGACGCGGACGCCGTCCACGGTCACCGCCTCGTGCCGGGCCGCGAACCACTCCTGCGCCCGGCGGACGACCTCGAACTTCTTCTCCTCGGGGCAGTCGGCGCGGAGCTCCGGCGTGGAGTAGGTCTTCGGGACGTCGGCGAGGAGCGCGGAGAGCGGCGCGCCGGTGCGGGAGAGGAGCTCCACGAGCCGGGCGGAGGAGTAGATGCCGTCGTCGAAGCCGAACCAGCGGTGGCCGAAGAAGATGTGGCCGCTCATCTCGCCGGCGAGGAGCGCCTTCTCCTCCTTCATCTTCGCCTTGATGAGGCTGTGCCCCGCCTTCCACATGATCGCCCGGCCCCCGCGCTTCGCGATGTCGTCGTAGAGGGTCATCGAGCACTTCACCTCGCCGACGATCGCGGCGCCCGGCACCTCCGCGAGGAGGGCGCGGGAGAAGAGGATCATGATCTGGTCCCCCCAGAGCACGCTCCCCTTCTCGTCCACCGCCCCGACCCGGTCCGCGTCGCCGTCGTAGGCGACGCCGAGGTCCGCGCCGGTCTCCTTCACCTTCGCCTTCAGGTGCTCGAGGTTCTCCTCCACCGTCGGGTCGGGGTGGTGGTTCGGGAAGCGCCCGTCCATCTCCACGAAGAGCGGGACCACCTCCACCCCGAGCGCCTCGAGGATGGGGACGGCCACCACGCCGCCCGTGCCGTTCCCCGCGTCCACGACCACCTTGAGCTTGCGCTTCCCGAGCCTGAGGTTCTCCTTCACGTGGGCCTGGTAGGGACCGACGACGTCGTGGGAGGAGACGCTCCCCTCGCCCGTCGCGAACTTCCCCGACTCGGCGAGGCGGCGGATCGCCTGGATCTCCTCCCCGTGGAAGGTGGCCGCGCCGAGGCCGATCTTGAGGCCGTTGTACTCCGGCGGGTTGTGGGAGCCGGTGATCATGCAGATCCCGTCCACGCCCGCGGTGTGGGAGGCGAAGTAGGTGAGCGGCGTGGGGACGATCCCGAGGTCGAGGACGTCGACGCCGGTGGACCGGAGGGCGGAGATCATCTGGGCCGCGAACTTCGGGCCGGAGAGGCGCGCGTCGCGCCCCACGGCGGCGCGCCGGCCGCCCGCCTCGCGGATCCGGGTGCCGAGGGCCTTGCCCACGAGGTGGACCGCCTCCTCGGTGAGGTCCCGGTCCACGAGACCGCGGATGTCGTACTCGCGGAAGATGGTGGGGGAGAGGCTCGGCATCTCGTTGTCCTCGGGAGGGGGGGGCGCCTCGTGGCCGTGATCGCCCGGATCGAGCCGCGGCGGTCGCCCTTCGACAGGCTCAGGGCGAACGGCTGGATTCAGGACCGGCCGCGGCGAGCCTGTCGCGCCGCGAACGGCCGGGATCGGCGGAGACGGCCACGGTCATCACAGCACCTCGTCCCGCCCGCGCCGGGCGAGCTCGTCCACGGCCCGCCGCACGTCCTGGGCGCGGTCGCGCCGGCAGACGAGCACCGCGTCCCCCGCGTCCACGACGACGACGTCGTCCATCCCGACGACGACGACGGGCCGGCCGCCGTGCGCGAGCACGATCCCGTTCCGGCCGTCCACGACGACCGCGTCGCCCTCGGCGACGTTCCCCTGGAGGTCGGCCGGCTTCACGTCCGGGAGCGCGGCGAAGCTCCCCACGTCCGACCAGCCGAAGTCGGCCGGCACGACCGCGATCCGCTTCGACTTCTCCATCACGCCGTAGTCGATGGAGATCGAGGGGCAGTCCGGGAAGACCCGGCGGAGGGTGCGCGCGTGGGCGGGCGTCCCGACGGACGCCTGGATCACCTCGAGCTGCTCGCCGAGGACCGGCATCGCGCGCCGGATCTCCTCGAGGATCACGTCGGCCCGGAAGACGAAGATCCCCGAGTTCCAGAGGTAGCCCCCGTCCGCGAGGTAGCGGGCCGCGGTGACGACGTCCGGCTTCTCCACGAAGCGCTCCACCTTGTGCGGCGCGTGGCGCCCCTTCCCCTTCCCGCGGGCGGCGAGCCGCGGCCCCACCTTGAGGTAGCCGTAGCCCGTCTCCGGCCGCGAGGGGCGGATGCCGATCGTCGCGATGGAGCCCTTCGCGGCGAGCTCGGCGGCGGCGGCGATCGCCTCCCGGAACGCCTTCGGCCGGGCGACGTGGTGATCGGCGGGGAGCATCGCGATGATCCCCTGCTCGTCCCGCAGCGCGACGTGGATCGCGGCGAGCCCCACGCAGGGGGCCGTGTTCCTCGCGCACGGCTCCACGATGAAGTTCCCGGCGGGGAGCTTCGGGATCATCCGCCGGGCCGCCGCGACGTGCGCGGGCCCGCAGACCACGTAGGTGTCCTTCGGCTTCGCGAGGGGCGGCAGGCGCGCCACGGTCTCGGCGAGGAGCGGCTCGTCCCCGGCGAGGGGGAGGAACTGCTTCGGCCGGTCCCTCCGCGAGAGGGGCCAGAACCGCGTGCCCGAGCCGCCGGCCATGACCACCGGGTAGATCTTCACGATTGCCTCCACACTGCCATGAGCTCGACGATCACCCGGGCCGTCGCCCCCCAGAGGACGTCCTCGCCGAGGTCGAAGTAGTGGACGTCCACGTTCATCCCGTACGCCTCGCGCGGCTCCACGCGGTGCACGCCCGGCCGCTCGAGCGCGGAGAGCGGGACGTGGAGGATCGCCTCCACCTCGCCCGGCTCCGGGACGTACCGGAAGGGGTATGGCACGGAGGCCACCCAGGGCGTCAAGCGGAAGGCGGTCTGGAGGACGAGCGTCTCCGAGAGCCGGCCGAGGACGTCCACCCGCGACCGGGGGAGCCCGATCTCCTCCTCGGTCTCCCGCAGCGCCGCGTCGAGGGGCTCCTCCCCCGGGTCGATCCGTCCGCCGGGGACGCTGAGCTGCCCGGCGTGGCGCCGCATGTGCCGGGGCCGCCTCGTGAGGACGACGTGGAGCTCCCCGTCCTTCTCGTGGAGCGGGACGAGGGCGGCGGCCCGGGCGAAGCCGCCCTCCGGCAGGTGCTCCGGTGCGATCCGGTCCACCGGGGCCGTCCGGGGGGTCCGCGCCGCGAGCGCGCGCCGGAGCCGCTCGAAGGTCACCGCACGCGCGCCTCCGCGGCGGGAGGGGCGGACGGCGGCTCGTGCCCGGACGGCAGGACGCCCTGCCAGACGAGGACCGCGATCGCGACCCCGGCGGCGATCCTCCAGACGACGAAGAGGTGGGTCGTCCGCGTCCGGAGCCAGCCGAGGAGCCAGCCGATGACGAGGTAGCCGGCCACCGCCGAGACGATCGTCCCCGTCGCCATCGCGAGCGCCCAGTCCTGGGTGGAGGCGCGGAGGAGCGGCGCGATCTTCCAGAGCTTGTAGCCCCCTGCGCCGAGGATGATCGGCACGGAGAGGAGGAAGCTGAAGCGGGCCGCCGCCTCGCGGGTGAAGCCGAGGAGCATCCCGGCCGTGATCGTCGTGCCGGACCGGGAGGCGCCGGGGACGAGGGCGATGGCCTGGCCGATCCCCACGAGGAGCGCGTCCATCGCCCGGACGTCCTCCACCCTCCGCTCGTGCCGAGCGTAGCGCTCCGCGACGAGGAGGAGGAGCCCGAGCCCCACGAGGGAGGCGGCGATGACGAGGTTCCCGAGCGACTCGATCCTCCGCTCGAGGAGCTTCCCCGCCACCGCGGCCGGGATCGTCCCGAGGAGGATGAGCCAGGCGAGCCGGGAGTCCTTCGTCTCGAGCGGCCGGAGCCGGACGGCGGAGCGGACGCCCGCGTGGAGGAGCGTGAGGAGCTCGCGCCGGAAGTAGACGAGGACGGCGAGCGTCGTGCCGGACTGGATGATCGCGACGAAGGCGCGGAACCGGGCATCGGCGAGGTCGTGGCCGAGGAGCTCCCCGAACACGAGGAGGTGCGCCGTCGACGAGACCGGCAGGAACTCGGTCGCGGCCTGGACGAGGCCGAGGAGGATGGCGGAGAGGAAGGACACCGGCGCGGCAACGTAGCCCAGCGGCGCGGCCCGTTCAACGCGACGTGCGGCCGGGCGCCGCGGCCCGCGTCGCGGGGCTTCCGGCCGGGGATCCGGGGAGATAGGATCTCACCTCGTGGGCCCGCCACGGAGGCGGGCCGCGGAGGGTTCCCGAATGCGCAAGCTCCTCTTCCCGCTGCTCCTCGTCTCCTTCCTCGTCCCGTCCGCCGCGAGCGCGGGCGTCTACCTCGGCGGCCGTCTCGGCGCCGGCATCCCCGGAGGGGAGATCGAGAAGGACGCGAAGCTCGGCGACTTCGTCTCCTGGACCGTGCCCGTCCAGCTCGAGGCCGGCTTCGGCGGCGAGCGCTTCAGCGTCGGCGGCTACCTCCGGATCGCCCCCGGCAAGCTCGACTCGTCGATCGCCGACAGCTGCGACGCGGCCGGCGCGAGCTGCTCCGTCTTCGACCTCGCCATCGGCGCGCAGGCCGAGCTCCGCTTCAGCCCGGGCAACGTGGGTCCGTGGCTCGGCGGGTTCGTCGGGTACGAGATCCTCCGCTACGACTACGCCCTCGGCGGGCTCGAGGCTGCCGTCAGCGCGAAGGGCTGGGAGCTCGGGGCCCAGGGCGGGTTCGACCTCGCCTGGGGCGTCCTGAGGATGGGGCCCTACGGCTCGATCGGCATCGGCCAGTTCACCTCGGCGGAGATCGAGATCGGAGGCGCCTCCTCGTCCGGCGACATCACCGACAAGGCGATCCACACCTGGATCCAGCTCGGGATCCGGGGCGCGTTCGCGTTCTAGGCGCCCGCCGGCGTGGGGCGGCCGCGGCCCCGCTCCGCTCGCCCCGAGCCTGTCGAAGGGCGAGCGGAGCCGGGAAGCCTCGCGCGCTCGCACCTCGACGGGAGCGAGCGCTCCGTTCGCCCTGAGCCTGTCGAAGGGCGAGCGGAGCCACCCGGCCGCTCAGTACCGGTAGTGGTCCGGCTTGAAGGGCCCGCTCGCAGGGATCCCGAGGTATGCGGCCTGCCGCTTCGTGAGCTTCGTGAGCTTCGCCCCGAGCTGCTCGAGGTGGAGCGCGGCCACCTTCTCGTCGAGCCGTTTCGGGAGGACGTGCACCTTCTTCCCGTAGGCGCCCCGGTTCGCCGCGAGCTCCAGCTGGGCGAGCACCTGGTTCGTGAAGCTGGAGGACATCACGAAGGACGGGTGGCCGGTCGCGCAGCCGAGGTTCAGGAGCCGCCCCTCGGCGAGGACGAGCACCCGGTGGCCGTCCGGGAAGACGAAGGCGTCGTACTGCGGCTTCACGTTCACCTTCGTGAGCCCCGGCACCTTCTTCAGGCCGGCGATGTCGATCTCGTTGTCGAAGTGGCCGATGTTCCCGACGATGGCGCAGTCCTTCATCCGGCGCATGTGGTCCACGGTGATCACGTCCACGTTCCCCGTGGCGGTGACGAAGACGTCGGCGGTCTCGACGACGTCCTCCACGCGGACGACCGGGTAGCCCTCCATCGACGCCTGGAGCGCGTTGATCGGGTCGATCTCGGTCACGACGACGCGCGCCCCCTGGCCGCGGAGGGCCTGGGCGCAGCCCTTCCCCACGTCGCCGTAGCCGCAGACGACGCAGAGCTTCCCGGCGAGCATCACGTCCGTCGCCCGGTTGAGCCCGTCCACGAGGGAGTGGCGGCAGCCGTAGAGGTTGTCGAACTTCGACTTCGTGACGGAGTCGTTCACGTTGATCGCCGGGAAGAGGAGCGTCCCCGCCCTCTGCATCTCGTAGAGCCGGTGGACGCCGGTCGTCGTCTCCTCGGTGACCCCGGCGCAGGCCTTCGCGACCCGGGTCCAGCGCTTCGGGTCCTTCCGGAGCTCGCGGGAGAGGAGCCGGAGGACGACGGCGTACTCCTCGGAGTCGGCCGTCCTCGGATCCGGGACCTTCCCCGCCTTCTCGAACTCGACCCCCTTGTGGAGGAGCAGCGTCGCGTCGCCGCCGTCGTCCACGATCTGGGTCGGCCCCTTGCCGTCGCCGAAGTCGAGCGCCCGCTCGGTGCACTCCCAGTACTCCTCGAGCGTCTCGCCCTTCCAGGCGAAGACCGGGACGCCCTTCGGGGCGGACGGCGTGCCGTCGCGCCCGACGACGACCGCCGCGGCGGCGTGGTCCTGGGTGGAGAAGATGTTGCAGCTCGCCCAGCGGACGTCGGCGCCGAGGTCGCGGAGCGTCTCGACGAGGACCGCGGTCTGGATCGTCATGTGGAGCGAGCCCGTGATCCGCTGGCCGGCCAGGGGCCGCTTCGCCGCGTACTCGCGCCGGACCGCCATGAGCCCCGGCATCTCCTTCTCGGCGAGCTCGATCTCCTTGCGCCCCCACTCGGCGAGGGCGAGGTCCTTCACCCTGCGCTCGAGGCTCCCGGCGGGGACCGCGCGGAGCGCGGGACCCTTCGTCTTCTTCACGGTCGTGACGGCCATGTCCTTCCTCTCTTCCTTCCGTTCCTGGGTGGGTGGGTGTTCTCCGGGGCGTTCTCTCCGGCCGCGCGGCGGCCCGAGGCGACGACGAGCCCCGGCCCCTTCGCGCCCGGCTCGGGCGGGAGAGCGCGGACCGAAGGCGAGTCGAGCCCCGCCTCGGCGAGGAGGGACGCGAGCGCGCCGGGATCGAAGCCGGCGTGCGCCTGCCCCATCTTGCGCCGGAGCGCGTCGTCGCCGTGGCGCGCCGCCTCGAGGACGACGAGCCTCCCGCCGGGCTCGAGGATGCGCACCGCCTCCCTCAGGGCGGGCAGCGGGTCCTCGAGGTAGGCGAGGACGAGGGACGCGAGCGCGGCGTCGCAGGTCCCGTCCGCGATCGGGAGGGCCTCGAGCCGGGCCTCGTGGATCTCCACGTTCTCGACGCCGGCGAGGCGGCGGCGGGCCGCGCGGAGCATCGCCGGGGACTGGTCCACGGCGAGGACCTTCCGCACCCGCAGGGCGAGCTCGGCCGCGACCGCGCCCGTCCCGCAGCCGAGATCCGCCACGGTCCACTCGGGCGGGAGGAGGGCGAGGAGCGCCTCCTCTCCGGCGCGGCCCCCGTAGACCTCCCTCCGGAGCCGGTCCCAGGCGCCGGCGGCGCCGGCGAAGAACCTCTGCGCGCCGTCGCGGCGGGCCCGGACCGCGGCGAGCCGCTCCCCGTCCGCGCGAACGGCGGGCCACCCCTCGGTCTCGGCGCGGGCGAGGAGCCAGAGCTTCCGCGCGGCCGGGGCGAGCTCGTCGGAGAGGCGGTGGAGACTCTGGGTCCCCTCGCGGCGGGAGACGAGCCAGCCGCGGTCCGCGAGGACCTTCAGATGGCGGGAGACGGTGGACTGCGGGAGGGCGAGGACCTCGCAGAGCTCGAGGACGGAGAGCTCGCGCCGCTCGAGGGAGTGGAGGAGCCGGAGCCGGGTGGGCTCCGCGAGCCCGTCCATCCAGCCGAGGAGGGCGTCTGGGCGCCCGTTCGGGGTGGCGACCGATGTCATCGCTGCATCCGGATGGACGGATATATCGGACGGGAGGCCGCGGGTCAAGGCGGGCCAGCCTCGCCAGCGCGGGTGGACTTCGAAGGGCCAGTCGCTCGGTCCGCGACTCGATCCGTCGGGGACCCGTCGAACTCGGCCCAGAACGGAATTTCCGTGCCGGCGCGGGCGTTCTGCAATATCCAGCACGAGCGCGAAGGCGCGCCGGAAGAGACCGAACTCCAGATCAGATGGGAGAACCCGCAATGAACCCAGACCAGCAGAGAGCGATCCTCACCATCGCCCTGTTTGCCGCCTTCGCCGACCGCGCCAAGCACGACCGCGAGCGCGAGGAGATCCGTCGCATCGCCGAGTCCCTGGGCAGCGAAGGCGGTTCGCCCGATCTCGCGCGCCTCTACCAGGACGTGCTGCTCGAGCGCGTCCGCCTGGATGCCGCCGCCGGCGCGTTGCGGGACCCCGGCGAGCGCCAGCTGGCGTACGAAATGGCGGTGTGCGTGTGCGACGCCGACGGCCGCCAGAGCGAGGTCGAGCGCCGCTTCCTGAGCGGGCTGAAGGCCCTGTTGAAGCTCGAGGCCGGACAGACCGCTGGCTTCGAGCGTGAGGCCGACGCCATCGTCGAGCTCACCGAGGGCGCGGCGCCCGTAGCCGTGGCAGGCGCCGCGGCCGCAGCCGCCGCGCCCGGGCCGGTGGTGACGGTGCAGCCGAACGTGTCCGGGGCGGAGCTGGACAAGTCCATCCTGAACTACGCGCTGATGAACGGCGCGCTGGAACTGCTGCCGCAGTCCTGGGCGTCCATGGCCATCATCCCGCTGCAGATCAAGATGGTCTACGGCATCGGCCGTGCCCACGGCGTCGAGCTCGACCAGGGGCACGTCAAGGAGTTCATCGCCACCGCCGGAGTGGGTCTCACCTCGCAATATCTCGAGCAGTTCGCCCGCAAGCTCCTGGGCGGCCTGCTCGGCAAGGCGGCCGGCAAGACCGTGGGCAAGGTGGGCGGCGCGGCCACCGGCATGGCGTTCTCCTTCGCCACCACCTACGCCCTGGGCCAGCTGGCCAAGCGCCATTACGCCGGCGGGCGGGTGATGAGCACGGCGGTGCTGCGCGAAACGTTCCAGGACCTGCTCGGCCCGGCGAAACGGATGCAGACGCAGTACCTGCCGCAGATCCAGCGACAGGCTGCGACGCTCGACATGGGGAGCGTGATGTCCATGGTGCGCGGGCGGTGATCGGGCGATGCGGGCTTCTCCGCGCGGTGCGCGCCCGTTTCGGTCAGGCTCCTCGAGGCTCGAGGCTTTGATTTCATGACGCTCACGGTCGTTTTCTTGGTGCTGGGCCTGGTGCTGCTGATCGCGGGCGCCGAGTTGCTGGTGCGCGGCGCCGCTCGCCTCGCGGCGCGGTTCGGGATCTCGCCGCTGGTGATCGGACTCACCGTGGTCGCTTTCGGCACCAGCTCGCCAGAGCTGGCGGTCAGCGTTCAGTCCGGTCTCGCGGGACAGGCGGACATCGCCGTCGGCAACATCGTCGGCAGCAACACCTTCAACGTGCTGGTGGTGCTCGGGCTTTCCGCCCTCATCACGCCGCTGGTGGTTCAGCAGCAGCTCGTCCGCTTCGAGGTGCCGCTGGTGATCGGCGTGTCGGTGCTGTTCTGGGTCATGGCGCTCGACGGCCGCATCGGCCCGTTCGACGGTCTGCTGCTCACGGCCGGCATCGTGGCCTACACGATCTTCGCCATCCGCCAGAGTCGCCGGGAAAGCCCGGAAGTAGAGGCCGAATACGCGCAGGAGTTCGGGGGCGGCGCGAGCGCATGGATCGGGCGGTTGCCGGTCCAGATCGTCTTCATCGCCGCGGGCCTGGCGCTCCTCGTGCTCGGTGCCACCTGGCTGGTCGACAGCGCGGTGGCGATCGCGCACGCCTTCGGGGTCAGCGAGACCGTCATCGGCCTGACCATCGTCGCCGCCGGCACGAGCCTGCCCGAGCTGGCCACTTCCGTGGTGGCCGCGCTGCGCGGCGAGAGCAGCATCGCCGTGGGCAACGTGATCGGCAGCAGCCTGTTCAATCTCCTGGCGATCGCCGGCATCGCCGCCCTGGTCACGCCCGGCGGACTCGACGTGGCCGACGCGCTGGCCCGCTTCGACCTGCCGGTGATGATCGCGGTGGCGCTCGCCTGCCTGCCGATCTTCACCACCGGCCACCGGATCGCGCGCTGGGAGGGGGCGCTGTTCCTCGGCTACTACGCCGTCTACGTGGCGTACCTGACTCTCGCGGCCACGCAGCACAGGGCACTGCCGGCGTTCAGCGCCACCATGCTGGGCTTCGTGCTGCCGCTCACGGCCGTCACGCTGATCGTGCTGCTCGCGCGCCATCGGGGGGCCTCGGCCACGGCGTGGACGCGGGGTGGGCCCGGGTGAGGGCGAGCACCGCCGCCGGAGGTCCTCGAGGGCGCGCAGCGCCCGCTCAGGGGGCCCGTCCGCCGTCACTGCGCGGTGGCGCGGGCGATCGCGCTCGGCGCGCTCTCCTCGCCCGGGTCGACCGCCCCGCTCCCGTTGCGACTACCCCCCCGCGGCCGCCCGGAGCTTCCCGCCGGCCGCGTCGCGGAGCTCGTCCTTCCTGTCCGTCCGCTCCCACGTGAAGGACCTCTCCGTCCGGCCGAAGTGGCCGTAGGCGGCGGTCTTCTCGTAGATGGGCCGGAGGAGGTCGAGCCCCTCGGTGATCGCGCGGGGGGTGAGCCCGAAGACCTTCCGGATCGCCTTCGCGATCCGGTCCTCGGGCACGGTGGCGGTCCCGAAGGTGTCCACCATGACCGAGACCGGCTCGGCGACGCCGATCGCGTAGGCGACCTGCACCTCGCAGCGGCGGGCGAGCCCGGCCGCGACCACGTTCTTCGCGATGTGGCGCCCCATGTAGGCGGCGGAGCGGTCCACCTTCGACGGGTCCTTCCCGCTGAAGGCGCCGCCGCCGTGCCGCCCCATCCCGCCGTAGGTGTCCACGATGATCTTCCGGCCGGTGACGCCGGTGTCGCCCATCGGCCCGCCGATGACGAAGCGTCCGGTCGGGTTGATGTGGAACTTCGTCCTGCCGTCTAGGAGCTTCCTCGGGAGGGCCTTCGCGATGACCTCCTCCCGGATCGCGGCGTGGAGCTTCTTGTTCGAGACGTCCTCGGCGTGCTGCGTGGAGACGACCACGGTCTCGATCCGGGCGGGGCGGCCGTCGCGGTACTCCACCGTGACCTGGCTCTTCCCGTCCGGCCGGAGGAAGTCGAGCCCGCCGCGCCGCGCCTTCGCGAGCTGGCGGGTCACCGCGTGCGCGTACTGGATCGGCGCGGGCATGAGCTCCGTCGTCTCGTCGCAGGCGTACCCGAACATCATCCCCTGGTCGCCCGCGCCGCCCGTGTCCACGCCCTGGCCGATGTCCGGGGACTGCTGGTCCACCGAGACGAGCACCGCGCAGGTGTTCCCGTCGAACCCCATCTCGCCGCCCGTGTAGCCGATCCGCTTCACGACCTCGCGAGCGAGCCGCGGGTAGTCGAGCCGGGCGGTCGTGGTGATCTCCCCGGCGATCATCACGTAGCCCGTCTTGAGGAGGGTCTCGCAGGCCACCCGGCCGCGCTCGTCCTGCCGGAGCACCGCGTCGAGGACGGCGTCGGAGATCTGGTCCGCCATCTTGTCGGGATGGCCCTCGGTCACGGACTCCGAGGTGAAGAGGTAGTCGGCGATCATGGGGTTCTTCCTCGCGAAAGGGGGCGAAGGTACGCGCCCCGGCGGCCCCCGTCAACGCCCGCGCCCGGGGGTCCGGGTCAGGCCGGCGAGGGGACGACGGCCTCCGGCTCGCCGAGGAGGCCGGGGAACCTCGTGAGCATCTCCGCCCGCACCTCGCGCTCGATGTCGTCGGCGGTCGTGAGGGAGAAGATCCGCTCCACGAGCGCCCTCCCCTCGGACGCCCGGGCGGCCCGGACGACCCGCTTCACGAGCGGGATCGAGCCGCCGTTCATCGAGAGCTCGGAGACGCCGAGGCCGAGGAGGACGAGGGTGTTCACCGGGTCGCCCGCCATCTCGCCGCACATCGACACGGGGACGTTCGCCTCGCGGGCCGCGTCGCAGGCGAACTTCACCATCCGGAGGACGGAGAGGTGGAGCGGCTTGTAGAGATAGGCGACGTCCTTGTTCTGGCGGTCGATCCCGATGGTGTACTGGATGAGGTCGTTCGTCCCGATGGAGAAGAAGTCGCACTCCCGGGCGAGCCGGTCCGCGATCATCGCCGCGGAGGGGAGCTCGATCATGATCCCGACGGGGATCTCCTTCCGGGTCCGGACCCCCTCCTTCTCCAGCTCCGCCCGCACCTCCTCGAGGGCCTTCTTCGCCCCCCGGAGCTCGGCCACCCCCGAGATCATGGGGAACATGATCTTGAGGTTCCCGTGGACCGAGGCGCGCAGGAGGGCGCGGAGCTGGGTCCGGAAGATGTCCGGCCGCCGCAGGCAGTACCGGATCGCCCGGAGGCCGAGGGCGGGGTTCTCCGCGTGGACGCGCATGCCGGCCGGCAGCTTGTCCCCGCCGAGGTCGAACGTCCGGATCGTCACGGGTCTCGGGGCGAGCGCCTCCAGGATCTGCCGGTAGTTCCGGTAGTGCTCCTCCTCGGACGGGAGGTCGCCCCGCGCGAGGAAGAGGAACTCGGTCCGGTAGAGGCCGACCGCCTCGCCGCCGTGGCCGAGGAGGCTCGGCACCTCCTCGGCGAACTCGATGTTGCCGGCGAGCCGGACGGTGACCTCGTCCAGCGTCCGCGCCGGGAGGTCTCGGGTCTGCAGGAGCTCGGCCTCCTCGGCGAGGAAGCGCTCCCGCTCCATCTCGTAGCCGGCCCGCTCCTCCGGCGTCGGGTTGATCACGACGACGCCGCGGCTCCCGTCCACGATGACCCAGTCGCCCCGCTCGGCGAGCGAGGTGATCTTCCCCACGCCGACGACCGCCGGGACCTCGAGGGCCCGGGCCACGATGGCGGTGTGCGAGGTCTTCGCCCCGGCGTCGGTGACGAAGCCCGCGACCTTCCGCTCGTGGAGCAGGAGGGCGGTGTCCGCCGGGGAGAGGTCGTGGGCGACGATGATCGACCCCTCCGGCGGCAGCTCCTCCACGTCGGGGGCCTGGCCGAGGAGGTTCTTGATGATCCGCTCGCCCACGTAGTCCACGTCGGCGCGCCGCTCCTTGAAGTACTCGTCCGCGTGCTCGTGAAATGCGTTCTTGATCTTTCGGACGGCCCGCTTCACCGCCCACTCCGCGTTGAGCCGCTCCTCCCGGACGAGCCGCTGCGCCTCGAGGACGAGCATCTCGTCCTTCAGCATCATCCGGTGCATGTCGATGATCGCGCCGTGCTCGGCGGCCCCCGGCACGCCGTCCGCCTGCCCCACCTTCTCCTTCACCTCGGAGAGCTGGAGGTCGGAGAGCTCCATCGCGGTCCGGAACCGCGCGAGCTCCACGTCCACCTCGTCCTGGGTGAGCCGGCGCTTCGGGGTCCGCACCTTCCGGCGGTCCACGGACCAGCACCGCCCGATGGCGATGCCGGGCGACGCGGCGATGCCGACGAGGATCGTGGTCCCGGCGGGCGTCATCTCTCCCCGAATCCGTTCTCTATCACCTTCGCGAGGGCCTCCATCGCCGCGCCGGCGTCCTCCCCCTCGCAGGACACCTGGATGGAGGTCCCCTTGGCGGCCGCGAGGGTGAGCACGCCCATGATGCTCTTCCCGTTCACCTTCATCCCGTCCTTCTCGACGTGGATCTCCGCCCGGAAGCGGTTCGCGACCTGGACGAGCTGGGCCGCGGCCCGGGCGTGGAGCCCGAGGGTGTTCACGATGACGAAGACGCGGCGCTCGGCCGTCATCGATCAGCTCCCTCCCTGGAGCCGCGCCGCGATCGCCGCCGCCCCCGCGGCGGCGAGGACGGCCAGGTAGGCG
>JBBIPT010000038.1:0-21608 GCA_037442705.1 Anaeromyxobacter sp.
GGTCGCGCTGGCGGCCGCCCTGCGCGCGCAGGGGCGGCGGGACGAGGGGCTCCGCGTCCTCGACGAGCTCGCGGCGCGCGGCGTCGGGGCGATCGACGCCGGCGTCCGCGCCACCTACCTCGCCGGGGACGGGGACGCGCGGAGCGTCCGGCGCGAGGCGGCCAGGGCGAGCGCGGCGAGCCCGGATCTCGCCGGATTCCAGGCCGTCCTCCTCGCCTACCTGGGAGACGTGGAGTACGCCGCGCGTCTCGCCGCGAAGGCGCCGGCGGGGTCCGCGGCGCAGGCGCAGGTCGAGGCGCTCACCCTCTGGCGCCGGGGCGATCCGGTCGAGGCGATCTCGCGGCTCGCCGCGCTCGAGGAGCGGGACCCCTGGCCGACCTTCGGGCTCCCCCCTTCCTACCTCGTCGCCGTCGTCTCGCTCGAGTCCGGAGACCCGCGGGAGGCTGCGGCGGCCGCCGCGAGGTTCCGCCGGCTCGCGCCGCGGGGGCTCTGGCGCGGGTGGGCCTACCCGACGAGCCTCCTCGTCTCCGCGCGCGCCCACGAGCGGATGGGCGAGTGGGAGTGGGCGCGGGCCGACGCCGACGCCCTCCTCGCACTCTGGGCCCGGGCCGATCCGGACCTGCCGCTCCTCGCCGAGGCGCGGGCCCTCCGGGCCCGCCTCGGACGCAAATGAGCCCTGGCCCCGGGGCGCCCGCGAGGGCAGGATGTCCACCGGCCAGGACGCCGCCGCGCGAAGCGGGGAGAGTACGAACCGGAGGGAGGGGACCATGAGCGGAACGGGCAACGCATCGGTCGACGTGCAGAGGATGCTCGCGCTGGACGCGGGGGCGCTTGAGAAGCTGAAGTGCGGGTGTCGCGATCACGGTTCGGACGGCTGCTGCTCGTGCTGCTGCGGGTCGCATCCGTTTCCGTGGGCCGGTCCCTCGGACGAGGCGTTGAAGGAGCGCGAGGTGCACCTCCGGAAGCTCCTCCCGGCCGCCAAGGCGCTCCTCGCCGCCGCCCAGGACGCGCTCGCGAACGGGGCGACGACGGCGGCCGAGATCCGGGACATCCAGCGGCTCGAGATCTGGCTGGGTCGTCTCTTCATCGAGGCGGAGAGGTACAGGAAGACGCCGAAGAAGTGATCGTCGCCGTCTCCCACGAGGCCGACGAGCACGCGCCTCCGGTCCTCCGGGCGCTCCGGCGCCTCGGCGCCGAGGCGAGGCTGCTCGACCTCGCGCGCTTCCCGCTCCGCGCCGACGTCGAGCTCCGCTACGGGGAGGGCGCGCGCGCCGAGTTGCGCACGCCGGAGGGCACGCTCCGGGCCGAAGAGGTCACCGCGGTCTGGTGGCGCCGCCCGCTCCCGTTCGACGTCGGGCGCGGGCTTCGCGCGACCGACGCGGCCTTCGCCTTCCACCAGGTTCGCGAGGCGCTGGCCGGGCTCGCGGCGTCCCTCGACGTGCTCTGGGTGAACGACCCGTGGCGCGACGCGCGTGCCTGCCACAAGCCGCTCCAGCTCGCCCGCGCGGCGCGGGCGGGCCTCGCCGTCCCGCGGACGCTCGTCACGAACGATCCGGCGAAGGCCCGGGCCTTCCTGCGCGCCCGGGGCGGGAAGCCCCGGATCCACAAGGCGCTGCACTCGACGCCGGACGACTGGCGCCCGACCCGGATCGTGAGCGAGGAGGCGCTCGCCCGGATCGACGGGGTCCGGACCGCGCCGGCAGTCTTCCAGGAGTACCTCCCCGGCGTGGACGTCCGCGCAACCGTCGTGGGCGACGAGGTCTTCGCCGCCGAGATCGACGCGCGCCGGACCCGCTCGCCCGAGGACTTCCGCCCGGTCTGGCGCGAGGCGCCGATGGCTCGCTGCACGCTCCCCTCCGAGGTCGAGCGGGGCCTCCGCGTCCTCGTCGCCGACCTCGGCCTCAGCTACGCTGCCGTCGACCTCCGCCGCCGCGCGGACGGCGAGCACCTCTTCCTCGAGGTGAACCCGTCTGGCCAGTGGCTCTTCGTGGAGGAGCGGACGGGGCTGCCGATCACCCGGTCCGTCGCGGCGCTTCTCGCGGGGCGGCGGCGGCGTCGTGCTTCCCCGGCTCGCAGGGGCCGGAGACGAGGAATCCGAGAACGAGGATCCAGGGGAGGAGATCGAGGAGCAGCCGGGCGCGGGAGCGCCGGGCGATAGGTCTCGTGACGCCTGGACGGGCGGGCGGGTTCGTCGTCAAGCTGATCCCCCGGGGGCGGCGAGTGCGCCGCGACTCACCGGGAGGACACTAGAAAAATCCGGTTGTGACCGCTGCCTCCCACGTGGGGGGGCTCCGGGGGGAGCCCATCGGGGGCGCGCGCGCCGTGCGGTCGCTCGGAACGAGCCGCGGCGTTCGCCCTTCGACAGGCTCAGGGCGAACGGACTCATCGTCGTGACGCCAGGACGTAGGCTTCGCCCTTCGACAGGCTCAGGGCGAACGGCTGGGTATCGACGCCTGCGCTCGCCGCGATCAGTGCTCGTGCCCGCCGTGCGACCGCGAGTGACCGTGGGAATGACCGCGGGTGTGACCGTGATCGTGAGGCCGGGCCTTCCTGCCCCCGTGCCCGTCGAAGGGCGCCCTCCGCTCCGCGAGCCACGCCACCCAGGCGTCGATCCCCGCGCCCGTGCGGGCGGAGAGCTCGATCACCCCCGTCCCCGGCATCACGCGGGCGATCGCGTCCCGGAGCCGCGGGAGGTCCACGTCGAGGTGGGGGACGAGGTCGGTCTTCGTCACGAGGACGAGGTCGGCCGCCTTGAACATCACCGGGTACTTCAGCGGCTTGTCCTCCCCCTCCGTGACGGAGAGGACGACGACGTTCGCCGCCTGCCCGAGGTCGTAGATCGCGGGGCAGACGAGGTTCCCCACGTTCTCGATGAAGAAGACGTCGGTCTCCTGCCAGGGGAAGTCGTGGAGCGAGCGGTGGACGAGCTCCGCGTCGAGGTGGCAGGCCTGGCCGGTCGTGATCGCCTTCGAGGGGATGCCCGCCTTCTCCAGGCGGCGGGCGTCGTTGTCGGTCGCGAGGTCGGCGGAGACCGCGCCGAGCCGCCAGCCCTTCGCCCGCGCGGCCGGCGCCCGGGCGGTGGCCTCGAGGACCGCGGTCTTCCCCGCGCCGGGCGAGCCCATGAGGTTCACCGCGAGGACGCCCGCCTCGACGAAGTGCTCCCGGTTGTGGCGGGCGGCGCGGTCGTTCCCGGCCAGGATCTTCTCGTGCAGCTCCACCGGGACGAGATCCCGGTCGCCGCAGCCGCAGGTCGTGCACATCAGGGGACCTCCATCTCGATGCCGTCGAGGGTGAGGGCGTCGCCGCCGTCGTCGAGCCGGGCGGGCGCGCCGCAGGGCTCGCAGCGGAGGATCGCGCCGCGGGGGATCGGCCCGCGGCAGGTGGGGCAGGACCAGGAGGCGGGGACCCGGGTGAGGGCGAGCGCCGCGTTCTCGCAGACGGTCCCGCGCCGGAAGGTCTCGTAGGCGGTGAGGAAGAGCTCGGGATCCACGCCGGAGAGCTCCCCCACCCGGACGGAGAGCCTGTGGATCGCGAGCGCCCCGCGCCGCCGCGCCTCCTCCTCCACGCGGGTCACCAGCGCCTCGATGAGGGAGTACTCGTGCATCGTCCTCTCGCATGCCGTCCCTGGACCGTTCGCCCTTCGACAGGCTCGGGGCGACCGGACTCCGGGCGCGCGTCCACCGTTCACGACCACCATCGTCCACCTAGCAGATCCGGGGCAGGAGCTCCCCCTCGGGCTCGGCGAGCATCCGCCGCCCGAACCCCGTGTCGAGGATCACCGAGCCGGGCCGCTCCGCGACGGCCCTCCCCACGATCGCCGCGCGGGCGCCCTGCGGGTGGGCCCGGAGCGCGGCGAGGACCTTCTCCGCCGAGCGGGCCCGGACGCCGAGGACCGCCTTCCCCTCGTTCGCGACGAGGAGCGGGTCGATCCCGATCATCTCGCTCGCCGCCCGGACCTCGTCGCTCACCGGGAGGGCCGGCTCGTCCACGACGATCCCGACCTTCCCCTTCGCCGCCATCTCGTGGAGGACGCCCGCGACGCCGCCGCGGGTCGGGTCCTTCATCGCCACGACGTCCTCGCCGCCGGCGCGGAGCGCCTCGCGGACGAGGCCGTTCACCGGGGCGACGTCGGAGCGGAGGTCGCCCTCGAGCCCGAGGCCGTGCCGGCGCGACATCACCGCCATCCCGTGGTCGGCGAGGGAGCCGGTGACGAGGAGGAGGTCGCCCGCCCGGAGGCCGGCGTCGGTGACGACCCGGTCGGCGAAGGCGACGCCGGCGGTGTTCACGACGATCCCGTCCACCTGCCCCTTCCCCATGACCTTCGTGTCGCCGGTGACGATCGGCGCCCCGGCCTCGCGGGCGGTGTCGCGCATCGAGGCGACCACCCGCTCGAGGTCCTCGAGGGGGAACCCCTCCTCGAGGACGACCGCGCAGGTGAGCGCCGTGGGCTCGGTCGCCCCCATCATCGCGAGGTCGTTCACCGTCCCCGAGACGGCGATCCGGCCGATGTCGCCGCCGGGGAAGAAGATGGGGTGGACGACGTGGGAGTCGGTCGTCACGACGAGCCAGCGGTCGCCCACCCGGAGCGCCGCGCCGTCGTCGAGCGCGGAGAGGCCGATCCCGTCCACGGGCGAGGCGAGCCCGAGGAAGACCTCCTCGATGAGCCGGCGCATCGCGCGCCCGCCCGAGCCGTGCTTGAGCCCGATCCGCTGCACCGGCCTGTCCACTAGGTGCCCACCTTCCCGAGGCTCGGCGCGCCGCCGTAGGTGTGCCAGATCCGGCACTGCCCCTCCGAGGAGACCATGCAGGCGCCGACCGGCGTCTCCGGGACGCAGGTCTTCCCGAAGAGGGCGCAGTCGGACGGGCTCGCGAGGCCGAGCATGATCGTCCCGCAGATGCACCCCTTCGCCTCCTCCACGGCGGTCTCGTCCCGGACCGCGGAGACGTCGATCTCGAGCCGGCGGCGGGCGTCGAGCGACGCCCACTCCGGCCGGAGGTCGAGGTTCCCGTCGGGGACCTCGGCGATCCCGCGCCACTTCCCGGCCTGGGTGCGGAAGACCTTCCAGAGCGTCTTCTGGGCGGGGAGGTTCCCCTCCCTCGTCACGCAGCGGGGGTAGGCGTTGAAGACCTCGGGCCGGCCCTCCCGCACGAGCTCCACGGTCTTCGCGATCGCCGCGAGGATGTCGAGCGGCTCGAAGCCCGCGACGACGACCGGGGCGCCGGTCCGCGCGGCGAAGGGCTCGAAGATCGCCCAGCCGGTGATCGTCGCGGCGTGCCCGGCGGCGAGGTAGCCCTCGATCGCCGTCTCCTCGATCCCGGCCACGAGCGTCATCGCCGCGGGGACGTACTTGTGGGCGGAGAGGATGGAGAAGTTCGGGGGCGGGGCGTCGAGCGCCACGGCCGCGGTCGCGACCGCGGTCGTCTCGAAGCCGGAGGCGAAGAAGACGACCTCCTCCCCCGGGTGGCGGCGGGCGAGCTCCGCCGCCTGGGCGACGGAGTAGACGACCTCGACCTTCCCGCCCTCCGCCTGCGCGTCCGCGAGGGAGCGGGAGGTGCCCGGCAGCCGGAGCATGTCGCCGTAGGTGCAGACCCGCGCGCCCCGGGCGGCGAGGGCGACCGCCTCGTCCACCTCGGGCCCGTCCGTCACGCAGACGGGGCAGCCGGGCCCCATGATGAGCCGGAGCCCCTCGGGGAGGACCGCGCGCAGGCCGAAGCGGGCGATCGCCTGCTCGTGGCTGCCGCAGACGTGCATCACGGAGACGGGGCGCCCGATCGCGTCCACGTTCCGGGCGATCGTCTCCGCGAGCGCGCGCGCCCGGGCGGGATCGCGGAACTTGAGCTCGGAGAAGAGGTCCTTCGTCACGGGTGCCGTTCCCTTCTCCCCCCCGCTCACTCCTTCCGGTCCTTCGCCGCGGCGATCTCCCCGCGCACGTCCATCGCCATGAGATCCTCCTTCGCCCCGGAGACGTCGAGGATCTGGTCGAAGAGCGCGAGCGTCTCCTGCACCTCGTCCGGCGGGATGCGGCGGATCGCGAACCCCACGTGGTTGAGCACGTAGTCGCCCACCTCCACGGGCTCGTCCACGATGTCGAGCCGGAGCTCCTTCTTCACGCCGAAGAAGTCGACGGTCGCGTTGAGCCCGTCGATGGCGAGGACCTTCCCGGGGACGCCGAGACACATGGCTTCACGTTCCTTTCGTCACGCGAGCGTCGCGTCCGCGACGATCGCCTGGCCGAGCGCGATCCCGCCGTCCCCCGGGGGCACCTGGCCGTGCAGGTATACCTCGAACCCGCCCCCGAGCGCCTCCCGGAGCCCCTCCGCGAGCCGGGCGTTCTGGAAGCAGCCTCCCGTCAGGACGACCGGGATCCGCCCCGTCCGGCGGGCCGCCCGGCGGACGAGCTCCGCGCCCCCCTCGACGAGCGAGGCGTGGAAGCGGGAGGAGACGAGCCCCGGATCCGCCCCGCCCGCGACGTCCCCGGCGAGGGCGCGCCAGAGGGGCCGGAGGTCGAGCCGGAGGAGGGACCCCGCCTCCTCCACCTCGAACGGATAGGGGTCCGAGGCCCCGGCGCAGGCGGCGTCGAGGGCGATCGCCACCTGCCCCTCGAAGCGCGAGCTCCCCCGGCCGAGCGCGAGCGCCCCGGCGGCGTCGAACGCCCGTCCGGCCCCGTGGGCGATCGGGACGTTCAGCCCCGCGGAGATCATCCGGCGCACGACCTCGAGCTCCTTCGGGTCCACGGACGCGAAGAGGGGGAGCCGCTCGAGCGGCGGCGCGCCGTCGAAGGCGTCGAGGAGCGCCGCGAGCGCGATCCGCCAGGGCTCGCGGACGGCGAGGTCGCCGCCGGGGAGGGCGAGGGGCCGGAAGGTCGCGAGCCGCTCGAACCGGCCACGCTCCGCGAGGAGGAGCTCGCCGCCCCAGGAGGTCCCGTCCGTCCCGAGCCCGGTCCCGTCCCAGGCGAGGGCGAGGACCGGCCCGGGGAGCCCGTGCTCCGCCATCGCGGCGGCGGCGTGGGCGTGGTGGTGCTGGACCTCGACGAGCGGCACGCCGAGCGCGGCGGCCCGCTCCCGCGCCCAGCGGGTGGAGAGGTAGAGGGGGTGGAGGTCGCAGGCGAGGGCCTCGGGGCGGAAGTCGAGGAAGGCCTCGAGCCGCGCGATCGCCGCCTCGAAGGCCTCGTAGGTGGAGAGGTCGTCGAGGTCGCCGACGTGGGGTCCGAGGACCGCCTCGTCGCCGCGCGCGAGGCAGGGAGCGTTCTTGAGCTGGGCGCCGGCCCCGAGGATCGGCCGGGAGAAGCGGCCCGCGACCCGCACCGGCCGGGGCACGAACCCGCGCGCGCGCCGCATCACGAGCGGGCGCCCCGCGACGACCCGGGCGACGGAGTCGTCGCAGCGCGAGGCGATCGGGCGGTCGTGGAGGAGGAAGAGGTCGGCGATCGGGGCGAGGCGGGCGAGGGCGTCCCCGTCCTCGAAGGCGATCGGCTCGTCGGAGAGGTTCCCGCTCGTCATCACGAGCGGCCTCCCGGCCGCCGCGAGGAGGAGGTCGTGGAGGGGCGCGTAGGCGAGAAGGAGCCCGACGAGCGGGCTCCCCGGGGCGAGCTCGGGGGCGAGCCCCGCGTCCTCCCTCCGCCGGCAGAGGACGATCGGCCGCTCCACGGAGGCGAGGAGCGCCTCCTCCGCCGGCGCGAGGACGGCGAGCCTCCGGGCGGCGTCGAGGTCCGGGACCATCACCGCGAGCGGCTTCTCCTCGCGCCGCTTCCGCTCCCGGAGGAGGCGGACGGCCGCGGAGGAGGTCGCGTCGCAGGCGAGGTGGAAGCCGCCGATCCCCTTCACCGCCGCGATCCGGCCCGAGGCGAGGGCGCGGCCGGCGCCGGCGATCGGATCGGCGGAGGGGAGGGGAGCGCCCTCGCGGCCGCGGAGCTCCACCCGCGGCCCACAGGCGGGGCAGGCGTTCGGCTGGGCGTGGAAGCGCCGGTCGGCGGGGTCCCCGTACTCGCGGGCGCAGGCCGGGCACATCCGGAAGGCGGCCATCGTCGTCGCCGGGCGGTCGTAGGGGGCGCCGAGCGCGATCGTGAACCGCGGACCGCAGGCCGTGCAGTTCGTGAACGGGTAGCGGTGCCGCCGGTCGGCGGCGTCCGCGACCTCCCGCCGGCAGTCCGGGCAGGTCGCGAGGTCGGGAGGGATGGCGCTCCGCCGCTCGGCGGCCGCGCCGCTCGCGACGATCTCGAACCCCCGGACCGGCTCGAACGGGATCCGCTCCTCCACGAGCCGGTCCACGGCCGCCGCGGGCGGCCGCTCGCTCCGGAGCCGGGCGGCGAAGCGGTCGAGCGCGTCCGGCGCGCCGAAGGCTTCCACCGTGACCCCGGCCGAGTCGTTCCATACCCTTCCGGCGACGCCGGCCTCGCGGGCGAGGCGGTGGACGAAGGGGCGGAAGCCGACGCCCTGGACCGTCCCGCCGAGGACGATCCGCCTCCCTTCGCCGGCCAGGGCCCGGCCGTTCGGCCCCTCTTCCGTCATCGCGCGGCCCGGGGAAGACCGCCTGACTCCGGTGGATGGTGGCGAGGAGCGCGGCGCGGAGCGGGAGCGCGCGGTGGCGATGGGGGAAGACCGCGCCGTCCCAGGATCGCGGGGCTTCGTCCGGAGCGCGCGTGAACGTACACTTCAGGGGTCCACGGTTGGGACGAGGGAGACGGGGGGGGCCCCGGCGTGCGAAGCGCGGGGGCCCTCTTCCTTCCGTCCGCCGGGGCGCCGCGCCACCGAGCCATTCGCTCATGGCGGCGCCCGGTTGACTCGATCGGAACGGTTCCGCCGCCGCCATGAGGAGATCCGGCGCCTTCGGCGCCTCTGCGCGGGGGGAGGAACTCTCCCCCCGCGGACCCCCCATCGCGGGCGTCATCGCAACCGAGCACCGCCATCAGACCTCCGGCTTCCGCTCCCACCAGAGGTCCGGCACGCCCGGCGGCACGCGCGGGCCGAAGGCGACGCCGAGGCCGCGGAGCTCCGCGGCGACCCGCTCCACCGCCGCGGGGATCGCCGCCCGCACCTCGGGGGAGATCCCGACGCCGGTCTCCGTCCGCGAGGGGATCACGCCGACGAGCCGCACGAAGGGCGGGGTCACGCCCATGAAGTCGGCGTTGAGGAGCGCCTCCCGCACGCCGGGCTCGTGGGGGCTCACCGCGAGGATCGGCCGCTTCGAGAGGAGGTCGGCCTTCTCGTAGACGCGGACCTCTCCCGGCGCGCCGCGGTCCTTCACCGCGTCCACGAGGAGCGCCGCGTCGAGCCCGGCGAGGAACGCCGTGAGGTCGTAGCCCGGCGTGCCGGCGTCGATGACCTGGACGTCCTCCGGGAGCGAGAAGGAGGCCTCGACGACGCGGACGACGTGCGGTCCCACCGCGTCGTCTCCGGCGAGGACGTTGCCGATCCCGATGATTGCGACACGCGACAAGGGGCCGCTCCTGCGCAGGGTGCCGAGTGCGGGCCACCAGGGGCTACAGGCTACAGGCTTCGGGCTCGGGACTACAGACCCCCGGGAAGACGGCCGTTCGCGCTGAACGACCGAGCGCGATTCGGAAACACCCGAGGCCTCAGGCCTCAGGCCTCAGGGAATGCATCTCTGCCGCCGTTCCCGAGGCCCGAGGCCCGAGGCCAGGGGCCGATCACGAGTCGCGAGCGGCCGTCTGGGAGCCCGTCGAGCCGGCCTTCGGTCAGCTCGAGCAGGCCAGGCCCCCGCGGGGCGCGCCCGCGCGAAGCGGGGGCCGAACGCCCCACGGGCTCCTGGAGCGTCGCCGGCGGCACGCTCCGGGGTCCGGTCTTCCGGAGGAGCGTCCGGCGCAGGTCCCCGCAGCCCGTAGCCTCGACCGCCTCCGAGCCGTGCTCTAGACTCGCCGCCGCATGGCCATCCTGAAGCCCTTCCGCGCCCTCCGCCCCCCCGCGGCCGCCGCCGGCCGCGTGGCCTCGCCGCCCTACGACGTCGTCTCCACGAAGGAGGCGCGCGCGCTCGCCGCGGGGAACCCCGACAGCTACCTGCGCGTCTCCCGGCCGGAGATCGATCTGCCGGAAGGGACGGACGAGCACGACGACGCCGTCCACGCGAAGGGGACGGAGAACCTCGCGGACTTCGTCCGGCGCGGCGTCCTCGTCCAGGACCCCGAGCCGCGCCTCTACGTCCATGCGCAGCGGATGGGGAGCCACCGGCAGACGGGGCTCGTCGCCTGCGCGTCGGTGGAGGAGTACGACCGGGACGCGATCAAGAAGCACGAGAAGACGCGGGCGGACAAGGAGGAGGACCGCGTCCGCCACATCGACGCGCTCTCCGCCCACGACGAGCCGGTCTTCCTCACCTACCGGGCCGAGGGGGCGATCGACCGGGAGGTCGAGGAGGTGAAGCGCGGCAGGCCGGAGGTGGACCTCGTCACGGAGGACGGGGTCGCCCACCAGCTCTGGGTCGTGCCGCCGGAGGCGGGCGCGCGGATCGAGGCGGCCTTCCGGAAGGTGCCCGCGCTCTACGTCGCCGACGGCCACCACCGCTCCGCGGCCGCCTCGCGCGTCCACGCGAAGCGCCGCGGCCAGCCGGGCGAGCACGGGGCCTTCCTCGCCGTCGTCTTCCCGCACGACCAGATGCAGATCCTCGCCTACAACCGGCTCGCCCGGGATCCGGAGGGGCGCTCCCCGGACGCGCTCCTCGAGGCGCTCCGCGGCGCGATGGACCTCGAGCCCGCGACGGAGCCCCGGCCCGACGCGCCGCTCTCCGTGGGCGTCTTCCTCGGCGGGCGCTGGTGGCGCGGGCGGTTCCGGAAGGGGACGTTCGACGAGAAGGACCCGGTCGCCTCGCTCGACTGCTCCATCGTCCAGGACCGGATCCTCGCCCCGATCTTCGGCGTCGCCGACCCGCGGACCTCGAAGGACGTGGACTTCGTCGGCGGGATCCGCGGGCCGGAGGAGCTCGAGCGCCGGGTGAAGGAGGAGGGCTGGTCCCTCGCGCTCCACCTCTTCCCGACCCGGATCGAGCAGCTCCTCGCCGTCTCCGACGCGGGGAAGCTCATGCCGCCGAAGAGCACCTGGTTCGAGCCGAAGCTGCGCTCGGGGCTCTTCGTGCATCCGTTCTAGCGGCGCCATCCCGGAAGACCCCGCGTCGACTTCCCGTCCGCATCCGGCCGCACCCCCGGCGCAAGCCGGTGAGCTTGCCCGGGCCCGTGCCGTGGTGGCGCGGGTGTAGGTCGCGGATGGCCTCGGACGAGGAAGGCTCCTCATGGCGGTGCCCGCTTCGATCGATCCACGCTCGTTCGTAGTTCCCCCGAGCCTGTCGAGGAGTCACCACGAACGGCTTTGCCTGCACGTGAGCGGCCCCGCACGCAGCCGTTCGCCCTGAGCCTGTCGAAGGGCGAACGTCGAGGCTCGAAGCGAGTGATCACGGCCATCAGACCTGGATCGATGAAGTGGACTTGCTCGCTTGCAGTCGAGACGCGAGTACACTCGTCGAGTGACCGCGCCTCCCGGATGGGTCGTGACGCGCAAGCAGGATCTCCCGGCCGATCCACGGCTGCGGAAGATCGCCGAGGAGGTCCGCGCCACGGGGAGGGAGTGGACGCGCCTCGTCGCGACGCCCCACCCCGCGCTCCGGCTCATGGGGCGGCGCGCGAGAGAGACGCTCGTCGTCGGCCACCGCGCCGCGCGGGTGCGGCTCGGCATCGTCCAGTGGGGGAGGTGGGATCCGGAGCGCCAGGTGATCCACCTCGACCGCGGGATCGCGGTCGACCTCTCGGGGCGGAAGGCGGCGGTGCCGGTGGACCTCGCGCCGATCCCGCCCGGGGTCGTCCCGATGCGCTGGAAGCCGCCCGTCGCCGGTTCCCGGTGGCTCGCCGGCGCCCTGGTGCTCCTCGGCCTGGAGGCGCTCGTGCTGATCCTCGCCTTCCCGGTCTTGCCGAGGACGCCGCTCGGGTGGGTGCTCCTCGCGACGCTGGGGCCGCTGGCGGTGCTCTGGTGGTCATGGGCCGGGGGGAACTTCGGCGAGGAGCCCACTCCCGCCGCGAGGCCGGGCCGCGCGCGCCTCTTCCGCGGCGCCCTCGAGGCGGAGGACGGCGAGGCCGACGCGAACGAGATCCTCGTCCAGATCCTGCTGCTCGTCCTGGGCATGCCCGTGCTGTGGCTCGTCCTGCTCGCGATGGGGGACCGTTGAGCGCTCGCCTCGCCGCCGCAGCCGTCCTGGCGCTCGCCGCCGCGTGCGCAAGAGAGCCCGCGCCCGGCTGGACGGCGTCCGTTCGGTCCGGGGTCGAGGAGATCCTCGGAAAGGGATGAGCGGCGCGAAGGGCCCCCGGCCCCCAGGGCCGATCCCGGAGCCCGTCGTCCTCTTCGACGGGGCGTGCGGCCTCTGCGGCCGGACGGTGGCCTGGCTCCTCGCGAAGGACCGCGACCGCCGCCTCCGCTTCGCGCCGCTCCAGGGGGAGACGGCGGCGCGCCTGCGCGCGCTCCATCCCGGGATCCCGGAGGACCTCTCCACGGTCGTCCTCGTGGAGGGCGGGCGCGTCCACCTCCGGAGCCGGGCGCTCCTCCACGTCGCGCGCCACCTCGGGGCGCCGTGGCGCTGGGCGTCCTGGCTTCGCTTCCTGCCGGCGGCCGTCCTCGACCCGCCCTACCGGCTCGTCGCCCGGCTCCGGCACCTGTGGCGGAGGGAGGCGCGGGTCCGGCCGGACGCCGCCGGCGGGGATCGGTTCCTTCCATGACGCCGCCTCCCGTTGAAACCCGCGGGGAGCACGGGCAGACTCCCGCGCGATGAGGCTCCTCCTCGCAGAGGACGACCGGATCGTCCGGATCACGGTGCGAGACGCCCTGGAGGAGGCGGGCTTCGCCGTCACCGCCTGCGCCGACGGCGGGGAGGCGGCCGCCGCGCTCGACCGCGAGCCCTTCGACATCCTCCTCAGCGACGTGCGGCTTCCCGGGGTGGACGGGATCGCGCTCTTCCGGCGCGCGAGGCTCGGCCAGCCGGACTGCTCGGTCGTGCTCATGACCGCTTTCGCCGACACGGAGTCCGCGGTGGAGGTGATGCGCGAGGGGGCCCGCGACTACCTCCTGAAGCCGTTCGAGATGGAGGAGCTGCTCCTCCGCGTGGGGCGGGTGCGCGACGAGGTCCTCCTGCGCAAGGGGCTGCGCCAGGCCGACGCGCCGGCAGGGGAGCTGCTCCTCGGGGAGACGCCGCCGATCCGCCTCCTGCGCGAGCGGATCGAGGCGGCGGCGGCGAGCGACGTAGCGGTCCTCGTCACCGGGGAGACGGGGACCGGTAAGGAGCTCTGCGCCCGGGCGATCCACCGGCGGAGCGCGCGCGGCGGGCGGCCGCTCGTCGTCGTGAACTGCGCCGCGATCCCGGAGACGCTTTTCGAGGCGGAGCTGTTCGGCCACGAGAAGGGGGCCTTCACCGGGGCGGAGCGCCGGCGGGAGGGGCGCTTCGCCGCGGCCGACGGGGGCACGCTCTTCCTCGACGAGGTCGGTGACCTCGCCTCGGGGAGCCAGGCGAAGCTCCTCCGCGCGCTGGAGAGCTCGAGCTTCGAGCGGGTGGGGTCGAGCCAGACGGTGAAGGTGGACGTGCGGGTCGTCGCCGCGACGAACCACGACCTCGTGGCCGAGGTCGCGCGGGGCGCGTTCCGGAGAGATCTCTACTACCGGCTCAACGTGATCGACGTCCACACCCCGGCCCTCCGGGATCGGCGGGCGGACCTGCCGATCCTCGTCGGCACGTTCCTGCGGCAGATCGCGGCGCGCCAGGGGCGGGCGGTTCCGGAGATGGAGCCGGCGGCCGTCGCCGCGCTCATGTCGCACGACTACCCCGGGAACGTCCGCGAGCTCCAGCACGCGCTCGAGCGGGCGGTGGCCCTCGCCCGGGGCGGCCCGATCCGGCTCGACCACCTCCCGCCCGACCTGGCGGCGGGCGCCGGGCGCGCGCCCGCGGCGAGCGGGGAGGGGCCCGGGTTCGAGCCGCTCGAGCGGGCGCTCGCGGCCTTCGAGTCCGAGTACGTGAAGCGGGCCCTCGCCCGCTCGGGCGGGCACCGGACCCGCGCGGCGGCGCTCCTCGGCATCTCGCGGAAGAGCCTCTGGGAGCGGCTGAAGGAGTCGCGGCGGCGGGGCGGGGGAGAGGGCGGCTAGCGCCCTCGCCCGCTCAGGAGCCCGCCGCGCTCGTGCTGCCCGGGGGCGCGGGCGCCTCTCCGGGGGATGCTCCGGCGGCCCGAGGCGGCTCCGCCTCGCGGAGCCAGACGGTGACGGCGGTGCCCCCTCCCGCCGGGAAGTCGAACGCGAGCTCGCCGCCGTGGGCGTCCACGATCGTGCGGGTCACCGAGAGGCCGAGGCCGGTCCCTTCACCCTCGGGCTTCGTGGTGAAGAAGGGATCGAGGACGCGGTCGCGGATCTCCGGGGGGATCCCCGGCCCGTCGTCCTCGACGGCGACGCCCACCCGCCCCGGGCGGCGCCGGATCCGGACCCGGACCTCGCCGCCCTCGGGGCTGGCCCATGCGGCGTTGAGGAGCAGGTTCACGAGCGCCTGCCCGACGCGGCTGCGGTCCGCGAGCACCGGGGGCGCGGACGACTCCGGGAGGACGAGGCACGCCACGCGGCGCTGATGGAACAGCGGCTCCACGAGGCGCGCCGCGTCCCGGGCGAGCAGCCGCGGATCGGTCGCCTCGAGCACGGTGGGGTGCGGCCGGCCGAAGTCGAGGAGCTGGCGGACGACGTCCTCGATCCTCGCGAGCCCCTCCTCCATGAGTTCGAGGTACTCCCGGCGCTTCGCCTCGCCGAGGTCGGGCCGCCCGAGCCGGTGGACGCAGTTCTTGAGGCCGGCGAGGGGGTTGTTCACCTCGTGGGCCACGCCCGCCACGAGGGACCCGAGCGCGACGAGCCGCTGCGTCTCGACCGCCTGCAGGCGGGCGCGCTCCTGCTCGGCGTGGGCGGAGGCGAGGCGCCGGAGCATCCGGTTGAAGCGGCCGGCGAGGACGGCGATCTCGTCCGTTCCGCGAATCGGCACCTCGGGCACCTCTCCCCGGGCGGGGTCGAAGCGATCGGCGGCGGCCAGGATCTCGTCCATCGGGCGGGCGATCCCGCGGCCGAAGAGGAACGCCGCGACGACGCCGACCGCGATGAGGCCGAGCGCCAGGATGCCGAGGCGGCGCGCGAGCTCGCGGCGCGCCTCCGCCGCGAGGTCCATCTCGAGCCCGAGGCGCACGGCCCCGAGCTGCCCCTCGAGGATCGGCTCCGCGACGTCGAGCACGCGCCGCTCGCCCGAGCGCACGACGATCGGAGCCGCCTCCCCGTGGCCGCGGGCCTCCACGAGGTCGCGCGGCGTCCCGCCGCCGAAGCTGCTCGCGACGACGGCGCCGTCACGGACGACGAAGCAGTAGGCGACGCCGGGGGCGTCCGAGGCGGCCCCCTGGACGATCTCGTTCAGGGTGACCATGTCGCCCAGGATGAGGGGGTCGGTCGCCTGGCGGGCGACGAGCCGGGCCACGCTCCGGCCGAGCCGCGCCTGCTCGGCCCCCATCGAGCGTGAGCCGACGCGGCGGGCGATGGCGAGGTGGGCGGCGTGCATCACGACGACCCCCACCGCCGCGAGCGCCGCGAGCTTCACCCAGAGCCGGATGCGGGGGCCGCGGGCCGCCGGGTCGGGCCCGTTCACCGCCGGACCTCCACCCAGCGCTCGACCCCGTCGTGGAGGCCGGGCCTCGGCGCCTCGAACCTGTCGATGCCGAGCGTCGCCAGGGCCGGGGCCCCAACCGGGTCGGACACGAGGTCGAGCAGCAGCCTCCGCAGCCGGGCCCGGGTCTCGGGCGGGAGGCGCCGGGAGGCCACGACCGGCATCCCGCCGAAGGGCGGCGACTCGTGGATCACGCGAACGCGGGAGGCGAGCTCGGGATCGTCGGCGATCATGTGGGCGAAGACGAGGCTGTGGACCGCGGCTCCGTCCACGACGCGGCGCGACACGGCGACGATGGAGCGGTCGTGGCTCCGCGTGTAGGTCACCTTGCCGAAGAACCGCTCGGGATCGTGCCCGAGCGTCTCGAGGAGCCGCACCACGTAGGACCTCCCCGACAGGGAGAGTCCGTCGGTGAACGCAAAACGCTTGCCGGCGAGGTCCTCGATGCGGCGCGCCCGGCTCGTCGAGGGGACGATGACCAGGGATCGATACGCGTCCTCCCCGTTCGTGACCGGGACGGCGACGACCTCGGCCGCGTCGGGCGCCCGGCGCCGGAGATCCATCCACCCGCCCGTGCAGAGGAGGGCGACGTCGACCTCGCCCTCCACGAGGAGATCGTTCACGGCCGCGTACGTCGGCCGCTGGACGAACTCCGCGGAGCGGCCGAGCTCGTCGGCGATCCGCCCGAACAGGCGCGAATACGCCGAGTAGGTCGTGCGCGGTGACTGGACCGCCGCGACGGAGAACCGGAGGGGGAGGTGCTCGTCCGCCTTCCGGATGGGCGACGGGCCCGTCTCCGCAGGGGCGAGGCTCGCGTGGACCTCGCGAAACGGGGTGTCGTCGCACGCTCCCCCGAGGAGGAGGACGAGCGCCAGGGCGAGGTGGGGAAGCGGCCGCTCCATCGGCGCCGAATCCTAGCGCCGAGGGGGAGGCGTGCCCACCCCGGCGGGGCGGGACGTCCCCGGCGCGCGTCGCGCGCGGGTGACTCCCGGACGGGGGCGGCGAGGGCCCGGCGTTACCCCGAGGTAACGCCCCAGGGTGAGCGCCCGGTGAAGGCTGGGCGATCGGCGCGGTACGGCGCGTGCACCATCCGGGGCGACCCCAGGTGTCGCGAGGGGGAACACTCGACGGAGGAGGCACGCATGCACAGGTTCGCATCCATCGGTTTCGCCGGGCTGCTCGCGCTCGCGGGCTGCTCGGGAGACGACGGCGCCCAGGGACCGGCCGGCCCCACGGGCCCGACCGGGCCGGGCGGCACGAGCGCCGGCACGATCCAGGGAACCGTCACCGCCTCGGCGGGCGGCGCGGCGGTGGCCAACGCCACCGTCGTCACGGTTCCGGCCTCGACGGGCGCCTCGACGAGCGCCTCGGGCACCTACTCGATCTCGAACGTGCCCATCGGCGTCTACGCCGTGCAGGTCTCGGCCACCGGCTTCGGGACGAAGACCGTGGCCAACGTCTCCGTCGTCGCCGGCGGGACCGCGACCGTGGACGTGGCGCTCGATCCGCCGGTCGTCACCTCGGGCGCGGTGAGCGGCACGGTCCTCAAGCGGGCCGCCACGGCGACGCCCGTCGCCGGCGCCTCCGTGGCGCTCGTGGACGCGGACGCCCTCGCGGGGAGCCCGAGCGAGTGGCCGATGGAGCTCCTGTCCGCCTCGAGCCCCTACGTCGCCACGACGGCGGCGGACGGCAGCTACGCGATCTCGGGCGTGGCCCCCGGCCGCTACTTCGTCCACGCGACGCCGGCCGCCACCGACCTCTCGGCCTTCCCGGGCGGAGACCGGAACTCCATCACCGTGACCGCCGGGCAGACCGCGACCGTCCCCGTGACCCTCTCGCAGCGTGCCCCGGCGAGCGCGACCTACGTCGGGTCGAGCCAGTGCCTCGTCTGTCACGGGACCACCCACGGCAACTGGAAGCGGACCCTCCACGCGCTCGTCTACCGGGCTCCGGGCGCGCCGAGCGCGAACCAGGACCTCTCCCAGCTCCCCGGCGCCGACCTGCCGCTCCAGTTCTTCGTGGACGGGAACGCGCTCGACAACACCGGCGCGGGCGACGACCTCGGCCTCCGCATCTCCCGGACCGACGACGCCGTGACCTGGTCCGCCTTCCCGGCCGGCTACAACATGCTCCTCGGCCGCGACGGCGGCGGGTACTTCTTCCAGACGGAGACGACGAACAAGGCCACCCGCTCGGACAAGTACTACGTCTCGTTCACCTTCGGCGGCCACGGCGTCTACAAGCAGCGCTGGGTCACGCGCGCGAAGGCGGACAAGACCTACCAGCCGTGCACCGGCGCCCCGGCGACGCCCTGCACCGACTGGAGCTACTACATCGCGCCGCTCCAGTACGACGAGAAGCTCCAGGCAGGGGTCCAGCCGTTCCACCCCTACAACGCCGGGAACTGGGGCGCGCCGGCCGCCGCCGCGGGCGCCGCGCTCGTCGCGACGCAGGACAAGTCGTTCGACCTCAACTGCGCCGGCTGCCACTTCACCGGGAACACCGTCACCCGCCAGGCCAACGGCAACTTCCAGGCCGCCGCGGCCGCCACGGCCGGTGGCCCCATCGACTACGACCAGGACGGCCTGAAGGAGGACATCACGATCGGCTGCGAGGCCTGCCACGGCCCCGGCTCGGTCCACGCCGGCGCCCCCGGCCGCGGCAAGGACATCGTCCAGCCGCGCTTCCTCTCGGCCGAGCGCGAGAACCAGCTCTGCACGAACTGCCACACGCGCGGCGTCGGCAAGGGGGGGTTCACCGGGACGGCGTTCCACACGGAGTACCCGTCGAAGGGGACCGACACGTTCACCTTCGCCTACCCGGGCATGAGCCGCAGCGAGTTCGTCGCCGACTTCCACACCGACGGGCTGGGGACCTACTCCGACGACGCGAAGCACGCGCGGCAGCACCACCAGCAGGGCAACGACATGCTGAAGTCGGCGCACGCGAAGAACCCGTTCGCCCTGGTGACCTGCAGCGACTGCCACAACCTGCACGACCGCCTGAACGGTCCGAGCCTCGTGGAGAGCGCGGCCAACAACAAGCTCTGCCTCGACTGCCACGCGCCGTTCGGCTTCGGGCTCAGCGCCCCGTGGACGCGGGACGCGGAGGCCCTCTCGGTGTCCGCGCACATGTCCGGGATGGCCTACATGACCGCGGGGTACGATCCGCTCAACCTCGCCGGCCTGAACCCCGCGATCGTGACGGGCGGCGTCGGGCGCTGCACGACCTGCCACATGGCGAAGACGGCCGCGAGCCAGAGCCGCTTCTTCCACGAGCAGGTGAGCGCGGCGCTGCAGCCGGCGGGCCCGCGCATCAGGGGCGACGTCTCGAACCACGGCTTCGACGTGATCTGGCCGGCGGTGAGCGAGGCGCTGCAGCGCGACCCGGCGGCGGGGCTGCAGAAGAACCTCCCGAACAGCTGCGGCAACTGCCACAACTCGCTCGTGGGCGTCGGGCCGAAGTACACCTACTAGGCCCGCCTCGCGGGAGGCATCCGGGGCCGCGTCCGATCCGTCGGGCGCGGCCCCTCGCAGTTCCTAGCGCGCGGCGGCGGTCGCGAGCGTCGTCCCCGCCGGATCCACGATGCGGACCTCGCGGATCCCCTCGCGCGGCAGCCGGACGAGGAGGCACGGGCTCGTCAGGACCTGCGCGACGATCGCCCCCGCGGCGGGCCCGTCGATCCGGACGACGATCGTCGCGACGCCGTCCGCGAGGGCCACCGACTCCTCGCCGAGGGCGATCGTCCAGCCGGCCGTCGGGCGAGTGCCGGCCGACACGAGGACGACGCCCTCCCGGGAGAGGTCCACCGGCGGAGGCGCGACTCCCGCGCCGCCGATGGACGCGCCTCCGAAGAGGGCGGACCGGAGCGCCGCCTCGTCCCCGATCCAGCGGGCGGACGGGCCCGCGCCCGTCCCGCCGCACTGCGACCCGGCGTGAACCACGACCGCGGTCGCGACCCCGTGCCGGTGGGCGGCGCAGCCGCCCAGGACGGCGACCGCCGCGAGCGCGATCGACGCGGCGCGGCTCACGGCGCCACCTCCACCCGCTTCGCGCCGTCGAGGAGGCGGAAGCCCTGCTTCCCGGCCGCGCCGCCGGGGGAGGCGGAGCCGAGCGGGACCTCGAAGCCGGCGCTGAAGCCGAGGCCGGAGCGGCTCTGGGTCGCGTCGATCGGGGTGGGCACGCCGATCGTCGGGTAGGCGCCGCAGGCCTCCCCGTCGTCGCAGATGAAGTCGTCGTCGTCCGAGTCGGTCCCGGCGACGAGGAAGTAGGTGCCCGAGGGGACGTTCCCGAGGGCGAAGGGGTAGAGGCCGCTCGAGGGGTTCCCCTCGGCCTGGGCGACGGTCCGCGGCGGGTTCGTCGAGAAGTCGACGAGGAGGAAGTACAGGTGTCCCGCGTTCCCGGCGCCGGAGCCCGTCCCGACCTGGAGGGTCACGGGCACGGTGATCGTCGCGGGGGCGGCCGTGAAGGTGATCGTGGCCGTGTGGATCCCGGCGGTGAGGCCGGTGCGGCTCACCGTCGCCGTGTAGGTGCCGATGCCCTCCGCGTCGACCGTGGCCGGCGTCACGGTGAGCCAGCCGGCGTCGTCCAAGAACGAGACCGCGAGCGCCCCTGCGCCGACCTTCGAGGCGGTGAGGGTGAACGAGGTCGCCGAGGTCCCGAAGTCGAGCCGGGACGGCGTGACGGAGAGGGTCGCGGGCGGGGGCGTCCCGCAGTTGCTCACCGCGGCGAGCGCGTCCACGAGGCCGTGGCCGTAGACGTCGTCCCGCCCCGCCGCGCCGCGGTCCACCGTCATCATCCCGGAGGCGAGGAGCCCGTCGAGCCCGTCCGGCCCGAGGGTCGGGCAGGCGGCCTTCATGAGGGCGACGACCCCGGCGACGTGGGGCGAGGCCATCGAGGTCCCCTGGAGGAAGGAGTAGATGGGCTGGCGCGATTCGTTCACGAGGGTGGAGAGGACGCCGTCCGCGTAGCCGTTCCCGTCCCGGTCCACCGAGGTGTCCCCGCCCGGCGCGGCGACGTCCACCCGGTCCCCGTAGTTCGAGTAGGGCGCCCGCGCGAGGGCCATGTCCACCGCGCTCACCGAGACGACGCCGTCGTAGGAGGCCGGGTAGCCGCGCTGGCTCGTGTTCTCGTTCCCGGCGGCGGCGACGACGACGACCCCCGCGGCCCGGACCGCGGTGTAGGCGTCCTGGGACGTCTGCGCGAAGCAGGCGAGGCAGCCGAGGGAGAGGTTCAGGACGTCGGCGCGCCGGGCGGGGAGCGTCCCCGAGTCGTTCGAGAGGCGGGCCGCGTAGCGGATCCCCTGGATGATGTCGTAGCTCGTCCCGCCGCCCGCCCCGAGGACGCGGATCGGCATCACCTTCGCCCCCCAGGCGACGCCGGCGACGCCGAGCCCGTTGTTCGAGGCGGCGGCCACGGTGCCGGCGACGTGGGTCCCGTGCCAGGAGTGCTGCCCCGCCGTCGCCCCGTCGCCCGGGTCGTCGGGGTCGGGGTCGATCCCGCTCCCGTCCCGGGCCGAGACGGAGTTGCTGATGAAGTCGTAGCCCTGGACGAGCTGGCCGAAGAAGTCGGGATGGTTGATGACGACCCCGGTGTCCACGACCGCGACGATCGGCGCGTTGCCGCCGCCCGCGGGCGTCCCCGTCGTCACGTTCCAGGCCTGGGGCAGCTTCATCGCCGGGTAGTGCCACTGGTGGACGTAGAAGGTGTCGTTCGGGACGAGGCTCGGGCGGTGGACGTAGTTCGGGTCCGCGCCCGCGACGTCGAACCGGCGCCGCAGGGCCTTCACGACCCGGAGGGTGTCGCGCTTCGCGGCCCGGACCGGAGCGGCCCCCTCGACGGCGGCCTCGGCCGCGGGGCGGTCGATCCCGAGCGCGGCGAAGGCCCGCGCCCGCCCCTCGTCCCCGGGGCCGACGGCGAGGAGCATCTCGCGCCGCGGGGCGCCGCC
>JBBIPT010000039.1:0-20863 GCA_037442705.1 Anaeromyxobacter sp.
CCTTCGTCGCGGGGGCCTTCCCCGCGGCGGCGGCCGGGGCCTGGGGCGGCGGCGCGGGCTCGTCGTGGTGGCCCCGCAGCCGCGCCTTGAAGAGGTCCCGCCGGTAGGTCCCCTCCTCCTTCTCCCGCGCGCTCCGCAGCCAGAGCCGCTCGTAGGAGATGAACCGCGCGTGGAGGGACTGGATCCGGAACTCGAGCCCCGTGTTCCGGGTGAACGCGCCCTTGAGCCGCATCACCCGCTTCTTCGTCTCCTCGCGCCAGCGGTTCGGCTCCCGCCGCTCCACGCCGAGGAAGTACTGCTCGTACTTCGCCTTCAGCGCCTCGAGCTCCTCCTCGAGCGACTGGCACTCCCCCTCGACCTCGTCCTTCTCCCGCCTCGCCTTCGCGAGCGCGTCCTCCGGCGGCCGCTTCGCCATCGGGGTCGGCTGCAGGGGCGGCTTGGGAGGGAACGCCACGCCGGGAGTCTATCGGCGGGGGTGGGGGCCGATCAACGCGACTCGCCCGCCGCGAGGGCCCGGGCGGGGTCCTTCCTCGCCTTCACCCAGATGGCCGCCCCCACCGCGAAGATCGCGAGCGACGTCCACTGTCCCACCCCGAGGCCGAGGACGACGCCCCGCTCCACGTCGCCCCGGAAGAGCTCCACGGTCGTCCGGAGCACCGCGTAGACGAGGAGCCAGGTCGCGAGCACCTGTCCGTGGAAGCGCTTGTGGGGCCGGACGACGAAGACGAGGAGGAGGAAGATCGCGAGCTCCCCGAAGGCCTCGTAGAGCTGCACCGGGTGGAGCGGGAGGGTCGAGAGCCGGTCCGGGGCGAGGAACTCCCCGGGGTCGAGCCGCTTCGCGAAGGTCTGGAAGGCGAGCGAGCCGGGCGGGAAGCTCGTCGCCCAGGGGAGGTGCCCGTGGGCGACCTCTCCCCAGCAGCAGCCCGCGCCGAAGCAGCCGAGCCGCCCGAGGAAGTGGCCGAAGGCGACGGACGGGATGAGCGTGTCCGCGTGGGCGAGGAACGGCATCCGGTGGCGCCGCATGTACCACCAGGCGGTGAGCGTCGCCCCGATGAACCCTCCGTAGAAGACGAGCCCGCCTTCCCAGACCGCGAGGAGCCGCGGCATCCGCCCGAAGGGCGTCTGGGTCATCGCGTTCGCGCCGAAGTAATCCTGCGGGTTCACGAGGATGAAGTAGACGCGGCTCCCGACGAGCGCGGCGACGAGGATCCAGAAGGTGAGGTCGGCGATCCGCTCCGGGTCCTGCCCGCGCCGGCGCCCCTCGCGCTGCGCGAGCCAGATGCCGGCGAGGAAGGCGGCGGCGATGAGGAGGCCGTAGGTGTGGATGGGGAGGGAGATCTCCCGGCCGAGGATCCCGGTGCGCCAGAGGATCAGGACGGCGACGGCGAGGACCCCGGTGAGGAAGAAGTCGTCCTTCAGCGCGCCGAGGAAGGTCGCCGGCTCGCCCTCCTTGCGGGCGCGGCGGACCCAGGAGAGGGCGCGGAGCACCGCGACGAGGAGGACGGTGAGCGCGGCGGCGAGCGTTCCCCAGCCGGCGGGGATCGTGATCTGGAAGAGGACGGGGAGCATGGTGAGGGGAGCCGCCCCACGTCCGGCCGCCCTTCGACGGGCTCAGGGCGACCGGTCCATGTGAGGGGGCGACCTAGGCGATGGTTCGAGGTCCGGGATCGGTTGGATGGGAACCGCTCGTGCTGAGCCTGTCGAAGCACGAGCGGGCTCGGTGCCTCTCCGACGATACGGCTGCTTCCGAATCATGACCGGCCACCTAGGCCGTTCCGGTCTCCTTCGTTCCGCGCGAGCTTCCGGTCCCTTCCGCCGGGGCACGCGGGCCGGCCTTCTCGCCCCTCTTCCCCGCACCCTTCCCGCCCGCTCCCTTCCCCTCGGCGGCCGCCTCCTTCTTCGTCCCCGGGTGGATGAAGAGGAGCCCGATCCCGACGACGAGGAGCGAGTCGGCGACGTTGAAGGTGGGCCAGCGGAGGTCCGGCCGGTTCCACCAGTACCACTCGACGAAGTCGATCACGTACCCGCGGGCGAGCCGGTCGATGAAGTTCCCCACCGCGCCGGAGAGGACGAGGGCGAGGGTGACCTGGAGGAAGCGCTGGTCCGCCCGGAGCTTCCGGTAGTAGTGGAGGATGAAGCCGATCGCGCCGATCGACAGGACGACGAAGAACCCGCTCCGGACGCCGTCGGGGAGGTTCCGGAAGAGGCCGAAGGCCGCGCCCGGGTTCTCCACGTAGTTCATCCGCCAGACGGGGCGCCAGACGTAGTGGGGCGGCGTCGCGAACGGCTCGAGGTGGCGGCGCTCGTAGAAGGCGGAGACCTTCTCCAGCCCCGCGAGGTCCGGTGTCCGCTCGAACACCGTCGTGAGCCGGTCCACGGCGAGGTACTTCGTCCACTGGTCCGCGAGGACGAGGACCACGAAGATGGCGCCGAGGAGCGCCCAGCGGTTCTTCGGCCAGCTCACGTGAGGGCGCTCGCGCACTTTCCGCAGATCGTCGGGTGCTGCGGGTCCTTCCCGAGGTCCTCCTGGAAGATCCAGCACCGCTCGCACTTCGCGCCGGGGGCCCGCGCCACCTCGGCCGAGAGCGGCCCTTCCTCGAGGACGACCTTCGACACGAGGAGGAAACCGGGGAGCTCCGCCGCCGATTCCCGGAGGAGCGCGAGCCTCTCCCCCTCCGCCCGGACCGTGACCTGCGCCTCGAGCCCGGAGCCGATGAGCTTCGCCCGCCGCGCCTCCTCGAGCTTCCCCTGCACGGCCTCCCGCACCTCGAGGAGCTTCCCGTACCGCGACTCGAGCGCCTCCGCGTCCTTCGGCCGCTCCCGGGTGGGGAAGCCGGCGAGGAAGACGTCCTCCGCGGGGCGGCCCGGGAGGAAGGCCCATGCCTCCGTCGCCGTGAAGGAGAGGACCGGGGCGAGGAGCCGGAGGACGTCCTGCGCGACCATCCAGAGCACGGTCTGCGCGGAACGCCGGGGCTTCCCGTCCCGCTTCCAGGTGTAGAGCCGGTCCTTGATCACGTCGAAGTAGACCGCGGAGAGGTCCACCGCGCAGAGCTGGATCGTCGCGTGGTAGGCGACGTGGAACTCGTAGTCCTCGTAGGCCGCCTTCACCTTCTCGTCCCAGGCGGCGAGCCTCGCGAGCGCCCAGCGGTCGAAGGGCTCCAGCTCGTCCACCGGCACCGCGTCCCTCGCCGGGTCGAAGCCGTCGAGCGCCCCGAGCGCCCAGCGGACGGTGTTCCGGATCTTCCGGTAGCCCTCGGCGAGCCCCGCGAGGATCTCCTCCCCGATCCGGACGTCGTCGCGGTAGTCGGCCGCCGACACCCAGAGCCGGAGGATGTCCGCGCCGTACTTCTTCATGATCTCCTCGGGCGCGACCACGTTCCCGAGGCTCTTCGACATCGCCTTCCCCTGCGCGTCGAGGACGAAGCCGTGGGTGAGCACCGCGTCGTAGGGCGCGCCGTCGCGCACCGCGACCGCGGTGAGGAGCGAGGAGTGGAACCAGCCCCGGTGCTGGTCGGAGCCCTCGAGGTAGAGGTCCACCGGCACCCCCATCCCCTCCTTCTCCGCCACCGCCGCCCAGGAGACGCCCGAGTCCCACCAGACGTCGAGGATGTCCTGCTCGCGGCGGAACTCCGTCCCGCCGCACCTGCAGGCCTCGCCCTGGGTGAACGCCCCCGGCGGCCGCCGGTACCAGGCCTCGATCCCCTCCTCCTCGAAGGCCCTCGCCACGTTCTCCATCGCCTTCGGGGAGACGAGCGGCTCCTCGCAGGCCCGGCAGTAGAAGACCGGGATCGGGACGCCCCAGGTCCGCTGCCGCGACAGGCACCAGTCCGGCCGGGTCTCGATCATCCCGTGGATCCGCTCCCGCCCCCAGCGCGGGATCCAGCGGACGCGGTCGATCTCCTCGAGCGCCTTCCTTCGCAGACCCCCGTGCTCGAGGGAGAGGAACCACTGGTCCGTCGCCCGGAAGACGACCGGCTCGTGGCAGCGCCAGCAGTGCGGGTAGCTGTGGCGGAGCTTCGCCGCGGGGTCGGAGAGGAGGTGGCCCGAGGCGTGGAGGTCCCGGACGATCTCCGCGTTCGCCTCGAAGATCTCCTTCCCCGCGTACTTCCCCGCCTCCTTCGTGAACCGCCCCGCGCCGTCCACCGGGTTCAGGACCTCGAGGCCGTACCGGAGGCCGACGACGTAGTCCTCCTGGCCGTGGCCGGGGGCGGTGTGGACGAGGCCGGTGCCGGTCTCGAGCGTCACGTGGTCGCCGAGGATCACCGGGCACTCGCGCCCCATGAACGGGTGGACGTAGCGGAGCCCCTCGAGCGCCTTCCCGTCGAGGTAGGCGAGGATCCGGCGCGGGTCGGCGAGGTGGGCGGCGGCGGAGACGGCCGCCCCGCCCGTCGCGGCGCCGTGGGCCTCGGGGGAGTGGGGGGTCGGCACCGAGCGCATCGCGAGCTCGTCCGGCGCCACGCCGGCGAGGAACTTCCCGAGGAGGTCCTTCGCGACGACGACGACCGTGCCGCGGAGGTCGTAGGCGACGTAGGTGTAGTCCGGGTGGACGGCGACGGCGAGGTTCGCCGGGAGCGTCCAGGGGGTCGTCGTCCAGACGACGAGCCGCGCCTCGCGGCCGGAGAGCCCGCCCGCGGGGAGCGCGCCCACGAGGTCGAAGCCCACGTAGATCGACGGGGAGGTGTGGTCCTCGTATTCCACCTCCGCCTCGGCGAGCGCGGTCCGGTCGGTCGTGCACCAGTAGACCGGCTTCTTCCCGCGGTAGAGGAAGCCCTTCTCCGCGGCCTTCGCGAGGGCGCGGACGGTCGCCGCCTCGTAGTCCTTCGACATCGTGGCGTAGGGGCGATCCCACCGTCCGAAGACGCCTAGACGGACGAAGGAGTCGCGCTGCCTCCCGATCCACTTCTCCGCGTACTTCCGGCAGGCCTGGATGATCGAGGCCCGGTCCATCTCCCGCTTCTTCGAGCCGAGCTCCCTGTCCACCTTGAGCTCGATGGGCAGCCCGTGGCAGTCCCAGCCTGGGACGTAGTCCGCCGCCTCGCCCTTCATGTTCCGGTACTTGACGATGATGTCCTTCAGGACCTTGTTCAGCGTGTGGCCGATGTGGATGTCGCCGTTCGCGTAGGGCGGGCCGTCGTGGAGGACGAAGGTCTTCGCCCCGGGGCGCGCCGCGTTCTGCTCGACGAGCCGCCGGAAGACGTTCCGCTCGGCCCACTCCCGGATCACCTCCGGCTCCCGCTGCGGGAGGTTCGCCTTCATGGGGAAGCCGGTCTTCGGGAGGTTGACGGTGTTCTTGTAGTCCACGGTCTTTCGCCTCGGAAAGACGAGGGTTCTAGCAGCGCCGCGCCCCCCGGGCAACGAGGGCCTGCGGGCGGGGCGGGGGCGCCCGCGTCCGGACGGGCTCCCCGGCCGTTTGCCGCCCGCCGCCCCCGCCGCTAACCTTCCTCCGTCCGCATGGCCACGGCGAGGAAGAAGGGCGCGCGCCCCGGGCGCGCTCCGCGCACCCGCGCGAGGCGCGCGGAGGGCGAGCTCGTCGTGGCGATCCTCTCGCGGAACCGGAAGCTCTATTCCACGCGGCGGCTCGTCGAGGCGGCGAAGGCCCTCGGCCACGCCCCGCGCGTCCTCGACACGCTCCGCTGCAACATGCTGCTCGGGCGGGACCGGCCGCGGCTCCTCTACCGCGGCGAGGAGATCCTCGCGAGCGACCTCCACGTCGCGATCCCGCGCATCGGCGCCTCGATCACCGGCTACGGCCTCTCCGTCGTGAAC
Organism: Anaeromyxobacter sp.; assembly: GCA_037442705.1. Classification (GTDB taxonomy): domain Bacteria; phylum Myxococcota; class Myxococcia; order Myxococcales; family Anaeromyxobacteraceae; genus Anaeromyxobacter. The sequence continues at coordinate 5,767 of JBBIPT010000039.1, forward strand.
CAGCTCGACATGATGGGCGTCCCGGTGCTGAACGCCGCGATCCCGATCTCCCGCTCGCGCGACAAGCTCCGCGCCCTCCAGCTCCTCTCCCGGTTCGGCATCGACATCCCCCGGACGGTGATGTGCCGCTACCGCGACGAGGTGGAGGCGGCGATCGGGCTCGTCGGCGGGACGCCCTGCGTGATCAAGCTCCTGCAGGGGACGCAGGGCGTCGGCGTGATGATCGCGAACACCGAGGCCGAGGCGCTCGGGATGCTCGACACCCTCTGGACGCTCGGGCAGGAGATCCTCCTGCAGGAGCTCGTCTCGGAGTCGCGCGGCCGCGACGTGCGTGCGCTCGTCGTGGGAGACCGCGTCGTCGCGGCGATGCGGCGGACCGCCCGCGCCGGGGAGTTCCGCTCGAACATCCACCGCGGCGGGGTCGCCGAGCCGATTGTCCTGCCGCGGGAGTACGCCGAGGCGGCGGTGAAGGCGGTCCGGGTCATGGGGCTCGAGGTCGCCGGCGTGGACGTGCTGGAGGCCCGCACCGGCCCGAAGATCCTCGAGGTGAACTCGTCCCCCGGGTTCGAGGGGCTCGAGGCGGCGACCGGGCTCGACATCGCCCGCGCGTACGTGGCCCACGCAGTGGAGTTCGCGCGCGCCCGCCCGTCCGCCTGCGGCGGCGGGCACCTCGCCTGACCTCGAGCGTACCCGGCGTTCGCCCTTCGAACGGGACCCTTGGATGCCCGCTCGCTCGACCGCCCCCCTGGACGCTCCCACCTCCGACCACCCGCGGCGGAGCGGGCGTGGCCCGGGCTTCACGCCTGTCGCGAGGGGGCACGGGGGCGTGGAACTGGACCGCCCGAAGGGCGGCGGCTTAGCTCGCGGCACGGCGGCTGCTACGATGGCGATCCGGTTCCGCCGGGCTCCCGTGAATCCCGCCCCGGCCTGCCCCGTCGAGAGGTTGCGGTCCCTCGCCAAGGAGAAGCCGATGAAGCGCCTCGTCCTCCTGCTCCCCGTCCTCGCGTTCGGCGGGTGCGTCGTCCATCACGTCCCGGTCGCGCAGCGGACGACGCCGGTCGTCGTCCAGCCCGCCCCGAGCCCCGAGGTCTGGTACTTCGGCGAGCACCTCGTCCCCGACACGCACGGCGGCGGCTGGTGCTACGAGGACGGCGCCCACTCCCACCACTACTACCCCGAGCAGCCCGACTACTGGACCCAGCAGAGCGGCTACTACTACTACCGGGGTCCCTACAGCTTCCTCTACGTGGACGGCCACCCGCTCCCCGGCGGCGGCTGGTGCTTCCTGCACGGCAGCCACTACCACGAGTACGTCCCGCCCCGCGGCAACGACTGGTACTGGACGCCCCGCCGCGGCTACGTCTACCGCGGGCAGTACCGGCCGAACCGTCCAGCGCCGCCGCAGTACTGGCCCGCGCCGCGGCCGGCGCCGCGGTATCCCGTCGCGCCCGCTCCGGCTCCCGCACCCGCGCCGGCTCCCGGCCATCCCGGCTACCGGCCCGCGCCGGCTCCTGCCCCCGCACCCGCACCGGCGCCAGGCTACCCCGGGTACCGCCCCGCTCCGGCGCCTGCACCGGCTCCCGCCCCGCCTCCCGGCTACGGCCAGCCCGCACCGGCTCCTGCACCGGTCGTCGTCCCTGCGCCCGGACCGGCTTGGCCTCCGGGCCGGGGCGGCGGCACGCCTCCCGGTCATGGTGGAACGCCCCCGGGTCACGGCGGCACGCCTCCCGGGCGCGGTGATCCCCCGCCGGTCGTGGCTCCTCCGCCCGTCGTCGCGCCTCCTCCCGCCATCCCGCCCGGCCACGGCGGCACGCCTCCCGGCCACGGTGGAACGCCCCCCGGTCATGGCGGGACGCCTCCGGGCCACGGTGGAACCCCGCCCGGTCACGGCTCGCCTCCGCCGGTCGTAGCTCCTCCGCCCGTCGTCGCGCCTCCTCCTGCCATCCCGCCCGGCCACGGCGGTACGCCCCCGGGTCACGGCGGGACGCCTCCGGGGCGCGGCCCGGGCGCAGGCCCTTCCCCCACGCCGCCCCCTCCGACCCCCGCGCCGCCGCCCGGTCGTGGCGGGAAGAAGGACCGGGACGACGACGAGCGGGAGAAGGACAAGAAGGAGGAGAAGCAGAACGAGGACAAGGAGGAGAAGGGGCGCGGCTCGATCCCGGGCCGCCGCTAGCGACCTCCGACGAAGCCCCCCGGGGCCGCACGCCTCCGCGCGCGCGGCCCCGGCTCTTTTTGCCGCGATGCGGCAAGTCCCATTTGCCCCGCGCCCGCGGGGTGATAGCGTCCTCCGTCCATGAGCCCTCTCCTCACGTCCCTCCTCCTCCTCGCCGGCCTCTCCCTCTTCACCGCGACGATGGTCCGGCGGCTCGCGCCGCTCCGGGCCCTCCGCCGGGAGGAGAGGACCGGCCGGCCGGGGGAGCGGCTCCGGACGCTCCTCGCCTTCGGCTTCGGCCAGAGGCGGCTCGTCGACCCGGAGGAGCGGACCGCCGGCATCCTCCACGTCGTCCTCTTCGCCTCCTTCCTCGTGCTCGCCCTGCGGACGCTCACGATGTTCGGGATGGGGTTCGCGGGGACGGACTTCCACTTCCCGCTCCTCGGCACGGACTCGGGGCTCGGGCGCGCCTACCTCTTCGTGAAGGACGTCGTCGTCCTCGCCGCGCTCGCCGGCGTCGCGGGCTTCCTCTGGCGCAGGCTCGTGACGAGGCCGGCCCGGCTCACCCTCTCCGCCGAGGGGGTCGTGATCCTCCTGCTCATCGCCGGGCTCATGCTCACGGACATGGGCTTCGACGGGGCGCTCCTCCTCCTCGGCGGCGCCCTCACCGCGGACGCCTCCCTCCTCGCCCCCGCCTTCCACTGGGCCGAGCCGGCGGGGTCCCTCGGGGCGCTCGCGCTCCACGGCCTCGGCCTCTCCGCGGGCGGCGTGGCGGCGGTGGGCCAGGTCTCCTTCTGGCTCCACCTCGCGATCCTCCTCGCCTTCCTGAACGTCCTCCCCATCGGGAAGCACTTCCACATCATCACCGGGCTCCCGAACGTCTTCTTCGCCCGGCTCCCGCCCGCGGGCGCGCTCCGCAAGCTCGACCTCGAGGCGGAGGACGCGAGCTTCGGCGCGGCCACGGTGAAGGACCTCTCATGGAAGGAGGCCTGGGACGTCTACTCCTGCACCGAGTGCGGCCGCTGCCTCACCCACTGCGCGACCCACGTCACCGGGAAGCCTCTCACCCACAAGGCGGTGAACCAGGCGATCCGCCACCACCTCGCCGCGGTCGCGCCGGCCCTCGTCGCGCTCGCCGGCGCCAAGGACCAGACCTCGAAGGACGCGGAGCTCGCGAAGCTCCCCGCCCTCTCCACGGTCGTCGAGCCGGACACCTTCTGGGCCTGCACGACCTGCGGCTGGTGCGAGACGGCCTGCCCGGTCCTCATCGAGAACGTGCCGCGCCTCGTGGACCTGCGGCGCCAGGCCGTGCTCGTCGACTCCGCCTTCCCGGACGAGGCCTCCCGCGTCTTCAAGGGGATCGAGACGCAGGGGAACCCATGGGGGCTCGGCTCCAACAAGCGGACGGAGTGGTGCCAGGACCTCGACATCCCGCGCGCCTCGGACGGCAAGCCCTTCGAGTACCTCTTCTTCGTCGGCTGCGCCGGGGCCTTCGACGACCGGCAGAAGAAGGTCTCCCGGGCGATCGTCCGGATCCTCCGCGAGGCCGGCGTCTCCTTCGCGATCCTCGGAGACGAGGAGACCTGCAACGGCGAGGCGGCCCGCCGGCTCGGGAACGAGTACCTCTTCCAGATGCAGGCCCAGGCGGGCGCGGACAGGCTGAACGAGTACGGCGTGAAGAAGGTCCTCGTGCAGTGCCCCCACTGCCTGAACACGATCAAGAACGAGTTCCCCCAGTTCGGCGGGAAGTTCGAGGTCGTCCACCACGTCGAGCTCATCGCCCGGCTCGTCGCGGAGAGGCGGATCGCCCCCGCCGCGGCGGAGGGGATCGGCGCGGTCACCTTCCACGACCCCTGCTACCTCGCCCGCTGGAACGGCGTCACCGAGGCGCCGCGCGAGGCGCTCCGGGCGGTCCCCGGGATCTCGCTCCAGGAGATGCCGCGGAACCGCCGCGAGGGGTTCTGCTGCGGCGCGGGCGGTGGCCGGTTCTGGCTCGAGGAGAAGCTCGGCACGCGCGTGAACCGGAACCGCGTGGACGAGGCGGCCGCGACCCTCGGCGAGGGGGGCGGCGTCGTCGCGACCGGCTGCCCGTTCTGCCTCACGATGGTGAAGGACGGGATCGGCGACGCGAGCCTCGAGGAGAAGCTCCGCGTCCTCGACGTCGCGGAGATCGTCGCGGCAGGGCTCCCGCCGAAGGCGTAGGCGCGGGTCCGCGCGCCGCCCCCCCCCTCGATCCGCTCGCCCTTCGACGGGCTCAGGGGGAGCGGAGGCGGGCCCCTCCGCGCGCGGTGACCTTCGCCGGGCCCGCCCGGGGGAGCCTTCGACGCGCCCTCGACGGGCCCGGGGCCGGTGGCCGCGGGCGCGCCCCTCACCGCACGGGAAACGCCGCGGCGCAGCAGTCGAGGCGGCGGCGCACCTCGGCCTCGAGGAGGTCGAGGTCGTTGCCGCTCCGCGGGTCCGCTCCGACGCAGAGGAGGATCCGGTCGTAGGGGGAGACCGTCCGGCCGAGCGAGGCGTAGTCGATCCGGCGGTGGACCGGCTCCCCCTCGGCGCCGTCCTTCCCGGGCCCGAAGGCCCCGAAGAGCCCTTCCGACCCCGGAGCGAGCTCCTCCTTCAGCGCGAGGAGCTCCCGGAGGGGCGCGCGGAAGGGCGCGTGGCCGAGGTGGCGGAGGAGGACCCTCGCCCCCGCCCGCTCGCCCACGGCGTCGAGCGCCCCGCGGAGGAAGTCCACGTCGGTGACGACGAGCCCGTAGAGGTGGAAGTCGCCGGTCGCCGCCTCGGCGAGCGCCGCCTCCTCCGGGGAGAGGAAGGCGTGGCTCGGACAGAGGAAGCTCTCGCAGATCGAGGCGTCGTAGACGCCGCAGTCCCTTAGGTCGGGCCCGCCGGTCGCGAGGGGGTGGGCGAGGCAGCCGACCCGGGTCCCGGCGCCGTCGAGGAAGCCGAGGAGCGGGCAGACCCGGACGGACGGGAAGAGCGGCGCGGGGATCTCCGCCGCGAGGGCGAAGGCGGCCTCCCGGAACGCCTCGCGGGTCCGCGGGATCCCGCGGAGCGCCGCGGTCCGGCGGGAGAGCTCCTCGCGGACGTCGTCCCGTCCGAAGGCCGCCCGGTTGTAGAGGCCGCAGCAGGCGCCGCAGCTCGCCGTCTGTCGCTGGCAGAGGTTCATCGCAAGCGGGTCCGGGCCACCCTTCGCCCTTCGACAGGCTCAGGGCGAACGGACGGTTTGCCGCCCGTTCGTGCTGGGCCTCTTCCAGGGCCCCGAGGCGGTGACCTCTCCACGGGCTCTGGGGAACCACGTACGGTCCGCTTCGAGGCGAGGGAGCGCGGCCATCACTCGACCGGGAGCCCGAGCGCGGTCCGGCAGGCCGTGCAGAGGCCGGTCCCCTTCCGGTCGGCGTCGGCCGCGTCCCGGGAGAGGAACATCGCGCAGCGGAAGTCCGGGCAGTGGGAGAGGCCGAGCAGGTGCCCCGCGGCGTGGATCGTCTCCACCTTCGTCCGGCGGCGGACCCGCTCCGGGTCCGAGTGGCCGAGCCGGGAGAGGGAGAAGACGGCCGTCCCCGCGTCGCGGTCCGCGTCGCCGATCACGTAGGGCGCGTCGGGGAGGAAGAGATCCACCTCGAGGATGCCGACGATCGACGCCGCGCCCGTGCGGAGCGTGGCGAGGCGCCGGAGGATGGAGGTCGCGTGGTACTGCCCGCGCTCCTTGTTGAAGGCGTAGCGCGGCGTGTCGAGCGACGGGCCCGCCTTCACCGGGATCGCGAGCGCCTCCCGGAGGGCCTCGGCGGCCGCCTGCACCGCTCGGGGGTGGGTGTCCCCGAGGGCGACGACGAGGACCTGGGGCGGGCGCTTCAGCGTCCGGACCTCCGCTCGCTGGTTCGGCTTCGCTCCGGAACTGGCTGAGGCGGAAGGATTCGAACCTTCATGGGCGGATCCAAAGTCCGCTGTCCTGCCGTTGGACGACGCCTCAGAAGCGTTGCGACGCACGGGAAGCCCCGCTTGCCCTCGAGCGCTCCCCCCGCGCGGTTCGCCGTTGCGCGGGCCCCTCGCCCGCGGACCATTCGGCCTACCAGCGTACCAGGGCGCTCGCCCAAGTGAAACCGGCCCCGAAGGCGCAGAGCCCCACGAGATCGCCGCGGGTGATCCCGCGCTCCTGCACGGCCTCGGCGAGGGCGAGCGGGATCGAGGCGGCGGTCGTGTTCCCGTACTTCTGGATGTTGTTGAACACCTGGGAGTCGTCGAGCTCTAGCGACCGCTGGACCATCTGGCTGATCCGGAGGTTCGCCTGGTGGGGGATGACGACCTTGAGGTCCTTCGTCGAGAGGCCGTTCGCCTGCAGGGCCTCCCGCAGGACCTCCGGCATCCGGACCACCGCGTTCTTGAAGACCTTCTGCCCCTCCATCTTCGGGTAGATCGTCCCGGCGTCGAGCATCTGCGGCTGGACCCGGGGGTGGTAGACGGAGCCGGGCGCGTCGCAGAAGAGGTCGCGGGCGAAGCGGCCGTCCGCGTGGAGGTGGCAGGAGAGGACGCCGCGGTCGGGCTCGTCGGTCGCCTCGAGGAGCGCCGCCCCGGCGCCGTCGCCGAAGATCACCGCCACGTCGCGCCCGCGGGTGGTCACGTCGAGGCCGGTGGAGTGGATTTCCGAGCCGACGAGGAGGATCCGCCGGTACATGCCGATCCGGATCCAGGCGTCGGCGACGGCGAGGCCGTAGATGAACCCGCTGCACTGGTTGCGCACGTCGATCGCCGGGACGCCGGGGATCCCGAGCTTCGCGTTGAGGAAGCAGCCGTCCCCCGGGAACATGTGGTCCGTCGAGAGGGTCGCGTAGACGATCGCCTCGATGTCCTTCGGCTCCCAGCCCGCCGCGTCGAGGGCCTTCTTCGTCGCGGCGAGGGCGAGGTCGGAGTTCCCGGTCCCCTCCCGCACCCAGCGCCGCTGCTGGATCCCCGTCCGCTCCTGGATCCAGGCGTCGCTCGTCTCCATGAGCCGCGAGAGCTCGTCGTTCGTGACGACGCGGTCGGGGACCTCGGTTCCGAGCGCGACGATGGCGGTGCGGGGCATGAGGGGTCTCCGTCTGCTCCGCTCGTGCCGGGCCTGTCGGGCACGAGCGCGTTCGATGAGGAAGGCTCCGGTCGCCTTCGACAGGCTCAGGGCGACCGGAGCACTCGGGACACCGCGGCCATCGTCCGGTCCATGGCCGCCTACACGTCGAGGTTCTGGACGTCGAGGGCGTGCTTCTCGATGAACTCGCGGCGCGGCTCCACCGCGTCGCCCATGAGGATGGAGAAGACGTCGTCCGCCTCCACCGCGTCGTCCACGCGGACCTGGAGGAGGGTGCGCCGCTCGGGGTCCATCGTCGTCTCCCAGAGCTGCTGGGGGTTCATCTCGCCGAGCCCCTTGTAGCGCTGGATGTTCTGCCCCTGGGCGGCGGCCTTCTTCAGGGCCTCCACCGCGGCGAAGACGTCGTCCACCTCCTCCTCGCCGTCCGGCCGCTCGAGCCGGTAGGGGCCCGGGCCGAGCTCGGCGAGGGCGGCGTGGAGCGCGGCGAGCTCTCCCCACTCGGGGCCGGAGAGGTAGTCGAAGTCGAGGCGGGTCTCGCGTGGCGCGCCCGCCATCGTGGTCTGGAAGAGGAGGGCGTCGCGGCCGTGCTCCTCGTCCCGGTCGATCTTCGCGATCCGGACCTCGAGCTCCGGGTGGAGCTTCTGGGCCTTCTCGTAGATCCGCTGGACCTGCTCCTTCACCGCGTCGTGGTTCCGGAGGAGCTCGAGGTCGAGGTCGCCGAGCTGGATCGCCGCGTCCACGATCCGGCCGTCCCGCCGGCGGTCCACCCGGGCGAGGATGTTCCGGTAGGCGATCGCGTCCTCGGCGAGCCGCCGGAGGTCCGCCCCCTCTATCGCCGCGTCCCCGGCGAAGAGGCGCGTCCTCTCCGTCGCGAGCGAGAGGAGGTAGGCGTCGAGGGCCGCCTGGTCCTTCAGGTACTGCTCCTTCTTCCCCTTCTGCACGCGGAAGAGGGGCGGCTGCGCGATGTAGAGGTAGCCCTTCTCCACGACCGGGGCCATCTGCCGGAAGAAGAAGGTGAGGAGGAGCGTGCGGATGTGGCTCCCGTCCACGTCCGCGTCGGTCATGATCACGACCTTGTGGTAGCGGATCTTCCCGGCGTCGAACTCGTCCGGGCCGATCCCCGTGCCGAGCGCGGTGATCATCGTCGCGATCTCCGCCGAAGAGAGCATCTTGTCGAAGCGGGACTTCTCGACGTTCAGGATCTTGCCGCGCAGGGGGAGGATCGCCTGGGTGCGCCGGTCGCGCCCCTGCTTCGCGGAGCCGCCCGCCGAGTCGCCCTCGACGATGAAGAGCTCTGACTCCTTCGGGTCGCGCGACTGGCAGTCGGCGAGCTTGCCCGGGAGGGAGGCGCCGTCGAGCGCCCCCTTGCGCCGGACGGTCTCGCGGGCCTTCCGCGCGGCGATCCGGGCGCGCGCCGCCTCCGCCACCTTGGCGCAGACCCGCTTCGCGACGTTCGGGTTCTCCTCGAGGAAGGCGGAGAGCCTCTCGTTGAGCATGGTCTCCACCATGCCCTTCGCCTCGGTGTTCGAGAGCTTCGTCTTCGTCTGCCCCTCGAAGCTCGCGCCGGGCAGCCGCATGGAGACGACCGCCGCGAGCCCCTCGCGCATGTCGTCGCCGGTGGGGAGCTCGTCCTTCAGGTCCTTGAAGAGGTTGTTCTTCGTGCCGTGGTGGTTCAGCGTCCGCGTGAGCGCGGCCTTGAAGCCGATGAGGTGCGTGCCGCCCTCGTGGTTGTGGATGTTGTTCGCGAAGGCGAAGACCTTCTCGTCGTAGCCGCCGTTCCACTGGAGGGCGATCTCCACGACCGCCGTGCCGCGCTCGGTCTCCACCTCCTGGCGGAGCGCGATGGGCGGCTGGAAGAGCGGGTCGCGGGCCTTGTTCAGGTAGGCGACGAACTCGCGGATCCCGTCCTTGAAGAGGAACTCGTGGCGCTTGCCGCTCCGCTCGTCCTCGATGACGATCTCGAGCCCGGCGTTCAGGAAGGCGAGCTCCCGGAGCCGCCCGGAGAGCGTCTCGAAGGAGAACTCCGTCGTCTCGAAGACGGTCGGATCCGGCTTGAAGGTGACCTTCGTGCCCCGGCGCTGCGTCTCGCCGATGGCGGTGACCTTGCCGGTCGGGTGGCCGCGCTCGTACCGCTGCGCGTGCACCTTCCCGTCCCGGTAGACCTCCACCTTCAGCCACTCGGAGAGCGCGTTCACGCAGGTCACGCCCACGCCGTGGAGGCCGCCGGACACCTTGTATGCGTTCGACTCGAACTTCCCGCCCGCGTGGAGCTTCGTCATCACCACGTCGAGCGTGTCCATCCCCTTCACGGTGGAGTGGGGGCCCACCGGGATGCCCGAGCCGTTGTCGAGGATCGTGATCGAGTTGTCGGCGTGGATCGCGACCGAGATCTCGTTCGCCCGCCCCGCCATCGCCTCGTCCACCGAGTTGTCCACGACCTCGTAGACGAGGTGGTGGAGGCCGCGCTCCCCCACGTCCCCGATGTACATGTGGGGGCGCTTGCGGACCGCCTCGAGCCCCTCGAGGACCTTGATCGCGTCGGTGCCGTAGTCGTCTGCCCCGTTCCCGTTGCCGGGGCGAAGGGTCTTCTCGACGGTTTCCAGGGGTACCTCGGGCTGCGGGGAGCGGAAGGGAGGGAGTCGCGTCGTCGCGTCCCTGGTTTTCTAGCAGGCGCAGGGGCGGGTGGCAACGCCGAGTTTGGAGACTGAACCTTCCGGTTTCGCTCAGGAATCCGTTCTCGTAACCACCCCTCCCGCGACCTCGAGGAAGACCGCGTCCGGGCCCGCCGCGGGCTCGAGGAGGCGGCGGTCCGTGGAGGTGAGGAAGGCCTGTCCGGCGAGCCTGCCGAGGTAGCCGAGTAGGTACCGGTTCTTCTCCGGGTCGAGCTCGGAGGAGACGTCGTCGAGGAGCAGGATCGGCGGGCGGCCGAGGACGGCGCGGAGGTTCTCGATCTCCGCGATCTTCAGGGCGAGGACGAGGCCCCGCTGCTGCCCCTGGCTTCCGAAGAGCTTCGCGCCCCTTCCGTCGAGCGCGAGGACGAGCTCGTCCATGTGCGGTCCCGCGGAGCTGTACCCGCGCGTCCGGTCCCGGTCGATCCGGAGGGCGAGGATCTCCGCGAGCCGCGCCGCGATCTCCTCCTCCGGCGCCTCGACCCGCATCCCCGAGGCGGGACGGTAGGCGAGGCGGGCCTCCGGCGCCCCCGGCCCGGAGATCTCGGCGAAGGCGTCCCGCACGCGCGGGGCGAGCTCCCGGACGAGGTCGCGCCGGCGGACGAGGAGCCGGGCGGCAGCCCGGACGAGCGGGGGGCGGAAGCTCTCCTCGACCTCGGCCGCCGAGACGCGGAGCGCCGCGTTCCTCGCCCGGAGCGCCCGGACGTACTCGCGCGCCTCCCCGAGGACGGCCGGCCAGCGGTTGAAGGCCGCCCGGTCGAGAAAGCGCCGCCGCCCCTCCGGACCGCCCTTCACGAGGAGGAGGTCGTCGGGGGAGAAGCAGACCGCGGCGAGTCCCTCGAAGTAGGCGTCGAGCCGCTCCTGGGGCCGGCCGTCGAGGTAGGCGGTGCGCGCCCCCGCCTGGACCTGCACAGCGGCGCGGCGGAGCCCTGGGGGGCCCTCCACCGCGGCGGCGACCGTCGCGCGCTCCTCGCCGAAGCGGACGAGCTCCTGGAGCCGGGCGGCGCGCAGGGGCTTCAGCGTCGCGAGGAGGAAGACCGCCTCGAGGAGGTTCGTCTTCCCCTGCCCGTTCGCGCCGACGAGGATCGTGGCGCGGGGGGAGGGCTCGACGTCGACCGCCGCGAGGTTGCGGAAGTCGCGGATCTGGAGGGAGGCGAGGCGCATGTCGTCCGGTGGGAGGTCTGCGATCGCCGGCGCGTTCGCCGCACCTCCGGTCGCCCCGAGCCTGTCGAGGGGCGAGCGGGACGCGCCCGACCCGGCACCGCCCCAGGGCCCCTCAGATCCGCATCGGCATCACGACCGCGGTGAAGCCCTCGTCCTTCTCGCCGGCGCCGCGCAGGACGCCCGGGGAGAGGTCGTCCGCGAGCTCGAGCAGGACGTCGTCGGACTGGAGGACCGAGAGGACCTCGATCACGTACCGGGCGTTGAAGCCGATCTTCAGGGCGTCCCCGGCGTACTCGACGGGGATCTCCTCCTTCGCCTCGCCGAGGTCCGGGTTCTGGGAGAGGACGCGGAGGTGCCCCGCGGAGAGCTCGAGCTTCACGGCGTGCGCCTTGTCCGTGGAGAGGAGGGAGATGCGCCGGAGCGTCTCGAGGAACCGCCCGCGGCCGAGCTTCACCGACTTCTCGCCGCCCTTCGGGATCACCTGGCGGTAGTCCGGGAAGAGCCCCTCGATGAGCCGCATGGAGAGGACGACCCCGGGCCGGCGGACGATCGCGGAGTTCTCGACGAAGCCGAGCTTCGTCTCCGCCTCGTCCTTCGCCCCCTCGGCCGCCTCGGAGAGGAGCTTGCGCACCTCCTGGAGCCCCTTCTTCGGGAGGATGACGCCGCGCTTCAGGCCGAAGGTCGCGCCCACCTTCCGCTCCACGAGGGAGAGGCGGTGCCCGTCCGTCGCGACGAGCCGGAGGGCCTCGGCGGACGGCTCGAAGTAGACGCCGTTCAGGTTGTAGCGGGTCTCGTCGGTCGAGACGGCGAAGGCGGTCCGCTCGATCATGTCGAGGAGGCCGGCGGGGGAGATGTCGGCGAAGGGGACCTTGTCGAAGCGCGGGAGGGCCGGGAAGTCCTCGGCGGGGAGCCCGACGATGCGGAACTCGGAGGGGCCGCTCCTCACCTCGAGGTAGTTGTTCTGGGCCTTCTTCAGGGTCACCTGCTGCTCGGGCAGGGCGCGGACGATGTCGTAGAGGTGCCGGGCCGAGACGGCGAGGGATCCCTCCTTCACGACCTCGCAGCTCTCGTGGTGCTCGGAGGAGACGGCGAGGTCGAGGTCGGTCGCGGAGACGACGATCTGGCCCTTCTTCGCCTCGAGGAGGACGTGGGACAGGATCGGCATCGTGCTCTTCTTCTCCACGATGCCCTGGGAGCGGCCGAGGGCCCTCGAGAGCTCGGAGGTCGCGATCTTGAGTTCCATGAGAGGATCCTCTTCCTTACTCTCTCATCGTAGAAGCAGGGGGAGCACTACTGTGGAGAAGTCCCCTTCGGCCGCGGAACCGCTCGGGTTTCCCATCTGGAAAGACCCGTGGTTCCGGACGGGTCGAGGTTGTGTAGCCCGGCCCGAGAAAAGCTGTCAACAGCCGCCCACGCGCGATCCCCAGGCGAACCGGCGGGCGGTCCACACGAAATCCACGGCCGGCGCGGGCGCCGGGGGGTCGGAGGGGTCGGGCCGCGGGCTCAAGGGGTGAGCTGGGCGGTGAGGGACTGGATGGAGGCGCGGACCTGCTCGTCCGTCTCGATGAGGCTCTTCACGCGATCGATCGCGGAGATGACGGTCGTGTGGTCCTTCTTGTTGAACCGCTCGGCGATCGCCTGGAGCTTCTCCTCCGCGAGGACGCGGCAGAGGTACATCGCGACCTGACGGGGGAGGGCGATCTTCTGCTCGCGGGACGCGCTCGTGAGCTTCGCGACCGTGAGCTGGTAGTGGGTGGCGACGACCTCCTGGATCCGCTCGACGGGCGGGCGGTAGCCCTGCGGGGGGATCACGTCGGAGAGGATGTCGCGGGCGAGGGGGACGGTGATCGGCTCCTGCTTCAGGGAGGCGAACGCGGCGAGCCGCATGAGGGCGCCCTCGAGGGCGCGCACGTTCGAGCGGATGTGGGTGGCGAGGAGGTCGGTCACGTCGTCGGGCAGGGAGATGCGCTCGACCTCCGCCTTCTTCTTCAGGATGGCGGCGCGGGTCTCGAACTCCGGCGGCTCGATCCGGACGCGCATGCCCCACTCGAAGCGGGAGCAGAGCCGGTCGTCGAGCCCCTTCAGCTCCTTCGGGGAGCGGTCGGACGACAGGACGATCTGGACGTGGTGGTCGTGGAGCTCGTTGAACGTGTGGAAGAACTCCTCGGCGGTCCGGTCCTTGCCGGCGAGGAACTGGACGTCGTCCACGATGAAGGCGGAGCACTCGCGGTACTTGCGGCGGAACTCGTCGACCGTCCCCTTCTTCAGGGCGTCGATGAAGTCGTTCGTGTAGCGCTCGGAGGAGACGATCGCTACGCGGCCGCCCCCTTGCTTCTCGCGGATCGCGTGGGCGAGGGCGTGGAGGAGGTGGGTCTTTCCGAGGCCGGAGTCGCCGTGGACGAAGAGCGGGTTCCAGGTCCGGCCGGGGTTCCCGGCGACGGCCTGGGTGGCGGCGAAGGCGAAGCGGTTCGACTCGCCCACGACGAAGGTGTCGAAGGTGTAGCGCGGGTTGGGCCGGACCTCGCGGGGGTCGATGAGCCCCGGGGCCGTCTCGGTGGGGCGCGGGACCGGCGTGAGGGCGGGCGCGGAGGGCGCCGGGCGCGCGGACTCGTCGACGACGAAGGAGACGCGCAGGGGCTCGCCGGCGACGCCCGGCAGGAACTCCTCGAAGAAGTCGCGGTAGTTGTCCTCGACGAAGTCGCGGTGGAACCGGTCCGGCGCCGCGATCTGGAGCCGCCCGCCCTCGAGCCCGAGGGGACGCAGCGGCGCGAACCAGCGCGCGAAGGGGTCCGGGCGAAGGCGGGAGCGCAGGTAGGCATCGACGCGGATCCAGAGGTCGTCGAGGGAGCTGTGCGCCTTCGCGCCCGCGGTGCGTTCCATTGCCGAGTCCCCCATCAGTCGAAAACGAAAGAACGGCCCGCCGGCGCAGGTCGGACGTCGAACTGCACCGTTCGCACTCGGCTCGCGCTGGCGACGAAGAGTCGGGTGGGTCGGTGATGCGTGGCGGACGTTAGCCAGGGTTGCGCGGAAGGATCAAGACCGTCGTTCATGGTGCCGGGATCGACGGGGTTTTTCGGCGCGCCCCGGGTGGCGCTCCTGCGCGCGGCGCGCGAGCGGCGGGGAAGGTCGCGGCATCCTTGACATCCCGCGGCTGATCGGGGAGTTTGCCCGCGCCATGAAGCGGACTTACCAGCCCAAGAAGAAGCGCCGCAACCGCACGCACGGCTTCCGGAAGCGGTCGAAGACGCCGGGCGGGCGCAACGTCCTGAAGCGCCGGCGGGCGAAGGGGCGCAAGCGCCTCGCGCCGTCCGCGCCGAAGAAGTAACGTGGGGTGAACCTCCCCAGGGTGGCGCGGCTGCGGCGCCGCCGCGAGTTCCTCGAGGTGCAGCAGCGCGGCCGCCGGCTCTACGCAGGAGAGGTCCTCGTCCTCGCGCTCGGCGCGGGACGCAGCCGGCCGCGGATCGGGATCACCGTGTCTTCCAAGGTCGCGAACGCCGTCGCGCGGAACCGCGTGAAGCGCTGGGTGCGGGAAGCCTTCCGCGCCGTGCGGGCGGAGCTCCCCCCGGTGGATCTCGTCGTCGTCGCGCGGAGAGGGGCCGCGGGGATGGGGCTCGCCGGGGCGACCCGGGCCCTCGCCGCGGCGCGGGCTCGCCTCCTCGAGGAGGGCGGACCGTGATCCGCGGGGTCCTGCTCCTCCTCGTCCGGCTCTACCGGGCCACCGTCTCCCGGGCGCTCCCGGTGGCGTGCCGCTTCTACCCGAGCTGCTCCGCCTACGCCGAGGGGGCGCTCCGCCGCCACGGCGCGGCCCGCGGCTCCTGGCTCACGGCGCGCAGGCTCCTGCGCTGCCATCCCTTCCACCCCGGCGGCATCGACCCGGTGCCGGATCCGTAGACGCGAGGTCCCGATCGTGGCCGACAACCGTCGCATCCTCCTCGCCACCGTCCTCTCGGTGGGCATCCTCCTCCTCTGGCAGGCGCTCTTCGCGCCGCCACCGGCGCCGAAGCAGCCGCCGCCCCAGCCGGCCGAGGCCGCCGCCCCGGCGCCCGCCGCCCCGGC
>JBBIPT010000040.1:0-20863 GCA_037442705.1 Anaeromyxobacter sp.
TCCCCGGTCCCCTCGGGGCGAGCCTCGCCGGGCGAGGAGGACGCAGAGGCCGGAGCACGGGCCTCCTTCCGCTTCTCCCGGGCCTTCTTCTGCTGGGAGCCGCCGCCCTTGCCCTCCGCGCGCGGCACGTAGATCACCGGCCCGAGGAGCTCGGCGGGCGGGCCCTTCTTCTCGACCTGGGAGGTGGGGAGGGCCCCGCGCCAGATCGGCTGCTCGTGGACGTTGTCGGCGGACGTCCAGCGCTTCGAGCCCCCCTCGCGCCCCATGAGGTTGAGCCAGGAGTTCACGCGGCTGTCGAGCTCGTCGATCGCGTGCGTGAGCACGGCCTCGAGCGTCATCGGGACCTTCGGCGAGCCGTACTCGAGCTTCCCGTGGTGGGCGAGGACGAGGTGGACGACGTGGTGCTCGAGGTCGCGCGGGACTCCCACGCGGCGGGCCTTGTCGTGGATCCACTGCGCCGCCATCACGTGGTGGCCGACGAGCCTGCCCTCGTCCGTGTACTCGATGTTCCGCTCGCCGCTCAGCTCCCGGATCTTCCCGAGGTCGTGGAAGAACGCTCCGGCGACGAGGAGGTCGCGGTCCACCTGGGGGAAGTGATCGGCGAGCCGGTGGGCGAGCTTCAGGCAGGAGACCGTGTGCTCGAGGAGGCCGCCGGGGTAGGCGTGGTGCACCGACTTCGCCGCCGGGAAGCGGCGGAGCCGCGCGGCGACGTCGTCGTCCTGGACGAAGGCCTGGAGGAGGTCCTTCACGTGGCGGTCGGAGACCGCGTCGACGAGGCCGAGGAGCTCCTTCCAGAGCGCGTCGTCGGTCCCGGCGGGGGTCTCCTTCTCCGGCCTCTTCGGCTCGGGCGGAGGGGCCCAGACGAACTCCGCCGCGTCGAGCCCGGCCGGGTCGACCCTGGAGACCGACTCGATCCGGAGCTGGGGCTTCCCCTGGAAGGTCCCGACGATCCCCTCCACCTCCACGTAGTCCCGCTCCTCGAAGATCGCGCCGATCTCCTCGATCCGGTCGAAGGCCCTCGCCTCGATCTCCCCCGTCCTGTCGTGGAAGGTCGCGGCGAGGTAGGTCTTCCCGCTCTTCGCGGTCGGCGTCGCCTTGCGGGCGACGAGGAAGACGCTGCGGGGACGGTCCCCCTCCTTGACGTCCTTGACCCAGATCTTGTCCATGGTTGGCGCACGCTAGCTCAGGCCGGACGTTTGGACAACCGCGGGGAGGTCGACGCGATCCTCGCGGTCGCAAGCCCTCCCGGGCCCGGGACCTCGCGGCGCGGCGTCCGTAGAATGGGCGGCGGAGGCGGCCGATGAAGCTCGTCGCCCACGCGATGAACCGGGGCGTGATCGCGGTGGATCGCGGGCTCTCGCTGCGGGAGGCGGCCGTGGTCATGCGCCGCGCGGAGGTCGAGCACCTCCTCGTCCTCGACGGCGAAGAGATCGTCGGCGTGCTCTGCGGGTGCGCGTTCCGGGGGGCGGGGCTCGAGGGGACCGTCTCCGACCGGATGGGGAGGATCCGCCCGGCCCTGCGCCCGGACGCGAAGATCGAGGAGGCCGCGGCGGCGGTCGCCGAGAGCGAGGTGGGGTTCCTCCCGGTCGCGCTGGGCGGGCTCCTGCTCGGGACGCTCGGCGAGGTGGAGCTCGGGGCGGCGGGGGTGGATCTGCCGGCCCCGGTCCGGCGAGCGCCCCACCGGCACCGCCGGAGGCGGCGTCCTGCGCGGCGCTGAAGAGTTCGCGGCGAGGCGTTCGCGCACCTCGCCGCGAGGCGCAATGGCTGCGCGGCGCCACCGGGGACGCCAGCCAGGCCGGCGCGGTAAGCCACCGGAAGGTCTGGGCTCTTTCGTGGGGCACGCCGTGTGAAAGACGTCCTCGCATGAGCCGCTTCGAGGCCGAGGCGCGCGAGGTGCTGCTCCGGCGCCGGCGTGCGATCGCGGATTCCGCGCCCCCTGGGGGAGATCCGTCCGCGAGGTGGGCCGACTACGAGGCGGCGGAGGAGCCGCGCAGCGACGTCGCGCGGCGCGAGCTCGCGGAGATCGATGCGGCCCTCGCCCGCATCCGGGAGGGGTCGTTCGGCGTCTGCCTCGAGTGCGGCGGGCCGCTCGGCCTCCAGCGGCTCCGCGCGCTGCCCGAGGCCCGCTACTGCCTCGCCTGCTCCGGGCGGTCGTCTCCCCGCTGAGCGCACGCTCCGCCGAGGCGCCGGGGCCGGCCGCCGTGGCGCGGCGGGGTCCGTCCTGATATGGACCGCCCCCGTGCACGGCGAAGGGAAGAACCCGGGCGAGCCCGTCCTCGCCTACGTCCTCGGCGACGCGCTCTACCTCAACGTGACGAGCGGCTGCACGCTCGCGTGCACGTTCTGCCCGAAGATCAGGGACGGGGACTGGGTGGTGGGGGGCTTCGATCTCCGCCTGCGGCGCGACCCGGCGGCGGACGAGGTCTGGGCGGCCGCGCTCTCGGAGGGGATCGAGGGCCGGGCGGAGGTCGTCTTCACGGGGCTCGGCGAGCCCACGCGGCGGCTCGACCTGCTCCTCGATCTCGTGCGCCGGCTCCGCGCGGCGGGCGTCTCCCGGATCCGGGTGGACACCGACGGGCTCGCGAGCCTCCGGGAGGGGAAGGAAGTCCCGCCCCTCCTCGCGGCCGCGGGCCTGGACGCGATCTCGGTCTCCCTCAACGCGGCGGACGCGCAGACCTACGCACGCTACTGCCCGAGCCGCCATGGCGAGGCGGCCTACGAGGCGGTGCGGGAGTTCATACGGTCCTGCGTCCGCTCCATCCCGGACGTCGCGGCGAGCGCGGTCGCGCTCCCCGGGCTCGACGAGGCCGCCTGCCGCAGCGCCGCCGAGGCCCTCGGTGCCCGGTTTCGCTGGAGGCCATACGATCGGCTGGGCCGTCTGGAGGAGAACGGGGGTGGAGTCCCTCCCGGGGCGCCCCTCACTGATGGCGGTGCTCAGTTGCGATGACGCCCGCGATGGGGGGTCCGCGGGGGGAGAGTCTCTCCCCCCGCGCAGAGGAGCCGAAGGCGCCCGGACCTCCTCATGGCGGCGGCGGAACCGTTCCGATCAAGTCAACCGGGCGCCACCATGAGGGCCCCATGGGAAAAGGCTCCTTTCCTGCCGCTATTGCTGGATTTCTCGCCTGGATTGGTGCATATGCTGCGGAGCCCCGCAGCGTTTGCGCGCTCCCCGCCAAGCTCTAGATCAGAATGGCCAATTCGACCTCGACACCTCGGACGGGCAAGGAGCGGATCCTCGTCGTCGACGACGAGCAGAACGCCCGTGTCGCGCTCCGGACGATCCTCGCCGAGGAGGGCTACGAGCTCGCCGAGGCGGCGGACGGGGAGGAGGCGCTCGCGCTCCTGCCCGGGTTCGCGCCGGCGGCGGTCCTCGCCGACGTGCGGATGCCGCGGATGGACGGCATCACGCTCCTCAGGAAGGCGCGGGAGCAGGGCTCGGACGCGGTCTTCGTGATGATGACCGCCTTCGCGAGCGTCGAGACGGCCGTGGACGCGATGCGGGCCGGCGCCGAGAACTACCTCGTGAAGCCGCTCGACGTGAACGCGGTCATCGTCGTCATCGAGAAGGCGCTCGAGAAGCTCAGGCTCCAGCGGGACACCGCGAACCTCCGCGAGCGGGTGCGGGAGCGGTACCGCTTCCACAACATCGTCGGCGACGCCCCGGAGCTCCAGGCCGTCTACGAGGTCGTGAAGCGCGCCGCGCCCACCCGCGCGACGGTCCTCATCCTCGGGGAGTCGGGGACGGGCAAGGAGCTCATCGCCCAGGCGCTCCACGAGGAGTCTCCCAGGTCGGGCAAGCCGTTCGTGAAGGTGAACTGCGCGGCGCTCTCCGAGACCCTCCTCGAGTCGGAGCTGTTCGGCCACGAGAAGGGGGCCTTCACCGGAGCGGTGGGGCGCAAGGAGGGGCGGTTCGAGCTCGCCGACGGCGGGACGCTCTTCCTCGACGAGATCGGCGACATCACGCCGGCGCTCCAGATCAAGCTCCTCCGCGTCCTCCAGCACCGCGAGTTCGAGCGGGTCGGTGGCACGCAGACGCTGAAGGTGGACGTCCGGCTCGTCGCGGCGACGAACCGGGACCTCGCCGCCGAGGTGAAGGGCGGGAAGTTCCGCGAGGACCTCTACTACCGGCTCAACGTGGTGGCGGTGATGCTCCCGCCCCTGCGCCAGCGCAAGGGGGACATCCCCGCGCTCGTCTCCCACTTCATCGACAAGTACGCGAAGGCCTACGGGAAGGAGATCCGCGGCCTCGCGCCCGGGACGCTCAACGCGCTCCTCTCCCACGACTGGCCCGGCAACGTCCGCGAGCTGGAGAACGTCGTGGAGCGCGCGGTCGTGCTCTGCAAGGGTCCGGAGCTCACGGCCGACGACCTCCCCCCGACGCTGCGGGGGCCGCGGCCGCGGGACCGGTCGGCGGGGGCCCTCATCCCGGGCGCCACGCTCTACGAGATCGAGCGCGAGGCCATCCTCCGGACGCTGGAGATGGTCGGCGGCTCCACCTCTCGGGCGGCGGAGATCCTCGGGATCAGCGTGCGGAAGATCCAGTACCGCCTGAAGGAGTACGCCGCCGGCGGACGGGACGCGCCGCGCGGCCCGGCGCACGACGACGACGCGGACGACGCGGACTGAGGGCGGTGCCCCGCCTGCGCCGATCCGGCTCCGGAGGTGGTTCCCGCGAGCCTGTCGAGGGGTCACCACGAACGGCGGCGACCAGTCCGTTCGCCCTGACCCTGAGCCTGTCGAAGGGTCGAAGGGCGAACGCCCGATCGACGAGGTCGCGCCGCCAGCGCACGTCTACCGCGCCTGCGGCAGGGAGAGGACGAAGCGGGCGCCCCCCTCGGGCGACTCCTCCACGCGGATCCGGCCCCCGTGCTGGGTCACGATGGCGTGGACGATGGAGAGGCCGAGCCCCGATCCCTTCGCCTTCGTCGTGAAGAAGGGCTCGAAGATCCGGTCCCGGGTCCCGGCGGGAATCCCGGGGCCGTCGTCGTCCACGAGGATCTCGACCTGTTGCTCCCCGCCCTCGCCCGGCTCCACCTCGAGGCGCGCGCCGACGCGGACGAGGCCGCCGTCGCGCACGGCTTCGAGGGCGTTGAGGCCGAGGTTCACGAGGACCTGCCGGAGCCGCTCGTCGTCCCCCGCGATGGCGGGCAGGGAGTCGAGGTCGCGCTCGAGCCGGACCCCGCGCCGCTCCGCCTCCCCGGCGAGGAGGTCGACGACCTTCGTGACGACCTCGACGGGATCGACGCTCCTCGGCACGAACTCCCGGGGTCTCGCGAACTGGAGGAAGTCCTCCAGGATGTGGTCGAGCCTCCGGATCTCGTCCTTCACCAGGGTGAGCGGATCGAGCAGGGCGGGCTGGGTGTCCCGCGGGAGCCGCTGCACCCGGCGCTCGAGCACGGAGAGCTGGAGCGCTGCGGCGTTCAGCGGGTTCCGGATCTCGTGGGAGAGACCCGCGGTCATCGTGCCGACGGCCGCGAGCTTCTCCGCCATCTGCGCGCGGCGGGCGAGGGCGCGCTTCTCCGCGTGGAGCCGGACCTGGCGCATCGCCTGCTCGACCGTGACGAGGATCTCCTGCGTGGCGGCCGGCTTCACGAGGTAGGCGCACGCCCCGGCGCGGACGGCCGCCACCGCGGACTCGAGGGTGGCGAAGCCCGTGAGCAGCACGACCTCGCCGTCGGGGGAGGCCTCCTTGAGCCGGGGCGCGAGCGCGGAGCCGTCGCCGTCGGGGAGGCGGAGATCGACGAGGGCCACGTCGAACCCGTCGCGCGCCGCGGCGAGGGCCAGCGCGCAGGTGCCCGCGCCGCGCACGGCGTAGCCGGCGCCCTCCAGGATCTCGCCGAGGTTCTCGACGAGGGCGGCGTTGTCGTCCACGACGAGGACCCGGGGGTGCGCCTTCTTCGCGGGATCCTTCAAGGCCGGGCCTCCGGGCGTGGACGGCGCTCGTGCAGCCGCTCCACGGCGGCGAGGAGCGCGGCGGTGTCGAAGGGCTTCGTGAAGCGCTCCTCCGGCGGGAGGGGAGCGGCGTCCTCCAGGGCGGTGACGACGAGCATGGGGAGCCCGGGGAACCGGACGGCGAGGCGGCGCATCGCCTCGCCGTCGGGGCCGCCGGGGAGGCGGAGGTCCACGAGGGCGCAGAGCGGGCGGGCGCCGGCGAGGGCGTCGGTCTCGACCACCGAGGCGGCCGTCACCGCGGCGAAGCCGCGCGTCCGCAGCGCCTCGCAGAGGTTCTCGGAGAGGCGGGCGTCGTCCTCGACGACCGCCACGAGGCCGTCCCGGCGGGCCGAGGCGAGGAGCTCGAGGAGGCGGCCCACCTCCACCGGCTTCGGCAGCACCGCGAGGAGCCCCTCCCGGCGCGCCGCTTCGAGGGCGCCGTCGTCCGCGTGGGCGGTGATCGCGAGGACGGGGAGGCCGGGATCGAGGCGGCGGATCTCCCGGACGAGCTCCGCCCCTCCCATGACCGGCATCCGCATGTCGGTGAGGAGCGCGTCGAAGGTCCGGCCCGCGGCCGCGGCGAGCGCCTCACGTCCGGTGCCGGCGAGGACCGCCTCGTCTCCCCGATCGCGCAGGATCTCCGCGACGTTCTCGGCGAACTCCCGGTTGTCGTCCACGACGAGGTACGAGCGCACGGGGATCTCCGGGTCAGCCGGCCGCCGGCGGATCGATCGGGAGCCGGACGGTGAAGCGGGCACCCCCGCCGTCCGCCGGGGCGTAGGCGACGCCGCCGCCGTGCCGCTCGGCGATCCGCTTCACGAGGGCGAGGCCGAGGCCGATCCCCTTCTCCTTCGTGGTCACGAGCGGCTCGAAGAGGCGGGCGCGCGTCGCGGGGTCCACGCCCGGCCCCGTGTCCTCCACGTCGAGCTCCACGACGTGGCCGTCCCGCCTCCCCCGGACCCGCACCTCGCCCGACGGGGAGGCGGCGTGCACGGCGTTCTCGATGAGGTTCAGGAAGACCTGCCGGAGCTGGCCGGGGTCCCCGCTCACCGCGGGGAGGGCGTCCACGCCGTCGAGCGAGATCGAGACGCCGGAGGGGCGGCGCACCGCCTCCGCCGCCCCCTCCACGACGCCGCCGAGCGGCACGCTCTCGCGGACCAGCGGCCGGTTCCGGATCATGTCGAGGAGGTTCGAGACGATCCCGTTGGCGATCCCGAGCTGCTCGGAGATGCGGTCGAGGTGACGGGCGGCCCGCTCGTCGCCGGAGATCCTCCCGCGGAGGATGAAGAGGGAGGTCTCGATGACGCCGAGCGGGTTGCGCAGGTCGTGGCCGATGGACGCCACGAGCTGCCCGAAGGTTGAGAGCCGCTCCACCCGCGCCTGCTGGGCGAGGAGATCGTCCCGGTAGGTGTGGAGCATCACCGCGAGCTCCAGGTCGAGGATCTTCGCGAGCGCCCGCCGGGCGCGATCGGCCTCCGGGGGGGCGAGGGCGTCCCGGGTCGCCGCCTCGAGCTCGGCGCGGATCACGCTCATCGCCCCGAACATGTAGTGCTGGGGGAGGCCGATCCGGACGTGCACTCGGCCGATCCGCCACCGCTGCGTCCAGTACGCCTCGTCCCACGGGCCGGTGAGGAGGCTGTCGAGCCAGCCGCGGAGGGTCACCTTGAGGTGCCCGACGCGGCTCTCGCCGCCGGCGAGCGCGGCGCGGGCCTCGTCGTGACGCAGGATCCTCTCGTAGAAGACCTCCACCACGGCGTCCAGGCGCGGCCGGGCCGCGGCGTGGAGGGCGCGGAGGGCCTCCCCGTCGCCCGCGTCGAAGTGGACGTATCTCTCGAGCTCCTGGACGACGGTCTCGGGCACGCGCCCGTCATGTAGGACGGAGGGCATCGGCTTTCAACTGGGGCGGGGCGCGCGGTCCGGCAGCCGTGGGGGCTCCTCGCGGACGCTCAGGCGTCGCCGGTCCGCTCCTGGGCCCGGACGGCCTGCGCGACGATGTCGAGATCCCGGACGACGTCCGCGGCGAAGCGCACGAAGTCGGCCTCGGTCACGATGCCGACGAGCGTGCCGTCGTCCTCGCAGACCGGCAGGCAGCCGAACTTCCGCTCGAGCATGAGGCGCGCCGCGACCGCGAGCCCCGCCGCGGGCCGGACGCTCGTGGGCTCCCGGGTCATGATCTCCGAGACGGGGAGCTCCCGGGCGGCCGGCTTTCCCGAAGAACCGGAGCGGAGGATGTCGCGGTGGGTGAGGATCCCGACGAGCTTCCGCTCGCGGACGACCGGGAGGTGGCGGATCCCCCCGAGCCGGAGGAGGGACTCGGCGAGGGCGAGGTCGTCCGACTCTCGCACCGTGACGAGATCCTTCGTCATGAAGTCGGAGACCGAGATCATCGCCGCCTCCCCGGGGAAGGGGCGATTCTAACCCCGCGGGAGGCCCGGGCGGGAGTCCCCCCGGGCCCGTCCGGTCATGGCGGCGCCCGGTTGACTCGATCGGAACGGTTCCGCCGCCGCCATGAGGAGATCCGGCGCCTTCGGCGCCTCTGCGCGGGGGAGAAACACTCCCCCCGCGGACCCCCCATCGCAGGCGTCATCGCAACCGAGCACCGCCCTCATGGCGGTGATCACACGGATCGAGCCGCGACGTTCGCCCTTCGACAGGCTCGGGGCGAACGGCTGCGTGCAGGGCCGCTCGCGTGCAGGCAACGCCGTTCGTGGTGACCCCTCGACAGGCTCGGGGGAACCACGAACGAGCGTGGGTCGTTCGAAGCGGCCACGGCCATCAGTGGACGACGAGGACGGGCTTCGTGCTGATGTGGACGAGCCGGTCCGAGACGCTCCCGAGGAAGACCCTCGCCACCGCGCCGTGGCCGCGGCTGCCGACCACGACCATCCCGACGTCCGCCGCCGCCCCCTCCTCGGCGATGGCCTCGGCCGGGGAGCCGTAGAGGACCACCGTGGAGATCTCGATCCCGGGCTCGTCCAGGGTCGCGACGGCCGTCTCGAGCAGACGGTCGGCGTAGGTCCGGTGCTCCTTCTCCACCTCCGCGATGGTGAGGCCGTAGACGTCCGGCGGCAGGAGGAGCTTCGGCACGACGTGGCAGAGCGTGAGCTTCGCGCCGAACCGGAGCGCGACGTCGGCGGCCATGCGCGCCGCCTTCTGGGAGGTCTCCGAACCGTCCACCGCGACGAGGATCCGCTTCATGGCCCACCTCCTGCCCACAGCATGTGCCCTTCGGGGCCGGGGCCGCAACGTCCTCGAGCACCTCCGGCCGGGGCGCGAAGGGCCGCTGCGGCGGGAAGGCGCGGTAGCCTCCCGGTGAGCGGCTCCGGCCACGAGGGGGCAGGGGCCGCCCCGGCGAGGCTCCTCGGCGATCAGGCCTTCTTCGGGCCGTCGTCGCCTCCGCCCGTGGAGGACGGCTTGTCGTCGTCTCCGCCGAAGGCCTTCTTGAAGCTGCGGATGCCCTTGCCGAGCCCCTCGCCGAGCTGCGGGAGCCGCGCGGCGCCGAAGAGGATCACGACGATGAGCAGGATGACGACGAGCTCGCCCATCCCGAGCTTGGGGAACATGGAACGTCCTTTCCGAGGCTAGGAACGCCCCTGTTCTAGCAGGGCTAGGCGGCGTTGTCCTCCATCGCGATCGCGGCGAGGCGGCGTGGGTCGAGGACCCGGACCCCGCGAGACGCGTCCACGACGCCGTCGTTCTCGAGCTTCGTGAGGCAGCGTGAGAGCGTCTCCGGCCGCATCCCGAGGAGCCGCGCGACGACCTGCTTGCGGACGGCGTTCGGACGGTCCGCGAGGAAGCGGGCGTGGGCGAGCGCGAAGCGCGCCACGCGGGACATGCAGTCCCCCTGCCTCCAGTTCACCTCGTCCCGCTGCTGCCGCGACTCGGTGAGGAGGAGGTCGAGGACGACGCGCGCGGCGCTCTTCTCCGGGCCGACCCAGGCGGAGAGGGCGTCCCCGCCGATCCCGCAGATCCTCACCCGCGAGAGCGCCCGGACCTCGAAGGGGGAGGGCTCACCCTGGAGCGCCTCGGTGCAGAGGAGCGAGGTGGGGCCGCGGAGCGAGAGGAGGAGCTCCGAGCCGCGCGGGCTCACCGCGGAGAGCGCGACGAACCCCTCCTTGACGAAGTAGACCGTCCTCGGGCGCTCGCCCTGCGCGCAGATGGTGGCGCCGGACTCGCGGCTCGTCGGCGTGAGCCGGCAGCGCCCGCCGGCCGAGGCGATCCCGAGCGAGCAGGCGTTGCAGTCCGTGACGGGAGTGTTCGAGAGCAAGAGAACCCCCAGGGCCCCTCGTGTGTGCAGTTCTTGATCCGCGTCTGTTTGCATCAGCTAGGCCCGCGAAAAGCCTTGGAAATACTGGTTCGGGCCATGCAGAGATTGCGCGTTGGTCCGGATCAAGTCGCGCCGTGCGCAAACTTGGCGTGCTCGTCGGGTTCCGGCCCCTCCGCCGGGCCGACCGCATGGCATGATGCCGCCGCATGGAGAGGCTCCTCGAGATCCGCGATCGGCTGCTCGCGGCCATCGCTCCCCTCGGCGAGGAGACCCTCCCGCTCGAGGCCGCGGCGGGCAGGACGCTCGCGGCGCCCGCGGCGGCGCGCGTCGCCTCGCCACCCCGGAGCTGCTCGGCGATGGACGGCTACGCCGTGCGCAGCGCCGACGTGCTGGGCCCCTGCGCCCTTCCGGTCACGGAGTCGATCTTCGCCGGCGACCTCCCCCCGCGCGCCATGGCGCCGGGGGAGACCTTCCGGATCTTCACCGGCGCCCCGGTGCCCGACGGCGCCGACGCGGTCGTGCGGGAGGAGAGCGTCAGGAGGGAGGGCTCCCTCGCCGCCTTCTCGGCGCCCGCGCGCGCCGGAGAGAACGTCCGCCCCGCGGGCGAGGACGTGGAGGAGGGCGGCACGGCGCTGGAGGCAGGGGTCCGGATCGGGGCCCGCCAGCTCGCCCTCCTCGCGGCCGTGGGCGTGCGAGAGGTCCGCGTCCGGCGCCGGCCTCGCGTCGCGGTCCTCTCGACCGGCGACGAGATCGTCTCCGGCCGGACGCCCGACTCGAACGGGGAGGCGATCGCCGGCCTCGTCCGGGCCGCCGGGGGAGAGCCCTCCCGCACCGTGGCCGGCGATCGGATCGAGGAGGTCGAGGCCGCGCTCGCCCGCGCGCTCGCCGCCGCCGACGCGGTGTTCACCATCGGCGGTGTCTCCGTCGGCGAGCGGGATCACGTCCCCGCGGCGCTCGCCTGGATCGGCGCGGAGGTCCGGGTCCACGGCGTTCCGATGAAGCCGGGCAAGCCGTTCCTCTTCGCGCTCGCCGGGGGGAAGCCCGTGCTCGGCCTCCCCGGGAGCCCCTCCGCCTGCCTCGTCGCGTTCGAGGTCTTCGCCCGCCCGGCGCTCCTCGCGCTCTCGGGTGCGGCGCGGCGGGAGCGGATCGCCGTGCCGGTCCGGCTCTCGGAGGGCGTCGAGGGGAAGCCCGGCCGGGCCAGGCTCCTCTGGGGGCGGATCGACGGCGGGCGGGCCCGCGCGCTCGGGAGGGACGCGGCGCAGGTGAGAGGTCCGGCCCTCGCGAACGCCCTGCTCCTCGTCCCGGCGGGAGCCGGCGGCCTGCCGGAGGGCGCGGAGGTCGTCGCGTGGCTCCTCGAGGAGGACGTCCCGTGAAGGGCCGGCGGAAGGCGCCCGGGCGCCGCCGCAGGGGCGCGCCTCCACCCGTCGTCGCCGTCTCCGGCGCGAGCGGGTCGGGAAAGACGCGGCTCCTCGCCCGGCTCATCCCGGAGCTCTCGCGCCGGGGGCTCGCGGTGGGGGTGGTGAAGCACACCCGCCACGCCCACCCCTTCGACCGTGCCGGGAAGGACACCGACGTGTTCCGGCGCGCCGGCGCGGTCGCGGCGGCGATCGAGGGGCCGGACGCGATGGCTCTCTTCCGACCTCCGGCGGGCGGGCTCAGGGCGCTCGCCCGGCTCCTGCCCGCCGTGGATCTCGTCCTGGCGGAGGGGTTCAGGGACGAGCGGGTGCCGCGGATCGAGGTCCACCGGCGCGGGGTCTCCCGGGAGCTCCTCTGCGCGCGGGATCGCCGGGTGTTCGCCGTCGTCGGAGAGGACGCCCCGCCCCGCGGCGTTCCGCTCTTCCCGCCGGACGGCTCCGTGGAGGCGATCGCCGATCTGCTCCTGGGGAGGCTCGGGATGGCGCCACGCCCCCGGCGGCGGCGGAAGCCCCAAGAGAGGACCCCTCGGTAGGGTGGAGGGCGGGGGAAGATGGGCGGCGATGTCCCTTCCGGGGAAAGGGCGCGCCGGCGGGGTCCGGCTCCTCGGCCTCGCTGCCGCGCTGGCCGCCGCCACGCTCGCGCCCGCGGCCGGGTGCCGGCTCCGGGAGCCGGAGCGCCTCGTGATCGGCACGGTCCGGCTTCCGTCCATCGGGCTCGTCTTCATCGCGGAGGCGGAGGGCTTCTTCGCCGTGGAGGGGGTCGAGATCGTCCAGCGCCGGTTCGCGTCCGGGAAGGACGCCCTCGTGGCGCTCGACGCGGGTGAGGTCGACGGCGCCGTCGCCCTGGAGACCCCGGTCGCGCTGCGCGCCTCCCGCGATCCGGAGATCGAGATCCTCACGACCCTCCACGTCGCGAGCCGGAGCACGAGGCTCGTGGCGCGGGCCGACCGCGGGATCGCCCGAACGGCGGATCTCCGGGGGAAGCGGGTCGGTGTCCCCCTCGGCACGAACGCCGAGTACTTCCTCCACTCCCTCCTCGCCTACGCGGGGATCGAGGACTCGGAGGTGCGGATCGTCGACGTCGCGCCCGAGGCCGCGGTGGACGCGCTCTCGGGGGGCGAGGTGGACGCGGTCGCGATCTGGCCACCTCACACCGTCCGTGCCCGGCGGGCGCTCGGGCGCGACGTGCTCGAGCTCGAGGGGGAGGTCTACACGGAGATCTCGATGCTCGTCACCCGGACGCCGGTCCTCGCCACCCGCAGGGAGGCGCTCCGCCGGACGCTCCGGGCGCTCTCCCGGGCCGAGGGGCTCGCGCGGGAGTCGCCCGAGCGGGCCTTCGCCCAGCTCAGGAAGGAGTTCCCGGAGCTCACGGACAAGGAGGTGAGGGACGAGTGGATGAGGGTCAGGCCCCTGCTGGGGCTCACTCACCTGCTCGCGACGGTCCTCGAGGACGAGGCCGACTGGCTGCGGGAGTCGGGCAGGCTCGCCGGGCCCGCGCTCGACGTGGGCGCGGCGCTCTCGGCCGGCCTCCTCGCGGAGGTCGACCCCGAGGCGGTGACCTTCGTCTCCCCGCCGCGCAGCGGCGCGAGGTGAGGCCGTGCGCAGGTTACTCCTCGTCCCGACCCTCCTCCTCGCTGGCCTCGCCGTCGCCGCGCTCGCGGTGGTCGCGAGCACCTCGAGGACCGCGACGCGGGACGTGGAGCGGAGGATCA
Organism: Anaeromyxobacter sp.; assembly: GCA_037442705.1. Classification (GTDB taxonomy): domain Bacteria; phylum Myxococcota; class Myxococcia; order Myxococcales; family Anaeromyxobacteraceae; genus Anaeromyxobacter. The sequence continues at coordinate 13,326 of JBBIPT010000040.1, forward strand.
CGGAGGTCCGGCGCGCGAGCGCGCTCGCCTTCCGGTTGGCCCACCTCACCGAGCGCGAGGAGCAGGAGGTGCTCGCCTACCGGCTCGAGCGCGACCCGGCCTCGCTCGAGCGGATCGCGGCCGCGGACCGGGAGATGCTCTCCCTCGCCCGGGAGATCGGGGAGGTGGGGTTGCCGCCCCGCGGGCGGGAGCTCTGGGGGGAGGTCCTGGCGGCGCGGTCGCTGCGCGGCCGCGTGCGGGTCGCGCTCCTCGACGCGGTGGGGCGGGGCGACGGGCCCGCGGTCCTCCGCGCGTACGCGCGCTGGGAGCTCGCGACCCGGCGGGCGAACGCCCTCGCCGGAGACCTGTCGGTATTCAACATCCGGAGCCTCGAGCGCGCCGTGACCGACCTCGAGCGGATCCGGTCGCGATCCGTGGGGATGCTCGTCGGCGTCCTCGCCGCGAGCGCCGGGCTCGTGCTCGCCTTCTCGTACTTCGTGGACCGGTACCTCGTGCGGCACGTCCGGGCGATGACCGAGGCGGCGCGCAGGATCGCGAGCGAGCGGGTGGCGCTCCCCGTCCCCGGGGGGGAGCGGGCGGACGAGCTCGGCGTGCTCGCGCGGGCCATCACGCGGACGGCCGACGACCTCGTCCGGGCCAACGAGGAGCTGGCGCGCTCGGTGGCCGCCCGGGACGAGTTCCTCTCCATCGCCTCCCACGAGCTGAAGACGCCCCTCACCGCCCTGAAGCTCCAGCTCCAGATCGGGCAGCGGCGCGCCTCGGACCGGCCCGGGGGGCCGTCCTGGCTCGCCTCGGCCCTGCGCCAGCTCGAGCGGGTGGAGGCGCTCGTGGCGGAGCTCCTGGACCTCGCCCGGATCCGATCGGGAAGGCTCACGCTCCGGCGGCGCCCGGTGGACCTCGGGGAGCTCGTGCGCGGCGTGGCGGAGCGGCACCGCGAGGTGCTCGCGAGGACGGGGAACGAGCTGTCCGTCGCGGCGGGGGAGGCGATCGTCTGCGACTGCGACCCGGAGCGGGTGGAGCAGGTCCTCGCGAACCTGCTCGTGAACGCCTCCCGCCACGCGCCCGGCGCGCCCGTCTCCATGAGCGCGGCGACGGACGGCGCCCGCGTCCTCCTCACGGTGGAGGACGGCGGACCCGGGATCCCCGCCGAGGTCCGGGAGCGCGTCTTCGAGCCCTACGAGAAGGTGGATCGCGGCGGGCGTGGGCAGGGGCTCGGGCTCGGCCTCTACATCGCCCGCCAGATCGTCGAGGCGCACGGCGGGAGGATCCGCGTCGCCCCGGGGCGGCTCGGCGGCGCGTGCTTCGTCGTGGAGATCGCCCCCGGGCCGGCGGCTTGACGCAGGGATCCACCGCCGATACCTTTCCGCGCTCCATGGGCGCGGGCACGACGGAAGGAGCCTCGGCGCGACCCGAGCCGGGAGCCGGGCGCGCGGCGTTCGTCTCGCCCGAGACGCGCACCCTCGATCTGCCGGAGGGGATCGAGCTCGAGCTCGGCGGCCGGCTCGCCCCGATCCGGGTCGGGTACCGGACCTGGGGCACCCTCGACGGGGAGGGATCGAACGCGGTCGTCGTCTGCCACGCCCTCACCGGCTCCGCGGACGCCGATCTCTGGTGGACGCGGATGTTCGGGCCGGGGCGGGCGCTCGATCCCGCCGACTTCGTCGTCTGCTCGAACATCCTCGGCAGCTGCTACGGGACGACCGGCCCCACCTCCGCCGATCCGGCCACCGGGGAGCCGTACCGGGGCACCTTCCCGGCGATCACCGTCCGCGACATGGTCCGCGTGCAGCACGCCCTCGTCTCGGCGCTGGGCGTGAAGCGGGTCCGGATGGTGATCGGGGGCTCCCTCGGCGGCATGCAGGCGATCGAGTGGGCGCTCCTCCACCCGTCCCTCGTGGAGTCGGTGGTCTTCATCGCGTCCACCGCGCGCCACTCCGCCTGGTGCATCGGCCTCTCGGAGGCCCAGCGCCAGTCCATCTACCTCGACCCGCGCTGGAGGGACGGCCGTTACGACCCCGCCGATCCGCCGGCGGGCGGCCTCGCCGCCGCCCGGATGGCCGCGATGCTCTCCTACCGGAGCCAGCCCGCCTTCGAGGCCCGGTTCGGGCGGCGCCTCCAGGCGGAGGACCTCTTCGCCGTGGAGAGCTACCTCCGCTACCAGGGCCAGCAGCTCGTGGACCGCTTCGACCCTGCGACGTACGTCACGCTGACGAAGGCGATGGACACCCACGACGTGTCCCGGGGGCGCGGAGACCACGAGGAGGTCCTGCGCTCGATCCGGCAGCCGATGCTCGTCGTGTCCATCGACTCCGACGTCCTCTACTGGCCGTGGGAGCAGCGGGAGGTGGCGAGGCTCGTCCCGGGCGCGAGGCTCGCGGTGATGGACTCGCAGGACGGCCACGACGCCTTCCTCATCGACGTGGACCGGCTCTCCGACATGGTCTCCGAGTTCCGCGGCCGGCCGGCGCCCGCCGCGTCGCCGGAGCCGGGCGCCGCGGCGGAGCGGGCCTGGGCCGAGCACGGGATCTCGCTCCTCGTCCTCGGCAAGGGGAAGGTCGGCGGGGAGCTGCTCGGCCAGATCCGGGATCAGCGGACCGCGCTCGAGCGCGACTACGACGTCGTCCTCCGGGTCGTGGGCGTCGCCGACCGGCGGGGGGCCGCGTTCGCGGAGGCGGGCGTCGATCTCGAGCGCTGGCGCGAGGCGCTCGCCGGGGCTCCCTCCACGGGTCCCGTCGACGCCCGGAGCGCGCCGGCGCTCCTCGACCGGCTCGCAGGGCTCCCCCGGCCCGTCCTCGTCGATCTCACGGCCGCCGAGGGGATGGAGGAGGTCTACGAGCAGGCCTTCCGCCGCGGGGTCCACGTCGTCTCGGCGAACAAGCTGCCGCTCGTCGCCTCGCTCGGCTGGATGGACCGGCTCCATCAGGCGAGGCGGCCGGGCCACGTCCGCTGGCTCTACGACGCCGCCGTGGGGGCGAGCCTGCCCGTCCTCGGGACCCTGCGCAGGCTCGTCGAGGCGGGCGACCGGCCCCGGCTCGTCGTCGGTTCGCTCTCGGGCACGCTCGGCTACCTCTGCACGGAGCTCGCGCGGGGCGTCCCCCTGTCGCTCGCCACGCGGTGGGCGATCGGGCTCGGGCACACCGAGGAGGACCCGCGCGTGGACCTCTCCGGGACGGACTCGGCGAGGAAGGCGGTCGTCCTCGCCCGCGAGCTCGGCGCGCGGGTCTCGGTGGAGGACGTGGAGATCGTCCCCTTCGTTCCGCCGGCCTTCCTCGCGGACGGAGGGCCGGACGCCCTCCTCGCGTCGCTCCGGGGACTCGACGAGGAGATGGCCGCGCGCGCCGGCGCCCTCGCGGCGGAGGGGAAGGCGCTCCGCTACCTCGTCCGGATCGAGCCGGCGGCGAACGGCCGCGCCTCGATCCGCGTCGCCCCGGCGGAGGTGGACGCCTCCCACCTCGCCGCCCGGCTCGTGGGCGTCGAGGCGCTCGCGGCCTTCACGACGGCGCGCCACGCGGAGCGCCCCCTCGTCGTCCAGGGGACGGGCGTGGGCGGGGCGAGCACCGCCGGCGGCGTGCTCGCGGAGATCCTCCGCAGCTTCGGCCAGGGCGCGCGCTGACGCCGTCCGGAGAGATCTTCCCCTCTCCCCCCCCGCCCGGCAGTCCAGGCTCCAGGAGATCGGGTGGCGTCGCTGCGTGCCGGCATCGGGGCTCCGCGACTCCCGGCGCTCCGCGCGCCAGAGACGGGTCCGTGGTGGAGCTGTCCCGCCATGCCCGCTCCCCGCCTGCAAAGCCGTGCGGGCCACCGCGCGGGTGCTTCAGGAGGTTCCGGAAGCGCGGTGTCCCGCCCTTTGCAGTGCGGGCCGTGGGGGAGGCGTCTGCAGAAGACGCGCAGTCGCGCCGGTCGCTGCGGAGCCCCGAAGCCGGCGCGTGGCGTCGCCGCGGGGGGGGGAGGGGAGGCTTCAGGAACTCCAGAGCTACCTCTCGGACCGCCTGTCCCGAGAAACAGCGCGAGCCGCCCGGCGCCGCCGTGACGCCGTGTTCGTGAGGCGCGCCCACCGCGAAGATCCGCCTCCGCGCACCCCGCGGCCGTTCGCCCTGAGCCTGTCGAAGGGGGAGGTCCGTTGCCCGAGCCTCGGCGCCGCGTAGCGAAGGCGTCGAGGCGAGTTCGGGCCGACGCGCGTCGAGCGACGTACGCAAGCGCGCGCGTCTCGGCCACGCCGTGCGCGCCGAGCACACGGCGGAACGGCGGCCCGGGCGGCCAGCGGCCGGTTACGCAAGGGAAGCTGCGGCCCGGGCGGCCAGGTACGGCCTCGCTCGAGGAACGGGCCGACCCGCGCACGATCGCGCTCGTGGAGCGGAAGCGAGCATCGAGCGGCCCTACTTCGCCGCCGGCGGGACGACCGCGCCCTCGATCGGCACGAGGACGATCTCGATCCGGCGGTTCTGGCTCCGGCCGTCGGGCGTGTCGTTCGTGTCCACCGGCTGGAACTCCGCGTAGCCGGCGCCGGATAGCCTCGTCGGGTCGACCCCGGTGTCCTGGAAGAAGTGGACGACCGCGAGGGCGCGGGCGGTGGAGAGCTCCCAGTTCGTCGGGAACGGGCTGGAGGTGCCGGTGGGGACGTTGTCCGTGTGCCCCTCCACGCGGATCGTCCGGCCCTGGCGGCCCCGGAGCGCGTCGGCCACCTTGCGGAGGGCGGCCTTCCCCTCGGCGCCGATCGTGGCGGAGCCGGAGGCGAAGAGGATCTTGTCCTTCATCTTCACCGTCGTGCGGCCGCGGAGCTCCTGGATCTCCACGCGCCCGGCCTCGATCTCGGAGCGGAGCGACGAGGCGATCTCCTCGTACTCGCCGCTCCTCTTCTCGAGCTCGGCCTTCGCCGCCTCGAGCTTCCGCTTGGACTTCGAGAGCTCGTCCACGAGGGCCTGCAGCTCGAGGAGCCGCTCCCGGCTCGCGCGGAGCTCCGCCTCCTTCTGGGAGAGCGTCCCCTCGTCGGAGCGGATCTTCTCCCGCAGGGAGTTCACGTCCGAGACGAGCGTGTCGAGCTGCGCCTGCATCGTCGCGATCTTCTGCTGGAGGACGGCCCGCCTGGCGACCTCGTCCTCCCAGTCCTGGCGGAACTTCGTGGCCTCGGCCGCCTTCTTCTCGTACTTCCCGGAGGAGACGCATCCGGTGGCGAGGGTGAGGGCGAGGACGGAGAACGCGAGTGGGCGCATGTCGGGCTCCGGCGGGAACGAGGGAGCGCGGATTGTACTTCAGCGGGGCAGGGACGGGGCACGGACGTGCGGTGGGGCCGATGGCCGCGGGAGCCCCGGGCAAGGGCTTCCCCTCCTCGCCCCGGGGGGCCGTCGCCGGAGGAGCCGGGCCCGCTCGCTCGCGAGGTTGCCCCGAGGTGGCCCGCCCTGTAGATCCGCGGGGTGAACGACCGCGCCGCGTCCGGCGCCGGCTCCCCGTCGCGGCCCGGCCGCAACGACCCCTGCTGGTGCGGGAGCGGCCGGAAGTACAAGAAGTGCCACCTCGACGGCGACCTCGGCGCCGGGGGCGTCTCGCCTCCGGCCGCGCGCCCCGCGAGGCGCCCGCTCCAGCCGGGAACGCTGAGCCCGCGCCGGGCGGTCCCCGCCGCGATCGTCCGGCCGGACTACGCCGCGAACGGGCGGCCGAGGAGCCAGGGCAGGGACGTGAAGACCCCGGAGGAGCTCGCGCGGCTCCGGCGAGCCTGCCGCGCCGCAGCCCGGGTCCTGCGCGTCTCCGGCGAGGCGGTGCGGGCCGGGATCACGACCGACGCGCTCGACGAGCTCGCGCACGAGGAGACGATCCGGCTCGGCGGCTACCCGAGCCCGCTCGGCTACCGCGGATTCCCGAAGTCCCTCTGCACGTCCGTGAACGAGGTGATCTGCCACGGCATCCCCGACGGGCGCCCGCTCGAGGACGGCGACATCGTGAACCTCGACGTCACGGTCTACCTCGACGGGATGCACGGGGACTGCTCCGCGACCTTCCTCGTCGGGGAGGTCGACGCCGCCGGGCTCGAGCTCGTCCATGCCGCGCGGGAGTGCCTCGCGAAGGGGATCTCCGCCGTGCGGCCCGGGAGGCCGATCTCCGACATCGGGAAGGCGATCGAGGCCCACGCCTCGCGCCACGGCTACGGCGTCGTCCGCGCCTACTGCGGCCACGGGATCGGCGAGTCCTTCCACACGGCGCTGCAGGTGCCGCACCACTTCGATCCGTCCGTCACGCGGCTCATGGAGCCCGGCCTCACGTTCACCATCGAGCCGATGATCACGGAAGGCGCCTGGGAGGACGCCCTCTGGGCCGACGGCTGGACCGCGGTCACGGCCGACGGTCTCCGGTCCGCCCAGTTCGAGCACACGATCGCCGTGACGGAGGACGGGGCGGAGGTCCTCACCGTCGAGGAGGAGGGCTGATCTCGAGCCCCACCGCGCGCATCAGCGCGAGGGCGTTGGAGTGGGAGACGACGCCGGGGCGCAGCCGGTAGTCGAAGGCGATCTCGCCCTCCCTGACGTGATCCTCGAAGTGGGCGTTCGCGAGGGCGCCGTCCGCGCCGGCGAGCTCGGTGAGGGCGAGGTCGTGGGTCGTGACGAGGCCGATCCCCCCGCGATCGACGAGGCCGCGGATCACCGCCTCCGCGCCGATCCGCCGGTCGTGGGAGTTCGTGCCGTGGAGGATCTCGTCGAGGAGGAAGAGGAGGGGCTCGGCGCCTCCCCCGAGGTCGGAGAGCTGCTTCAGGCGCGAGATCTCCGCGTAGAACCGGGAGCGGCCGGCCTGGAGGCTGTCCTGGATCCGGAGGGTCGCGCCCAGGCGGAGTGGCGCCGTCGCGAGCCGGGCCGCGCGGACGGGAGCGCCGGCGAGCGCGAGGACTACGTTCACGCCCACGGTGCGCAGGTAGGTCGACTTCCCGGACATGTTCGATCCGGAGACGAGGAGGGCGCGCGGCCCCTCGCCCCCCAGCCGCACGTCGTTCGGGACGGCGCGCGGGAGGAGGGGGTGGCGGAGCGCGTCTCCCGACAGGAGGGCCCGTCCCGGGCCCGCCTCGAGGATCTCGGGGAAGGGGTCCCCGGGGTGGAGGAAGGCGTGGCCGGCGAGGGACGAGAGCGCCTCCGCCTCCGCGACCGCGTCGAGCCAGCGGGGGATGTCGCCGCCGGCCGCCCTGCGCCAGCGCTCGACGAGCGCCGCGTGGAGCGGCGTCCAGGCGAGAACGAAGGCGATGGGGGCGAAGAACTGGTTCCGGCCCCACTCCACGCGCGCGACGGCCCGCTCCAGGCGGGAGATCCGGCGGGACGCCGGAGCCCCCGGGCCGAGGAGGGCGGCGCGGAGCTCCCGCAGGCGGGGCTCCTCGAACGGCTCGCGCTCGAGCCGCGCGAGGAGGAGCGCGAGGAGGCGAAGCTCCGCGGAGGGGCGCTCGACGCCGCCGAGCACGCGCCGGATGGGTTCGCGGAGGAGGCGGACGAGGACCCACTGCGCGAGGAGTACGGCGAGGAAGGGGACCGGGCCCCCGAGGCCCGCGGCCCATGCGGCGGCCGAGGCCA
>JBBIPT010000041.1:0-20417 GCA_037442705.1 Anaeromyxobacter sp.
GGGGGCCGGCGGCGGGCGCAAGGGGGGCGGGCAGGGCGAGGCCGCCTCGATCGGCGACCTCGCCACGAGCGGCGGCGGCAAGGTCGGGCTCGGCGCGAAGACCGAGGTGAAGGTCTCCGGCTCCGTCGCGGCGGAGGAGGCCGAGGTGGACTCCGCCGACATCGACCAGCAGAAGCTCGCCGCCTTCGTCCGGGCGCGGATGGGGCTCATCAAGGCCTGCTACGAGAACGCGCTGAAGCGGAACCCCGGCCTGAAGGGGAAGATCTCGGTCCGCTTCACGATCCTCGAGACGGGCGGCCTCGCCGACGTCACGGCGGCGGTGAACAGCTTGGGCTCGAACGACGTGGCGGCCTGCATCTTGAACACGATGCGGTCCTGGCGCACCCAGTTCCGGCCGCAGGGGCCCGTGACCGTGGAGTACCCGTTCGTCTTCGCGCCGGTGAACTGATGGCGCAGGGGTCCGGCCGCCGCCGAAGCTCCATCCGGCCGGCCGGCGCCGTGAAGGGGGTCCGATGAAGGCGCTGCGCCTCGCCGAGCTCCGGGAGATCCTCCAGGGCTCCGCGTTCTCCGCCTGGTGGACCGAGTGGACCCGGGCGGTCGCGTCCCTGGGCGAGGCGCGGCTGCGCCATGAGGACCTCGCCGGGCAGTCGGAGACGATGCTCGTCCGCTCCGAGATCGCCCAGCGCATGGCGGTCGACGCCTTCTCCCGCGCCGGCGACCAGGAGGACGAGGGGACCCGCTACGCCTCCGAGGCCCAGACCCTGGAGAACCGGGCCCTCGAGCTCGTCGGCGAGTACGAGGAGCAGCGCTTCCGGACCTCCGACCTCTGGGTGCGCCTCGGCGGGGCGGAGAAGCTCGCCGAGGAGCGGCGGGAGGCCGCGGCGCGCGGCGGCGGCGGCAAGGAGGGGGCGAAGGCGCGCGCCCAGGTGGAGGCGGCGCTCCGGGCCGCCGAGCGGCACCACCAGGAGATCAAGGAGCACTACGAGCACGAGGACCGGCGGCGGGCGAAGCTCTGGGAGGAGGTCGAGTCCACCTGGGGTGTCGCCTTCGAGCGCTCCCTCGTCGCGGCGGAGCACACGCAGGTGGCCCGCAGGACCCGCCGGGAGGCGGAGCGGCTCTTCGAGGAGGCGGAGGAGCGGCGCCGCCGCGCGAAGCAGCTCGGCGCCGACGCGGAGGGGGCGGGCCGGGAGCGGGCCGAGGCGGCGAAGCGGCTCGGCGCGCTCATGGCGGAGGCGCGCCAGCGGTTCGGCTGCGCTCCGGGGCTCTCCTGGCTCTACTGGCGCCACGCGGAGGACAAGCGGAGCGCCTTCGCCGTCGCGCTCGCGGACGAGGCGGACGGGGACGGGCGGGAGGTGAAGGCGCTCTCCGTCCACACCGTGGGGCGCCAGCGCGGCGTCTCCTTCCTCGAGCCGGCCCGCGAGGGGCTCGCCCCCGCGGCCGAGGACGTCGATCGCCGCTTCGAGGAGTACTTCCTCGGCCCGAGGAAGGGCGCGCGGCCGGGGCCGGACGGCGGGCCGTCCTCGTCCGGCGGTCCAGGGGAGGGATGACCGTGGACACCCGAGAAGCGCTGCGCCGGTCGCCGCTCTTCGAGATGCTCTCCGACGCGGAGGTCGGGGTGCTCGCCGGGATGGCCCGCGCGCGGAAGTTCGCCCGTGGCGAGATCGTGTTCCGCGAGGGGGACGCGGGCGACTCCCTCTTCGTGCTCGCGAGCGGCGAGGTCGACGTCGTCGTGGGGGAGGGGGACGGCGAGCGGAGCCTCGCCGTCCTCGGTCCGCCCGCGTCCTTCGGCGAGATGTCCCTCGTGGACCGCGAGGTCCGCTCGGCGACCGTGCGGGCCCGGAAGGAGTGCGTCGCCCTCCAGCTCGGGGCGGACGACCTCGCCGCGTTCCGCAAGCGCTCCCGGGACGGATTCACCCTCTTCCTCGTCAACGTCTGTCGCGTCCTCTCCGGCCGGTTGCGCGAGACGAACCGCAGGCTCGCCGGCCCGAAGTAGGATTCCACCATGACCGGACCCATCCTCGCGATCGCCCTCGGGGCGACGGCACTCTCGAACTTCCCCAGGGACGCCGGCGGCAAGGTCGCCCACCAGGCGACCGGGGTGACCTTCGGGGGCGCCCCGGTGGCCCTCGTCGCCGCGGGCGAGCGGGTCGTCGCCCTCAACGGCGACGGAGGGCAGGCCTTCACGATCGCGCTCGGCGCCGGCGAGGCGGCCGCGGGCCCGCCCGCCGCCGGGGACACGGACGGCGACGGGCGGCTCGAGATCGCGGTGGTGACGGCGTCCGGCAAGCTCCACCTCTGGAGCGGCGGCGCCGTCTCCGGCTTCCCCCTGAACCTCGGCGCGCGCGCGAAGGCCGGGCCGTCCTTCGTGGACGTGGACGGCGACGGACGGCCCGAGGTGGTCGTGGGCGACGAGCGCGGGCGCGTCCACGCCTACAAGCGGAACGGGCGGCAGCCCACCGGCTGGCCCGCGAACGTGGGCAGCCCGGTGACGAGCTCCGTCTCTTCCGCGGTCCTCGGCGGTGGGCGGTCCTTCGCGGTGGGCTGCGAGGACGGGCGGGTCCACGTGCTCGACGCCACCGGCCGCTCCCGCTCCGGCTTCCCGCTCGTCACGAGGTTCACGGTCACCGGCGCGCCCGTCTTCGCCGATCTCGACGACGACGGCGAGATGGACCTCGTCGTCGCGAGCCAGGACTTCGGCCTCCACGCGGTGAACGGCCGCGGGGTCCCGCTCCCCGGCTTCCCCGCGAAGGCGGGCTACCGGCTCTACGACGGGCCGGCCGTCGCCGACCTCGACGGCGACCGGCGGCTCGACGTGGCCTTCGCCTCGGCGGACGGGATGGTGCACGCGGTGGACGGCACCGGGGCGCGGCTCCCCGGCTTCCCCGTCCGCGCGGGCGTCCGCCTCTTCGGGGGTCCCGCCCTCGCCGACCTCGACCGGGACGGGAGGCTCGACGTCGCCGTCGTCCTCGCCGACGGGGCGGTCGCCGCCTTCGACCCGAAGGGGAAGCCGCTCGCCGGCTTCCCGTCGCCCCCCACCGGCGCGGACGTGACCGCCTCCCCGCTCGCGCTCGATCTCCTGGGGGACCGCACGCCGGCGGTCCTCTTCGGCATGCCGAACGGCCGGGTCCACGCGGTCCGCGCCTCCCGCGGGGGCGGGGCCGAGGGGGCCATCGCCTGGTCCGGCCCGGGGCGCGATGCCGCGCGCTCGGGGCGCTACGGCCCGAACGCGCCCACGTACAAGGACCTCGCCCTCACCCCGGGCGAGCCGCGGGCCCTCGACGGGATGCGGGCGAAGTGGCGATCGGTCTGGCTCGACCTCCCGCAGGGAGAGCCGATGCCCGCCCCGAAGATCGAGTGGCGGCGGAACGGCAAGGCGGTGCCCGGGCTCGAGGGGAAGGCGGAGGTGCCGCCCGGGACCGCGAGGCGGAGCGAGCGCTGGCGGTTCGTGCTCGGGTCGCCGAGGGGCGAGACGGTGGTCGAGAGCCCGGAGGTCGTCCTCCTCGACACGCCGCCCACCGAGCCGGAGGTGGCGATCGAGCCGGCCGTGCCCACGCGGGGCGGCGACGTCCGCGCCCGCCTCCTGAGGCCGGCCACGGATCCGGACGGCGACCCGATCACCTACGCCTTCTCCTGGCTCCTCGACGGCCTCGACACCGGCGTCGCCGGGGAGGTCTACCCGGCGGACCGGCTCCGGCGGAACGCGCTCCTCACCGCGCGGGTCGTCGCGAGCGACGGGGAGCTCTCCGGGCCCGCGGGGAGCGCCGTCGCCCGCGTGGGCGACACGGCGCCCGGGGCCCCGAAGATCGGCCTCGAGCCGCAGGCGCCCGCCCGGACCGACGCCGTCCGCGCGCGGATCGAGGCCCCGGCCGTGGACCCGGACGGCGACTCGCTCGTCTATCACTACCGGTGGACGGCGGGAGGCGAGCCCCTGAACCTCCCGCTCGGGACGTCCATCCTGCCGGCCGGGCTCTTCCGCAAGCACCAGAAGGTCGAGGTCGAGGTGCGCGCCTTCGACGGGGAGCTCGCCGGTCCTCCCGTCCGGGCCTCCGCGACCGCGAAGAACACGCCCCCCACCGCGCCGCGAGTGGAGATCCGGCCGCCGCGCCCGCGGAAGGGGGAGGCGCTCCGGGCGGCGATCGTCGAGCCGGCCCGGGACGCGGACGGCGATCCGCTCACCTACCGCTTCTCCTGGACGAAGAACGGGGCGCCCTTCGGGGCGGCGGGGGAGGGGCGCGAGATCCCCGGGGCGGAGGTCGCCCGCGCCGACCGCTTCGAGCTCACCGTCACGGCGAACGACGGAGAGGCCACCGGCCCCCGCGCGACCGCGATGGCCGCCGTGGCCAACACGCCGCCCGTCCCGCCGCGGATCTCCGTCGAGCCCCGGCGCCCGGTGGGCGGCGAGACCCTGAAGCTCGTCATCCTGGAGCCGGCCCGGGACGTGGACGGCGAGACCGTCGGGCTCGGGATCGCCTGGAGCCGGGACGGGCGGCCCACGGGCTCCGGCGCCGAGACCCTGCCGCCGTCGCAGTTCCGCAAGGGCGAGCGCGTGCGCGTCGTCGTGACGCCGCGGGACGGGGAGGAGTCCGGCCCGGTCGCCTCCTTCGAGGTCCTCGTGGAGGACGCCCCCCCGACCGCGCCCGCCGTGGCGTTCGCCACGGACCGGCCGGCGGTCACGTCGCCGCTCCGCGTGGCGGTGAAGACGCCGGCGACCGACCCCGACGGCGACGGGCTCCGGTACGAGTACCGCTGGCTCCGCGACGGGGCGCCCGTGGCGCTCGCCGACGGGAGCGAGCGGTCGAAGCTGCCGCCCTTCTGGACCTCGGCGAGCGAGGTCCCGGCGAACGAGCTCCGCAAGGGGCAGCGGTGGGAGGTCGAGGTCCGCGCCCACGACGGCGAGCGGCACGGCCCCTCCGCGACGGCGGCCGTCGCCATCGTGAACAGCCCGCCCCCCGCGCCCCGCCTCCTCTTCTCGCCGGAGCGCCCCCGCCGCGTGGACGGGATCGGCGTCTCCATCGAGCAGCCGCCCGATCCGGACGGCGACCGGATCACCTACCGCTACGCCTGGACCCGGAGCGGGAAGCCCTTCGCGGCGCCGCCCGAGCAGGCGCAGATCCCGCGGAACGAGGCGCGGAAGGGGGAGCGCTGGGTGGTCGAGGTCGTCGCGAGCGACGGCGAGGCGGAGAGCCCCGCGGTGCGTCACGAGGGGGTCATCGCCGGCACCGCGCCGGGGCCCACGGCCGTCACGCTCTGCGACGGCCCCGTGCCCGCGGGGACCGTGCTCCAGGCCCGGATCGCGCTCGCGGCGTCGGACGCCGACGGGGACGCGGTGACCTACCGCCACGAGTGGACGGTGAACGACCGGCCCGTGCCCGCCGCCACGGGGCAGGTCCGGCTCGCGGCTCCCGCCCTCCAGAAGCACGACCGGGTGCGGGTCACCGTGACGCCCTGGGACGGCGATCTCGCCGGGCCGCCGGCCGCCGCCGAGTGCGCCGTCGTGAACCGGCCGCCGGCGGCGCCCGGCATCGCCCTCGAGCCCGCAGAGCCGGCCGCGCCCCGCGGGGTGTCCGTGACGATCAGGAAGCCCTCCACCGATCGCGACGGCGACGCCGTCGTCTACCGGTACGCCTGGTGGCGGGACGGAGTCCCCGCCCCCTTCGACGGGCCGGCGATCCCCGGCGCGACGATGCGGCACGGCGAGCTCTGGCGCGTGGAGGTCACGCCGTTCGACGGGGAGGAGGAGGGGGAGCGCGCGGAGGCCCGGACCGTGGTCCGGAACACGCCGCCCGCCGCCCCGTCGGTGGTCCTCGCCCCTGCCTCGCCGGGGGTGGGGGAGGCGATCACCTGCGACGCGAGGACGCCGGAGCGCGACGCGGATCAGGAGGCGGTCTCCCTCGGCTACCGCTGGTTCCGGGACGGCAAGCACGAGCCGTTCGCGGAGGGGACGCCGTCGCTCCCCCCGGGGCTCGTCCGGCGCGGGGAGAAGTGGCGGTGCGAGTCCTGGGCCTGGGACGGCCACGCCGAGAGCGGGCGCGTCTTCGCCGAGCTCGGCGTGCGGAACACACCGCCCCCCGCGCCCCAGGTCGCGGTGGAGCCCGAGGCGCCGCGGCGCGGCGACGACCTCACCTGCCGGATCACCGGGGCCTCCGCCGATCCGGACGGGGACGAGGTGACCTACGCCTACGCCTGGTGGAAGGACGACCGGCCGGTCCCGGCGGGCCCCGATCCGGCGCGCGTGGATGCCGACAAGGTCTCGAAGGGCGAGCGCTGGCGCTGCTCGGCGACGCCGTCCGACGGGACGGCCACGGGGACGGCCGGGGTCGGCGCGGCGGTCGTCGCGAACAGCCCGCCGAAGCCGGCGGTCGTGAAGCTCCAGCCGTCGGTCCCGAAGGACGGGCAGCCGCTGCGGTGCGAGATCGTGACGAAGAGCGTGGATCCGGACGCCGACGCGGTCCGCTATCGCTTCGTCTGGCAGCGGAACGGCTCCCCCCAGCCCTTCGCGGACAGCTCCCAGGAGGTCCCCGCCCGGCTCGTGAAGGGGGGAGACCGGTGGCGCTGCACCGCCACCCCCACCGACGGCTCCGAGGAGGGGCCGTCCACGGGAAGCGAGGAGGTGCTCGTCCTGGGGTCCGGAGGCTGAGGGGCCTTGCGCCTCGACCGCCCGGCTCCGTCCGGGGGCTCCCTCACGGCCCCTGATCCGGGCCGTCCCGAGGCGCGATCGCGAGTGACCCCTTGGGGGGCTGGATGGAGGGCGGGCCCGTTTGACGGGGGTCCACCAACCATGTAACCTCGCAAAGGTTTTTTGTCCCGTCTCCCGGGGTGGAGAGTTCCAAGTGAACCGTCGAGCGCCGTTCAGCTTCTTCTTCGGCCTGCTGCTGGCCTCGTCCGTCTCCGCGCAGCAGATCGCTCCCCTCCGGGGGACCTCGGATGCGGACAAGCTCGAGGCCTCCGCCGAGCACCTCGCCCGCATGAAGACGGCCCTGAAGCACGTCCTCGGGCGGGTGGAGGAGGCCCGGAACGAGAAGGACGTCGTGAAGCTGAACTGCGTGAACGAGAAGCTCGCGCAGATCAAGGCGCTCCTCAAGGTGGCCGAGCAGGCGGACATCGCCCTCCACGAGGCGATCGCCACGCGCGACGCGGGGTCGGAGACGGAGTTCTCCAAGGTCGCGATCGCCCGGACGAAGATCGAGGGGCTGCGCGGCGAGTCGGAGCAGTGCATCGGGCAGCTCGCCTACGTCGTGGACGAGAAGACGACCGTCGAGGTCGTGCTGCCGGCCGACCTCCCGGAGGCCGAGCTGGCGCAGCGGCGCCAGGCGCGCCGGACGGGCCCGCCCTTCGCCGTGCCGCCGGTCGTCCGGCCGCCCGCGGCGAGCGTCTGGTATCCGTGATCACGAAGCCCCCGGGAGGGGGGGGCGGGACATGAGGTCCCGCCGTCGCCGCGACCACGAGACGCGGCGGAGGGAGTGAACGCAAATGTGGACGAGGACCTTCGGAGCGCGGGGAGCGCTCGCCGCTCTCGCGCTGGCGATGGCGGGGCCCGCCGCCGCGGCCCCGGGGAACGGCATCCGCCTCGGGGGCACCCAGGGCCGGATCCATCCCTCCCTCGAGCTCGAGGCGCGCTGGGACTCGAACGTCTACTACACGAGCCAGCGCCAGGCGGCCGCCGACCTCGTCCTCCAGATCCGGCCCGGGTTCGAGCTCTCCGCGCCGGGCGAGCTCGTCTCGGTGGATCTCGCCGCGAACCTGGAGTGGGCGCAGTACCTGGGGATCGACGACCCCGAGTCGAAGGACCTCTCGAAGCTCTACGGCGGCGCCACCCTCGGGGTGCAGGTGAACCCCCGCGGCACGATCGGCCTCGAGATCGACGACGAGTTCCGCCGGACCCCGTCCACCTCGAGCCTCCTCCTCGGCAGCGCGGTGATCGCGAACTACAACTCGCTCCGGCTGCGGGCCCCCTGGAAGCCCGGCGGCGGCGCCCTCGTCTTCTCGCTCGTGGGCGACTGGACGCTCGAGACCTACGAGCCGTTCTTCGACGGCCAGCTCTGCCTCGGGAACCCGACGGCCTGCGACTCCGCGGTCCTCGACGACCTCGGCTACAACGACGTCTCCGCGGGCGGCGAGGTGAAGTGGCGCTTCCTCCCCCGGACCTCCGCGACCTTCGAGGCCGGCTGGTTCTCCCGGATGCCGGCCGACACGACGCGGTCGAAGGAGGTGAGCGGGGTCGAGGTGCAGGCGGGGGTTCAGGGGCTCGTCACGCCGCACGTCTCCGCGACGGTGAAGCTCGGGTACGCGGACACGCTCGGCTCGGCGGACGAGGACTTCCGGACCTGGCTCGCCACTCTCGAGGGCCAGTGGATCGCGAGCGAGAGCATCGCCGTCCGGGCGGGCTACGGCCACGGCTGGGGCATCGACCCCGGGCTCCTCGACGACCTCGCCGGCCAGCAGGTCGCCGCCCTCTTCACGCGGAGCCAGCTCTGGGCGGGCGGCAAGCTCATCCTCGCCGGGCGGTTCGCCGCGCGCGCGGACGTGACCTGGGAGAGGCGCAGCTACTCGCTCGTCACCGCCTCCGCCACCGCGAGCCTGCTGCGGATCGAGCCCTCCCTCGAGGCCTCCGTCACGAGGTGGATGACCGCCTCGGTGGGGTACGCCTACACGGATCGTACCTCGGACTTCCCGCCCGCGATGTCCACCGTCCCCGCCTTCTCGTACTCGAAGAGCGAGGCGTGGCTCCGGCTCTTCTTCCGGTACTGACGGCGGTGATCGCTCGAATCGAGCGTCGACGTTCGCCCTTCGACAGGCTCGGGGCGAACGGATCCTCCCCATTCCGTTCGTGGTGAGCCTGTCGGACCACGAACGGTCCGGGATGGACGGAAGAGGGACGGTCATGAGCCGCCCAAGGGTGTGCCGGCCGCGCGTTGACGGGGCGGTGGTCGTCCGCTAGACAGTCCCTCGCGCCCGCAGTCCGAGCCCCGATGACCTCCCGCCCCCTCGCCCCCGCCGCCCTCCTGGCGCTCGCCGTCCTCCTCGGGACGGGCTGCGCCTCGCGGCGCGCGGAGACGGCCGTCCTGCCCGCGCCGGAGGGGGCGCCGCTCGCGGCCGGCGCGTCCACGCTCGGCGCCGGGGACGTGATCGAGGTTCGCGTCTACCAGGAGCCGGAGCTCTCCGGCGTCTACCAGGTCGGCGCCGCGGGCGACGTCCTCTTCCCCCTCTGCCAGAAGGTCGTCGTGGGCGGGCTCACGCCGAACGGCGCGGCCGAGGCGCTCCGCGCCTGCCTCGCCCAGGGCTTCATGCGGGATCCGCAGGTCTCGGTCCTCGTGAAGGAGTACAACTCGAAGAAGGTCTTCGTCTTCGGCGAGGTCCAGAAGCCCGGGACGTTCGCCTTCGAGGACGGGATGTCGGTGGTCCAGGCCGTCACCCTCGCCGGCGGGTTCACGAAGACCGCTGCGCGGAACTCCACCTCGGTCACCCGGCGGATCCGGGGGCAGGAGGTGAAGGTGAAGGTGAACGTGCAGGACATCGCCCTCGGGAAGGCGCCGAACTTCACGCTCGAGCCCGGGGACATCGTGTACGTGCCCGAGTCGCTGTTCTGAGCGGCCGAGCGCGGAAAACGGTCGAGGCTCCAGGCTACGGGCTTCAGGCTACGGAAGAGGCGCCGGGCGCTTCCCCTGTAGCCCGGAGCCTGGAGTCCCTGGCCGCAGGGCGATCTCGCGAACGGTGGTCTGGCGCGGGGGGCGTCCCGCCCCGCCCATTCGTCCATTTCCCGGACCGCCGTTCGCGCCGCGACCGGCTCGCCGCCACGCCATCCCCCGATCCGCGCGGGCTTCCGGCTGGCACGCCCGGTGCCCAGCGAACGCCCCATGCTCGTGCGCGTCCGCTCCGGCTCCGTCCTCGGCGTCTCGGCCGTCCCGGTGGACGTCGAGGTCGAGGCGACGCAGGGGATGCCCCAGTTCCACGTCGTCGGCCTCGCCGTAGGGGCGGTGAAGGAGGCGAAGGTCCGCGTCCTCGCCGCGGTCCGGAACGTCGGCGTCACCCTGCCCCAGAAGCGGGTCACCGTGAACCTCGCCCCGGCCGACCTCCGCAAGGACGGCACCTGCTTCGACCTGCCCATCGCCCTCGCCCTCCTCGCCGCCACGGAGAACCTGCGGCCGGAGGCGCTCGAGGGGGTGCACGCCGCGGGCGAGCTCTCCCTCTCCGGCGAGGTGAAGCCGGTCCGCGGCATCCTCCCGATCGCGATCGAGGCACGCCGGCAGGGGGCCCGCGTCCTCGTCGTCCCGGAGCCGAACGCGCTCGAGGCCTCGGTCGTGGAGGGGCTCGAGGTCCTCCCCGCGCGCCACTTCGGCGACGTCGTCGCCTGGGCGAAGGGCGAGGCCGCCCCGCCCCCCCCGCCCCGAACGAAGGAGCGCTCCGCGCCGCCGCTCGGCGGGCCCGACCTCGGGGACGTCGCCGGCCAGGAGGGGGCGAAGCGGGCCCTCGAGGTCGCCGTGGCGGGGGGCCACAACCTCCTCCTCTTCGGGCCGCCGGGGAGCGGCAAGACGATGCTCGCCCGCCGGATCCCGGGGATCCTCCCGCCGCTCTCCTTCGAGGAGGCGCTCGAGGCGACCGTCGTCCACAGCGTGGCCGGCCTCACCCGCCATCAGGGGCTCCTCGAGGAGCGGCCGTTCCGGGCGCCCCACCACACGGTGTCCGACGCGGGGCTCGTGGGCGGCACGTCGGCGATCCGGCCGGGCGAGGTCTCGCTCGCCCACCAGGGCGTCCTCTTCCTCGACGAGCTTCCCGAGTTCCGGCGCCACGTCCTCGAGGTCCTCCGCCAGCCGCTCGAGGACGGCGAGGTGGCGATCGTCCGGGCGGGACGGAGCGTCGTCTACCCCGCCGAGGTCATGCTCGTCGCGGCGATGAACCCGTGCCCCTGCGGCCACCACGGGAGCCCCTCCCGGCGCTGCCGCTGCACCGCCCACGAGCTCGTCTCCTACCGGCGCCGGATCTCCGGCCCCCTCCTCGACCGGATCGACCTCCACGTGGACGTCCCGGCAGTGCCGCCCGGCCTCCTCGCCGCGGGCGGCGGCGGGGCGACGAGCGCCGAGGTGCGGGAGCGGGTCCTCCGCGCGCGCGGCGCGCAGGCCCGGCGCGGCGCCCGGACGAACGCCCGCCTGCGAGGCCGGGCGCTCCGCGCCTGCTGCGCCCTCGACGAGGCGGGGGTCCGCCTCCTCCGCGCGGCGGTGGAGCGGCTCGGGCTCTCGGCGAGGGCCCACGACAAGGTGCTCCGGGTCGCGCGGACCATCGCGGACCTCGAGGGCGAGGAGGGCTTGCGGGCCGCCCACGTCGCCGAGGCGGTCCAGTACCGCGCGCTCGACCGGCCGCTCGCTTGAGGGAAGGACGATGAGCTCCCGACTCGAGGCGCGGAGGTGTCCGTTCGCCCCGAGCCTGTCGAAGGGCGAACGGGGCCAGGGGCGCCACGGCGCTCGCGCGCCGGGCGACGCCGCCCGGGAAGGACTTCACGTGCTCCGCGATCGCGCGGAGCCCATCACGGCCCCGCGCGGCGGGGCGAGGAGGAGCGGGTGAGCAAGTTCACGGAGAAGGCGAAGGCGATCGGGACCGCGATCGTCTCGATCGAGAAGCAGTTCGGCAAGGGGGCGATCATGCGCCTCGGGGACATGACGGAGCCGCCGCCCGTCTCCGCCGTCTCCACGGGCTCCGTGGGGCTCGACCTCGCCCTCGGGGTCGGCGGGCTCCCCCGGGGCCGGGTCGTCGAGATCTTCGGCCCGGAGTCGTCGGGCAAGACGACCCTCGCCCTCCACGCCATCGCCGAGGTGCAGCGGCAGGGCGGCATCGCCGCGTTCGTGGACGCGGAGCACGCCCTCGACGTGAGCTACGCGAAGCGGCTCGGCGTGAGCCTCCCCGACCTCCTCGTCTCCCAGCCGGACACGGGGGAGCAGGCGCTCGAGATCTCCGAGCAGCTCGTCCGCTCCGGCGCCTGCGACCTCGTCGTCGTGGACTCCGTCGCGGCCCTCGTCCCCAAGGCGGAGATCGAGGGGGAGATGGGGGACCCGCACATGGGGCTCCAGGCCCGGCTCATGAGCCAGGCGCTCCGCAAGCTCACCGGGATCGTCTCCCGGAACCAGGCGATCGTCCTCTTCATCAACCAGATCCGGATGAAGATCGGCGTCGTCTTCGGGAACCCGGAGACGACGACCGGCGGGAACGCCCTGAAGTTCTACGCCTCGGTCCGGCTCGACATCCGGCGGGTGGGCCAGGTGAAGGAGGGCGAGCAGGTCGTCGGGAGCCGGACGCGGGTGAAGGTCGTGAAGAACAAGGTCGCGCCCCCCTTCCGCGAGGCCGAGTTCGACGTCCGCTACGGGGTGGGCGTGGACCGCCACGCCGAGGCGCTCGACCTCGCCGTGGAGCGCGGCCTCGTGGAGAAGTCCGGCTCCCACTTCTCGCTCGACGGGGAGCGGATCGGCCAGGGGCGCGAGCGGGCGGCGGAGTGGCTCCGGGCGAGCCCGGAGGCCTTCGAACGGCTCCTCGGCCGACTCCGGGATCCCGCGCCTCCCTCCCCCCGGCCGCTCGCGGCGGCGGAGGGGTGATCGGTCCTTCGCCCTTCGACAGGCTCAGGGCGAACGATCCATTCACATCCGGTCGTGGTGATCCCCCGACAGGCTCGGGGGAACCACGAACGGCCGTGGATCGAACGAACCCCAGCACTCCGTCAGAAGAACGAGTACCGGAGCGAGAAGTTCGTCACCCAGGTGGCGCCCCGGGCGAGGGCGGGCGTCTCGATCCCGCCGATGTCGTAGGGGTGGCCGAAGTGGAGCCGGAGGAGGAGGGGCCCGAGGACGAAGTTCAGGCCGAGGACGCCGGTGAGGGTGCGCGCGTCCCAGGCGCCGGCGTCGGCCCGGGTGATCGGGGTGCCTGGGGGGACCGGGCGCGTCTCCCAGTGATCGAAGACGCCGCCGAAGTCGAGGGCCGCCACCCCCTCCACGAAGTCGAAGAGGGCGAGGCGGAGGATGGGCTCGACGGGGAACTGGAGCTCCAGGTTCGCGACCCAGTAGTGGCGGCCGGTGAGGAAGTCCGTGTCGAAGGGCTCGAAGCCACGGAGGTTGTCCGAGGAGGTGAGCCACCAGGTCCGGGCCCAGTTCCGGCTCGCGTCGCCGTCCGAGAAGCTCGTGCCGGCCGCGAGCCGGAGGCCGAGGTTCGCGCGGCCGGCGAGCTGGGCGTAGGCCTGGGCGTCGAGCCGCGCGAAGCCGTGCACGACGCCGAGCCGGGGGAGCCAGCCGCCGCCCAACTCCGCGAGGAGCGAGCGGCCGGCGAGCGGCCCGGTGACGGCGTCGTACCGGATCGTGTCGTACCCGAACCGGATCGCGGGCTGGACGTTCACCTGCGTGACGCCGTTCCGCTCCTCCCAGGCCGCCTGCCGGTCCGGATCGGGGATGAGTCTCTTCCCCGTCGGGTCGCTCGGGTCGGGCATGAGGATCCCGCAGACGAGCGTGGTCTGGCTCGTGTAGTTCGCGGGGCACTCCCGCCGGACGCCGGACACCGTGAGCTCGAGGTCGAACCTCCGGAAGCGGTCGAGCGGCCACCGGAGCGCGGCCACCGCGCCGTACTCGCGCTGGAGGAAGGCGACGCCGGGGTCCACCCGGTCGATCTCGAGCTGCACGAAGTGGAAGCCGCCGCCGATCCAGCCGAGGCGGGCGGCGCGGTTCTCGTAGATCGCGATCCCCTGCGTGTAGTCGAAGGACCCGTAGACGGAGACGTCCACGAAGACGGAGTGATCCCGGAGCGTGTCGGAGAAGAGGGCCGCGGCCCGGCCGGCGACCGAGCCGCCGCCGCCGCCTCCGTAGACGATGATCCCCTCCGGCCTCCAGCTCGACGCGGAGAGGGCGGTGTAGTCGGAGTGCTCCTCCGGCACCGGCGCCTCGGGGATGGCGAGGACGCCGCCCGCCGCGGGCGGCACCGGGACGGCCGGGTCCTTCACGAAGGCGAGCTTCGGCACCTCGACGATCCGGAAGCTCGCGCCGTGGAAGGTGGAGGCGAGGAGCCCGCCGCCGGGGGCGAGCGCCGGGCTCCCGAGCCCGGTGGTGAAGTCGGTGAGCCGGCGGACGGCGCCGCCCTCGAGGACGTGGAGGTCGCTCTTCCCGGAGGCCTCCGAGGCGAAGAAGACCTTGCCGTCCTCCCCGGCGACGGGGTGGCGGTCGCTCGTGGGCCCGGTCGTGAGCCGCGCGACCGCGCCCGTGGCCGGGTCGATCCGGAAGAGGTTCGTCCGCCCGTGGTCGGTCGCGTCGGAGGCGAAGTAGATGCCCCCCGCGCCCCAGGCGACGTCCCGCTCGGCGTAGGGGTCGTTCGTGAGCCGCCGCGCGGTCCCTCCGGAGAGCGGCGCGACGTAGACGTCTCGCTGCCCGTCGCGCGCGACGCCGACGAAGGCGAGCTCCTTCTCGTCCGGCGAGAGGGCGGGATCGATGACCTGGATGAACCGGTCTCCCCCGGGCGGGCGCACGTCCACCGCGCGGCGCCCTCCCACGGAGACCCCGGGCGGGCGCCCCTTCGGCTCGGTCTTGCGCCAGGTGCGCAGGTAGATCGAGTCGCCCACGCCGTCCTGGGCCGCCCAGACGACGACCCGGGCGCCGACCGCGGCGATGGAGTGCTCGATGGGGTGGAGCGACTCGGAGCCGGGCTCGTTGTCCGAGGCGATCGGGACCGCGCCCCTGGGGTTCCGCAGATGGACGAGGTAGAGGCGGGCGCGGCCGCGCGCGCGGTCGATCCCGCGGACGGCGGCGACGGTGCCGTCGGGGGAGGCGGCGAAGTCCTCCGGCTCGGCCGCGAAGCCGCGGAGCTCCCGCACGTCCGGGAGGTCCTGCCGCGCGTCGAGGTAGGCGGCGTAGTAACGCCGCTTCATCCAGGCCCGCCAGCGGCCGTCCACCTGCTCGAGCGGCTCGTCGAGGACGCGCCGGACGAGCGCGCCGAAGCCGCGGGCCACCCCCGGCTCCTGGGGGCCCCCCGCGCTGGCGAGGAGGGGGGCGTTCTCGAGGAACGCCTGGATCTTCTCCTTCCCGTAGGTCTCCGCGATGAAGGCGATCCGCGCCTGCCCGAGCTTGTAGGTGGCGATGTACCCGCGGACCCGGTCCTCCGCGAAGGGGAGGACGGCGTAGCCCTTGCGCGGGTCCGGGTTCGCGACGAGGTCGCGGAGGAAGTGGTCCGTCTCGGCGTCGATGCCGCCCTTCGTGTAGTACTCGGCGATCCCCTCGATGAACCAGAGCGGCAGGTGGAGGATGGCGGACGCGGGCTCGTCCCGGCCCGCGGCGTCGATGAGCTTCTGGATGGTGAACTGGTGCACCATCTCGTGGGTGGAGACCTCGGTGAACCGCGCGTGATCCCCGAAGTAGGGGACCGACATCTTGAGGTCCGACGGGGAGGTCACCCCGAGCACCGACTCGGTGACCTGGAAGACGTTCTGCGCCTGGAACTCGCGCTGGGTGGCGAAGAGGACGTAGGGGATCCGCTTCGTGGGGCTGTAGCGGAACTCCTCCACGAGCCGGGCGTAGGCGCTCAGGATCGCCGGGATCGCCCGGGAGAGCTGGGGCGCCTCGCTCCGGTAGTAGTAGACGCGGATGCCGCCAGGCCCTCCCCCGGGAGGCGGCAGGTCCACCCAGCGCCAGTCGAAGTCGTACCAGGAGACCTTGTTCTGGCCGGGGCGCTCCGGGAGGACGAAGACCTGCTCGAGGGACCGCCCCTCCTCGCGGCGCAGGGCGTCGAGCGTGCGGAGGGAGTCGCCGAGGGAGACCGGGCTGAGCTGCTGCGCGAGCGCGGGGGAGGTTCCGAGGAGGCCGACGAGGAGGAGCGCGAACGCCGTCCGGATCATCCGCCGAACGTTACGCATCCCCCGCCTCGGGGCAACGGGAAGTTGGGCGGCGTCCGGGCGGCGGCTCACGGCGCCGCTCCCGCCACCGGCCACCGCCGTCCGTCCGCGCGCAGGAAGAGCCGCCCGGAGCCCTGCGGGTCCTCCTCGAGCGCGAGCCCGAGCTGGATCTGGGCGGCCCGGGTGAAGCGGGCCTCGTGCCCGCCCTTCACTCGGCACCGGAGGACGCCGTCCTCGCCGACCCGCAGCGTGGCCGGGTCGAGCCGCTCCGCGCCGCCGTCCGAGAGGAAGAGCGAGGGGGCGCGGCCGCCCTCGTCCGGGGCGACGCCGCGCACCGCGTAGGGCGCGTCCGCGAGCGCGACCCAGGCGCTCTCCCGTCCGATCCGGACGAGGTACCGGCCGCCGGGCATCCGCTCGAGCGAGCGGTGGAGCACCTCGAGCGTCCGGGCGTGGGTGATGGGCTCGCCGCGGTGGAGGAAGCGCCCCTCCTCGTCGAGCGAGAGGCCGCTCGCGGAGCGGAGGAGCTCGAGCGCCTCGGGGGAGGGTTCCGGCGGGGTCACGTCTCGATCCTTAGCGCGCGTTCCTGGCCTCGGAAACGGGTTGAGCTCTCGAGAGCCTTCCGCTCGCCCTGAGCCTGTCGAAGGGCGAGCGGAGCGTGGGGCGAGTGGAGAGCCGTCGCTCGGGGGGTGTGGGCTGCACCCCGAATGGGCCCGTCCGGGCCCCCTACCGGAGGGCGAGCCGGAGGAGGTTCAGGGCCTCGTAGGCCGCCTGGCGCCGGATCCGCTCCCGGTCTCCCCGGTAGAGCCGGGCGACGGGGCTCGTCCCCGAAGGTCCGGCGATGGCGAGGTGGACCGTCCCCACGGGCTTCTCCTCCGTCCCTCCGGACGGGCCGGCGACGCCGGTGATGCCGAGGCCCCAGGTGGCGCCCGCGACGCGGCGGGCCGCCTCCGCGAGCGCCCGGGCCACCGGCTCCGACACCGCCCCGTGGGCCGCGAGCAGCTCCGCGGGAACCCCGAGGATCCGCTCCTTCGCCGCGTCGGCGTAGGCGACGACCCCGAGGTCGAAGACGCGGGAGGCGCCCGGGACGCGGGTGACGAGCTCGGCGAGGAGCCCGCCCGTGCAGCTCTCCGCCACGGCCACCCGCTCTCCGCGCTCGGCGAGCCGGGCGACGACGAGGGCGGGGAGCTCGTCCTTCCCCTCGCCCCAGGCCGCCTCGCCGAAGAGGGCGCGCACCGCGGCGCCGATCCGGTCCGCGCGGGCGGCGGCGTCCGCGCCGGACACGGCCCACTTCACGTGGACCTCCGGCCAGTGGGCGCGGAAGCCGAACCGCACGCCCCCGTTCGCGGGGTCGTCGAAGACGGGGCGCATCGCGTGGTCGGCGTGGGACTCCGGCACGCCGAAGAGCTTCAGGATCCGGGCGGCGGGCGCCACGCCGAGCCGCGCGGCGAGCCGCGGGAGGAGCCACTCCTCCGCGAGCCCCCGGAACTCCACCGGGACGCCCGGGAGGCAGACGACGAGGGCCCGCCCCAGCGGCAGGGCGAAGCCGGGGGCGGTGCCGAGGCGATTCGGGATCGCCTCCGCGCCGCGCGGGAGCCGCGCCTGCTTCGCGTTGTTCGGGGTCATCGTCCGCCCGAAGCGGCGGAACCGCTCCTCGATCGCCCGGAGCGAGGGCTCGTGGAGCTCGAGCGGAACGCCGGCCACCGCGGCGAGCCGCTCCGCGGTGAGGTCGTCCTCGGTGGGCCCGAGCCCGCCGCTCACCACGACGGCGTCCGCGCGCGCTGAGGTCTCCCGGAGGGCGGCGTCGAGGTCCGCGCGGTCGTCGCCGACGAGGGTCTTCCGCCGCACCATGATCCCGAGGTCCCAGAGCCGGTCCATGAGCCAGGGGCTGTTCGTGTCGACGACCTGTCCGGTGAGGAGCTCGTCGCCGGTGGAGAGGATCTCGACGTGCATGGGATGCGGTCGCTAGGGGACGACCTGCAGGAGGCGGAGGGCGGCGAGGACGAGCGCCGCCCAGACCCCGGCGGCGAGGTCGTCGAGGACGACGCCGAGGCCGTTCTTCACCCGGTCGAAGGCCGACGCGGGCCAGGGCTTCAGGACGTCGAAGACCCGGAAGAGGACGAAGCCGGCGAGCGCCGCCCGCCAGGAGAAGGGGACGAGGGCCATCGTGACGAGGTAGCCGGCGACCTCGTCGATGACGATCGGGGAGGCGTCGGCGACGCCCCAGTAGCGTCCGGCGCGCGCCGCGGCCACGACCGCGAGGAGCGAGATCCCGAGCGTCGCGAGGAGGTAGGGCCCGGCGGAGAGGGGGGAGAGGAGGAGGTAGAGGGGGATCGCGCCGATCGTTCCGGCCGTCCCCGGCGCGACGGGCGAGTAGCCGCAGGGGCCCCACGCGGCGAGGAGGACCCAGGGGCCGGGAGGGCCCGCCGGGCGCGGACGCTTGCGGACCGCGCGGGCGAGGAACGGTTCGGTCACGCGCTCGAGGGCGGCTCGCGGCTCGCGATCGCCCGCCTTCTTCCCGTTCGTGCCGAGCCTGTCGAGGCACGATGCGTGAGCCACCTCCGGCTTCGCTCGCCCTTCGACAGGCTCGGGGCGAGCGGAGCGACCTGGCCGTGCGACCGGACCCGGATCACGATCGACCGTCTACTAGATGTACTCGTCCTGCTGCCGCTTGCCGCCCTCGACGTCCTCGTCGTCGGGCTCTAGCGCCTCGTCCTGGGCGAGCTCCGCGCGCACGGAGGCGGGGAGGGTCGCCTCGTCGCGGGCGGGCCGGGCCTTCGCGATGAGCGACTCGGCGATCCCCATCGCGATGTAGGCCGCCATGTAGACGACGAGCACGAAGGAGGCGCGGGTGGCGATGCCGATCGCGAGGCCGGAGACCGAGACGAAGAAGAAGACGGTGAGGCTCTTCGCGGAGAGGTGGAGGTCCTTGAAGGTCCGGTACTTGATGGTCGAGACCATGAGGAAGGAGAGGAGGACCACGACGATCGCGATGGGGACCCGGCTCGCGCGGTCGGGGTCCGCCCCGAACTCCCGGTAGTGGGCGATCACGAGGGCCACGATCGTCCCCGCCGCGAGCGGGATGGGGAGGCCGACGAAGAACCGGGAGGAGCCCTTCTCGCCGCGCGCCGCGAGGACGTTGAACCGGGCGAGCCGGAGGGCGCCGCAGGCCGCGAAGGAGAAGGCGATGAAGAGCCCCAACGGGCCGAGGTCGGCGAGCGCCCACTTGTAGACGAGGAGCGCCGGCGCGGCGCCGAAGGACATCACGTCGGCGAGGCTGTCGAGCTGTACGCCGAAGTCGGACTGAGTCTTCGTCATCCGGGCGACGCGCCCGTCGAAGGCGTCGAAGAACTGGGCGAAGAAGATCGCGAGGGCGGCCTGGTAGAGCTGCTCGGGGGTCGCGTCACCCGTGCAGAGGACGAGCGCGTAGAACCCGAGGAAGATCGAGGAGACCGTGAAGAGGTTCGGCAGGACGAACATCGCCTTGCGCAGGTTGATCTGCATGGCCCGAGGGCCCTCCTCAGCCGGCCCTCCCCCGGGGCCGGTCGCCCACCCGCCAGGGTGAGCGCGAAGCGCCCACCCTGGCACGCGCAGCGCGCCATGTCGAGGGGGCGACCGCCCGTCAGGGGCCGTGAGAGGATCTCTTCGCGGCCCCTCAGGGGCCATCGGCGCAGGGGCGGGGGAACGTCTCCCCCCGGCCCGGCTCCACCCGGGCCCCCGCCCCGCAATCCACCCAGACCACCGGATCGGTCCACCAGCGGTTGGCCCGGGCAGAGGCGCGGGCGCCGCTGCCGGCGACGAGCCCCGGGCCCCGACCCGCGCAGACGTTCCCCTCGAGGTCGGCCCGCGCGCCGTTCACGAGGACGATGCACCCCGCCGTGCCCCCCCGCGCGTCGACCCCCCGGAGCTCCACCTCGCCCCCGGAGGCCTCGACCGCCGCGCCCGCGCAGCCGAGGAGGGCGGAGCCCTCGAGCCGGAGGGACGCGCGGATCACCTGGGCGCAGTCGCCGAGGAACCCCTCGTGCCCGGTGGCGCCCACGACGGTGACCCCGGCGCCGCGCACCCGGCCGCCCGCGGACACGGCGATGCCGGCGGGGCCCGGCGTCCGGAGGGTCACCGCCTCGAGCACCGCCTCGCCGCGCGACACCGTGATCCCCGCCTCCCGGGACGGGCCGACGACGGCGAGCCGCCGGAGGAGGGCCGTGCCGCCGAGGACGGCGACGCCGGCGTGGGAGGCGCGCGCGCTCCCGCCGTCGAGGGAGACGTCGCCCGTCCGGAGGAGGAGCCCGAAGCCGCCCGCGAGGTCGACGTCCCTCGCCGCGAGGCGGCCGCCGTCCACGAAGGCCGCGCACGAGCCGCCGGCGAGGGTGGCGTCGCGCACCGTGGCCGAGCCGCCGAGGACCTTGAGCGCGCAGCGCGCCGGTCCGGCCCGCAGCGTGAGCCCCGAGAGGGAGAGATCCCCCGCCGCCACGGCGCCGTCCTCGCCCTCGCCGGCCACGACGACCGTCGTCCCGGCCCCCGCCCCCTCCACCGCGACGCCCGAGAGCCGGCCGAGCGTCCCGCGGTGGACGCCGGG
>JBBIPT010000042.1:0-20367 GCA_037442705.1 Anaeromyxobacter sp.
CGGCCCGCGCACCGCCCGCCCCGCCCGCGAGCGGGCCCGCGTGGTCGCCTTCGACGAGCTCCTCGCCGCCCGCAAGGGGACCCCGCGCCCCTACTCCCCGAAGGCGACCTTCGCCGTGAACGACGTCGTGGACCACACGACCTTCGGGCGCGGCTTCGTCTCGGCCCTCCGGGACGGCGGGAAGATCGAGGTCACCTTCCGCTCCGACGTGCGGATCCTCGTCCACGCGCGCGGCTGAAGGGGGTAGATTCGGGCGATGAAAAGGCTCGCCCTCGCGTCCGCGCTCCTCTTCGCCGCCTGCAGCCGCTCGCCCTCCCCCTCCGGACAGCCGGCGCAGCCCGCCGGCGAGCCCCGGGCCGCCGGCGCCGCGCCCGTGGCGCCCGCGGCCGCCTACGTCTCCGCCGCGACGCTGCTCCGGCGCGAGGCGACCGACGCCGGCCGGGTGAAGGGGCCGGGCGGGAAGGAGATCTCGAACGCCCTCGCGACGCTCCAGCGGGGCGAGCGGATCACCGTGCTCGAGGCCGGCGAGGACTGGGCCCGGGTGCGGGCCTCGGACGACCGCGAGGGCTGGATCCGCCGGAGCGCCGTGCTCGAGGGGGACGGGGTCGTCGAGGCGACCGTCCTCGCCGCCGCCGACGTCTTCGACCGCCCCGACCTCCTCGCGGCGAACGCGAAGCGGAGGATCGAGCCCGGCACGCTCCTCCTCGTCGTGAAGGCGAAGCCCCCGTTCAGCGAGGTGAACGTCTCCTCCGGCCCGAACGCCTGGGTGCTCACCGACCGGCTCGCCACCGGGGAGGCGGACGTCTCCGTCGCGAAGCTCGGGGAGAAGGCGCGCTGGCTCGCCCGGAACGGGAAGCCCGAGGAGGCCGGCCAGATCGCCGCCCTCGCCCTGCAGACCTTCCCCGGCCCGCTCGCCGAGGCGCTCGTGGCCGAGCTCGCCGGGCCGCCCGCGGAGGGCGCGGCGCCCGGGCAGGAGCGCTAGCCCCCGCTCCCCCGCAGCGCCTCGATCGCCCTCGCCATGTCCGCCGGCAGGGGCGCCACGACGACGAGCGCCCCGCCCGCGGGGTGCATGAGCTCGATCCGGGTGGCGTGGAGCGGCGTCCGGTCGAGGAGGATCTCCCCCGCGGGACCCCGGAGCGGCTCCTCGTCGCCGTAGTCCGGATCCACCGCGAGCGGGAGTCCCTCGGCGGCGAGGTGGACGCGGATCTGGTGCGTCCTCCCCGTCTCCGGCAGCGCCTCCACGAGCGAGAGCGCTCCGCCCGCCCACCCCCGCGCCGGGAAGCTCTCCACCGGCCGGAGGACCGTGACCGCCCGCTTGCCGTGCGGGTCCCCGGGCCGGGCCGGGCGCATCCGGCCGCGCCGGGCGGGGGCGACGGCGAGGTCGACGCGGCGCTCCGCCGGGAGCGCCCCGCGGACGAGCGCGAGGTAGCGCTTCCCCGGCTCCCCCCGGTCGAAGGCGAGGTTCAGGGTCCGGTGGGCCTCCGCCGTCCGCGCGAAGAGGAGGACGCCGCTCGTCCCGCGGTCGAGGCGGTGGACGACCCAGAGCCGCCCGTGCCGCTCCTCGAGTTCCTCGCGCAGGCTCCGCTCGCCGCCGCTCCGCCCCGGGATCACGAGCCGCCCCGCCGGCTTGTCCACCGCGAGGACGCTCGGGTCCTCGTGGAGGACGGCGGGCGCCGTCACGCGAGGCTCCGCGGCTTCACGACGGTGACGGGCCCGAGGGCGGCGAGCGGACCGGCGATCTCCTTCGCGGGCCCCACCGCCACGACGACCCGCTCCCGGACCGGGAAGTGGCGCCGGGCCGCGTCGCGCGCCTGCTCGGGGGTCACCGCCCGCACCCGGTCGCGGAAGAGGGTCACCTCCTCGTCCGGGAGGCCGTGGACCGCGAGGTCGGCGAGCTTCTCCGCCACCTGATCGTGGGTCTCGAGGCCGAGCGGGAAGAGGCCGCAGAGCCAGCTCTTCGTCCGCTCCATCTCCTCCTCGCCCGGCCCCTCCCCGCAGAACCGCTCCGCCTCGCCGAGCGCGACCCGGACGAGCTCCGCGGCGCTCTCGACCTTCGTGAAGGTGGAGACGAGGAAGATCCCGCCCGCCCGGGCCGTGACGAACCGGCTCCGGACGCCGTAGGTGAGCCCCCGCTCCACCCGGAGCGACTGGACGAGCCGCGAGGTGAAGCCGCCGCCGAGGAGCGCGCTCGCGAGCATCCCCGGGTGGTAGTCGGGGCTCGCGCGGGGGAAGCCGCCCGAGGCGATGCGGATCTGGCTCTGCGTGAGGTCGGGCCGGTCCACGACCACGACCTGCGTCGCCGGCGGCGCCGGCGGCGCCGGGGGGCCGAGCTCCTCCCGCTCTCCACCCGCCGCCCGCCAGCCGCCGAAGCGCCGGCGGACGAGCGCGAGCACGCTCTCCGCCTCCACCTTCCCCACGACGACGAGCGTGGCCGCCCCGGGAGAGAAGTGGCGCTCGTGGAAGGCGCGGACGTCGGCCCTCCGCGCGCCCCCGAGATCCCGCACCCTCCCCTCCGGCGGGTGGCCGTAGGGGTGGCCGGCGAACGCGGCGCGGAGCACGGCACGATCCGCGAGGACGGACGGCTCGTCGAGATCGTGGGCGATGGACGCGACCTCCTTGCGGCGGAGCCGGTCCACCTCCTTCGCCGGGAAGGCGGGGCGCGTCGCGACCTCCGCGAGGACGTCGAGGCACCGCGGGAGGGCCTCCACCGGCGCGGAGAGGCCGAAGTGGGCGGAGTCCTCGTCCACGCCCGAGCCGAGGTCGGCGCCGAGGGACTCCACCGCGAGATCGATCTCCGGCCCGGTCCAGCGGCGGGTCCCGCGCCGGGCGGTGATGGCCGTGAGGTGGGCGAGCCCCGCCCGCCCGGCGGGATCCAGGGCGGACCCGGCGCGCAGGGCGAGCCGCACCGCGACGAGCGGCACGCCGGGCCGCTCCGCGACGACGACCCGGAGCCCTCCCGCGAGGGTCTCGCGCCGGATGGGCGGCAGCGGGATGGGCCGGGAGGCCTCGCTCACGCCGGCTCCAGCTCCACGACGCAGCGCCGCGACGGCGCGAGGAACTCGGCGGCGACCCGCTTCACGTCGCGGGCGGTCACCGCGGCGTACTGCTCCAGCGCCCGGCCCGCCTCGCGCCAGTCGCCGAGCAGGAGCTCCGCCTGGCCGAGGGAGTGGGCGACGCCGTGGTGGGTCGCGAGGTCGTGCAGGACCGAGCTCCGGAGGAGCGCGCGCGCCCGCGCGAGCTCGCTCCCCGCGACGCCCCGCTCCGCGACCTTCGCGAGCTCGGCGAAGAGCATCGCCTCGGCCTTCGCCGGGCGGACGCCCGGGGCGAGCTCGGCGAAGGCGAAGAAGACCCCCGGGTCGATCCGCCACCCCCAGGAGATCGAGACGGAGACGGCCGCCTCCGTCTCCTGGACCATCCGGCGCCGCAGCCGGGAGGACTCCCCCACCGCGAGGCAGACCTGCAGGACGTCGAGGGCCGCCGCGTCGGGGCTCCGCGCGGGCGGTCCGCGCCACCCGGCGAGGATCGCCGGCGCGCTCGCGGGGTGGCGGACGATCGCCCGCCGCTCGCCCCGCTGCGGGGGCTCGCCCGCGGGAACGGGCGCGGGGGCGGGCCCGGCCGGGATGCCGCCGTAGGCGCGCTCGAGGAGGGCGGCGGTCCGGTCCGGATCGAGATCGCCCACCGCGTAGATCGCCGCGTTCCCGGGGGCGTAGTAGGTCCGGAAGAAGGCCTCGCAGTCCTCGCGGGTGATCCGCTCGATGTCCTCCATCCAGCCGATCACCGGCCAGCGGTAGGGGTGGGCGAGGAAGACGAGCGCCTCGAGCTGCTCCTCCATGAGGCCGAACGCGGAGTTCTCGGTGCGGAGGCGGCGCTCCTCCTTCACGACCTCCCGCTCCTGCGCGAGGGACTCGTCCCCGAGCCGGAGCGAGCGCATCCGGTCGGACTCGAGATCGACCACCGTCTCCAGGGCGGAGGCGTCGAAGTCCTCGTGGTAGGCGGTGAGGTCGTTCGAGGTGTAGGCGTTGGAGTGGCCGCCGTGCGACTCGAGGACGCGGTCGAACTCCCCCGGGCCGTACTTCGCCGCGCCGTTGAACATCATGTGCTCGAAGAGGTGGCTGATCCCGGTCGTCCCGAGCCGCTCGTTGCGCGAGCCCACCCGGAAGAACGTGTGGTAGCTCACCGTCGGCGCGGCCGCGTCCCGGAGGAGGCGGATGCGCAGCCCGTTCGGGAGCTGGAGGGCGACGACGCGGTCGAGATCGACGACCATGGGGGCGCGAAGATAGCCCCGGGCCTAGAGCGAGTCGAGGGGCCTCGCGCAGGCCGCGCAGCGTCCCGCCCGGCGCTTGAGCGGCAGGCCGCAGCCGGGGCAGCGCTTCACCCCGGGGCCCCGCTCCTTCCGGGCCGTCCGGCCGTCCCCCGCGGGGGCCCTCCCGAGCTCGAGCCGGGCGACCCGCTCCTCGAGCGAGGCGACGCGGCGGGCGAGGTCGGCGAGCGTGGGACGTCGGGCGGCCAAGACGAGCCGGAGCGTGCCACGCGCGAGGGCGGGGTCAACTTTCCCGCGGGAGCGTTGAGGTCGGGGGCCGGCTGGGATATCACGCCCCCGGATGGACACCCCGAGCGCGACGCCTTCCTTCGAGGACCCGCGGATCCTCGCCCTCCTCGATCGGCCCCACTCCCCGGCCCGGGAGGTCCCCCGCGCGCGGCAGGTCTTCGTGAACCGCAGCCTGCGCATGGACAAGATCGAGGCCGTCGGCTTCGACATGGACTACACGCTCGCGATGTACCACCTCGAGCGGCTGGAGACCCTCGCCTTCGAGATGACCGTGGAGCGGATGATCGCGGCCCACGGCTACCCGGAGCGGCTCCGCGAGCTCCGCTACGACCCGGGCTTCGTCATCCGCGGCCTCGTCGTGGACAAGCTCCACGGCAACCTCTTCAAGATGGACCGGCACAACCACGTGGGGCGCTGCTATCACGGCCGCCGCCGGCTCGGTTACGACGACCTCCGCCGCCTCTACCGCGACGAGAAGATCCACCTCTCCTCCCCCCGCTTCGCCTGGATCGACACGCTCTTCGCGCTCCCCGAGGCCTGCCTCTTCGCCGAGGCGATCGACCTCCTCGAGGGCGGGGGCGCCACGGTGGACTACGGCAAGCTCTTCGACGACATCCGCGAGTCGATCGACTGCGTCCACCGCGACGGGACGCTGAAGGCCCGGGTGAAGGCCGACCTCGGCCGCTACGTCGTGCGCGACCCGGAGCTCGGCCCCGCGCTCCACAAGCTCCGCTCCGGGGGGAAGAAGCTCTTCCTCCTCACGAACTCGCTCTGGGACTACACCGGCGCGGTGATGAGCTTCGTCCTCGACGGCGTCCTGCCGGAGTACCCGAGCTGGCGGAACTACTTCGACGCGGTCGTCACCGGGGCGGCGAAGCCCGGCTTCTTCTCCGGCTCGCGGCCGCTCCTCGCCCTCGGCCCCGGCGGGGAGCCGCTCGGCGAGGCGGCCTCGCTCGACCGCGGCACCTGGACCGAGGGCGGGAACCTCGCCACCTTCGAGCGGCTCCTCGGGATCTCGGGCGAGCGGATCCTCTACGTCGGAGACCACATCTACGGCGACATCCTCCGGTCGAAGAAGAGCTCCCTCTGGCGGACCTGCATGGTCGTGGAGGAGCTCGAGCGGGAGCTCGTCTGGCTCGACGAGAACGGTGAGCAGCTCGCCGAGCTCTCCCTGCTCGAGGAGCTCCGCGTGCGGATCGAGGACGCGATCGCCCTCCACCGATCGGCCCTGAACGTCCTCGACCGGCGGCTCGAGCGGGAGGGGGTCCCGGACGGGAAGGACCGCGGGCGGATGGAGGAGGAGCGCCGCCGGCAGAAGGCGGAGCTGGAGTCGCTCCGGCAAGCCCGCCGCGACGCGGAGGAGCGCGTCCGCGAGCTCGAGCGCGGGCTCGAGGACGGGATCCACCCGGTCTGGGGGCTCACGTTCAAGGAGGGGAACGAGAACTCCCGGTTCGGCGAGCAGATCGAGGTCTACGCCTGCATCTACACGAGCCGGGTCTCGAACCTCGTCTTCTACTCCCCGATGCAGTACTACCGCTCCCCCCGCGCGGCGATGCCGCACGAGCGGGCCGCGCCGGTCCGGATGTCGCCGTGGGGCGACGAGCACGCCGCCCCCGTCGCCGGCGACCGGCCGTCCAAGGCCTCGAAGGCGTCCCGCTGACCCGCGGCGGCTTCAAAGCTCGCCGACAAGGGCCGGCAAGACCGGCGATCGGTTCCCCGAGCTGTATCCAGCGGCTCCGCCGCGGTTCCGGTGTGGAGCTGCGCTGATTCGACT
This sequence comes from Anaeromyxobacter sp., assembly GCA_037442705.1. Taxonomy (GTDB): domain Bacteria; phylum Myxococcota; class Myxococcia; order Myxococcales; family Anaeromyxobacteraceae; genus Anaeromyxobacter. The sequence goes on from JBBIPT010000042.1 coordinate 6,324, forward strand.
GCGAGTACTCATGGGGGGCGAGTCACTGTCGCCGCGCTACCCTACGCCCACGAACTTCGCTCTGCACCAGTCGACCACGCGGAGCTGCGACGCCCGGAGGAACGGAGCGATGGAGCTGAGAAGTGCCCCGCCGAACGCCACCCCGCCCGGCGGCTCCGCTCCAAGCGCGAGCACGCGGTCATCCACCGCGAGACCATAGAGTGTCAGTGCCGAAGGAAGCCGCACGGCGAACCCGTCGGTTATGAGTCCTGCGACGCCAGCGACAGCGATCCCGTCGAGCCACTCTGATGGAGCAGGACACGCCGCGCGCAGTTCGGTGAGCGAGCACGGCATCGCGCCGAAGAGGTTGTCACACCCTCGGCGAACGTGGACGCGCTTGAATCCAGGTCCGCTCCGTGCCGTCTCGTGAACCTCTCGTATCGCGGCGACCTGCGCATCGACCTGCGCCTGCTGATGCACCGAGTAGAACTGGATCTGTAGCCAGTCGTCCTCGTGCAGCTCCAGAACGCGCTTCCCCAACTTCGTCGTCCCGCTCGCGGGCGCCGGGAGAGCGTCCGAGATGGTCGGAAGCGAGTAGAGCAACTCGCGGGGGTCGACCGTCGCAGCCTTCACGCGGCTCAACACAAGGCGAAGGCGTCCACTGGAGCGGAATTCGGCGGACGTCATCGGATCCGCCGAGACGACGGCCCACTCCTGTTCGCCCAGGTGCATCGTCGTCTCGGCCTCGAAGCTCGCGGGGAGCTGGTCCGGCGAGATCTTCGTCTGCGCGAAGACGGCACCGGTTGAAGAGTCGACGAACTCGACGTGAACGGTCGGCTTCCTCTTCCAGAACATGAATTGGAGCGTAGCGCGGCTCGCACCGCTAGCCGAGCGTCATCGCGAGATCGCTTGTTCGCCCGTCATTGGAAAGGGGTTCCCCGGAACGCCAACCCTGACTAGAGTGCTCGCCGGCAGGACTTCCGGTGCTGGTGCCCGGCTCGGCCTTCAAAGCCGATGGATGGTGCTGAGAGGCGCTGTTGGGGGGTTCGATTCCCCTGTCCTGCCGTATCGCGTTGTCGCGCCCCAGTCCGCGCAGCAACTCGCCTCACGTCACAGGGCGTCGAGTTTCGCAAGGCAGCGTCGCAGGCTCTCCGAGTTACGCGCCGCTACGCGCGGACGCCAATGCAGCATGATGAACTCGATCAGTCTCGCGTTGTACGCAGGCCCCACGCTGTTCGGCGCCCCCGGGTCTGGTGCCATGTCCGAGTAGCGGGATGTCCGGGCGAGACCGACCAGGGTTCCCTTCGGGTTCGGCAGGTCGTCAGGTCGATCAGGAACGCGTGCTGACGCGATTCCCATGAACCTACGGAACGCGTCTTTGTCCGCGAGGACCCACGACTCCACGCTGCGTACTGCGATGCGGAGCATCATGTGTCGTGACGGTCGCGCGAGCAGCCGGTGCACGAGTTCGCCCGGACAGGGTGCGTCGTTGTCAAGGTCGCGGAGGATGAGCCACGGCCCGAATCTCGCCGCGGCGTTGAACGCCGCTGCCTTCTGGTCGAGGTAACCCTTCCCCTTCTTGCCGTGCACGGCCGAGATCTCAAGGCCGACCGTTTCCGCGAGCTTCCTCGCGACGGCCTCGTCGGGATCACCCTCGACGGCAGCGCTGATGTACTTCTGCCTCAACGCTAGTCCCCGAAGAGCGCAAGTTGCTGCGCGTTCTTCGGAGCAACTTTGGGCAGGGCAGCCTCTGACATCGATGCCCCAGCCTCAAGCATCTCTCGGAGCTGCCTGTCGTTGGCGGCCAACGAGACCCTGGTGTCTTCGGCGGTTGTAGACAGAAGGAGAACCTCGGACGGCATGATGCCCGGATCCGAAAGGAGATCGGCCGAGTGCGTACTTACAAGGATCTGCCGGTCCACCTTGCGTCCGAGCCGCGCCATCATCTTCGGGATGTGCCGCACTACGGCAGGATGCAGCGATAGCTCCGGCTCCTCCAAGAGCAGCGGGTAGCTTCCGTCCAGCAGCGCCCAGAGCAGTCCCATGAGCCGCAGAGTCCCGTCGGAGAACTGGTCTTCCGACTGCCACCCAGCGTTCTTGCGCCAGTGCTCGTACAACCCACGAACGTGGGGAACGCCGCGGGCGTCGCGGTGCAGCTCAATCGTCTTGAGCTGCGGGACCGCGACACGCAGGGACTCCGTAATCTTGCGGAGGCGAGAATCCCGAGTCTTCGGTGTGGTGCGCGCAACCTGCTCGAGGAAATCGCCACCGAAAGGATCCTGTGCGACACCGACTGAGCGATTCGGATCGCGCACGAGCTGCGGGACGAGGTGTAGGTAACGGAGCTTCGCAAAGAACTCCTGAATACCCCGGAACGGCTTGTTCGCGCTGACCTGCTCGAGATGAGTCTGGGTGAGACGCGTCGCGTCCTTCCGGTCCTCAGAGTCCGGTCGTTCACGGACGACCTCGTCACCGTGCGTGACGACCTCGCGTTGGACGATGGGGCGCCGCTGGTTGTCCTGCGAGAACTCGAGGCGGTACGTCCAGAGCTTCTTCTCGCCGAGATCCACCTCGACAGCGAGGACGACGTTCGGGTAGCGGCGCGCGTGAAGCGACCGGAGCTGAGACACCCCGCCGCGCCGCTGAACAGCTTGCTGGAACCCGCCGCCTGCATCCGCGATGTCCCGCAAGAATCGGAACGCGTCCAGGAGGTTCGACTTTCCCGCGGCGTTCGGGCCGACGGCGAACGTACGTCGCTCGAGCGGCACGTCGACGTTGAGGAAATTGCGCCAGTTCTCGAGTGTGAGGTGCGTAAATCGCATCAGGCCCCCTCTGGGCGGTCATGCGATTCTATACAAGCGACGACGCGCGCTCGTCCGAAATTCCGCCGGGCATCCAAACGCGTGGAAGGCCCGTCTGTGCGAACAGCGAACGAGCGCTCCATAGAAGCAAGTGCGGTTCACTACAGGCGAAATGTCAACGCGGGGACGGGTGACGTTCCGGTCACCCAGAATCTGGTCTCATCTGGCATCAGCCCGCCGATAACCCACCGCAATTACGTGCGCAGAGAGTGCCTCACACGCGCCTTCAAAACCCGTGTGTGGTGCTGAGAGGCGCTGCAGGCGGGTTCGATTCCCGTGCTCTGCCGATGGGTGCGTCACTGGCTCAGTCCTCAGGAGCCTGGGTGACCGCAGCCGATCGCTGCCGCCTCTCCGCCTGGAACGCTCCAACCCCGGGAACGAGCAACAGCGCCAACCCGAGGGCGACGTTGGCGATAGCCGGCCATCCCGACCCCACCATCGCGCCCCCGAGGAGCAGCAGAGCGCCGGAGAGGATCCTCGCCCAGGCGTGTCCACGCCAGAGGGCCCAGAGCAGTCCAACCAGCAGTGCGAGCCGGATGACCTCGCCGAATCCTGTGAGGAGGAGCCACAGCTCGACGCCGATCACCACGACGCTGAGCAGCGCCACGATCGCAAGCCCCAGCTTTGCCGAGTGCAGCCCCCAAGGACTCGCGACGGCGACCGGCCTGGCGTCCTGTGGCATTCGGGGCTTCCCTCCCGTCTCGGCCAGCGGCCGAGGGCACCCACCCGAGCTTCACGCCCTGGAGGCCAGCATACGCGACCCAGCCCCTCCGCGAGCGTCCGCACGCTCCCGCACGGCTCTCCCATCCGGTACCATCCGCGGCGCATTCGCCGCCCCTTGCCTCCTGGGAGTTCCATGCCCACCGACCGCTACCCCGTCTCCGTCGAGATCCCCGTCGCCTGGGGCGACATGGACGCCTACCAGCACGTGAACAACGTGGTCTACCTGCGCTGGTTCGAGACGGCGCGCATCGCCTACTTCGAGCGGCTCGGGATCGTGGAGCGCAAGGAGGGCGACGGGTACGGGCCGATCCTCGCCCGGACCGAGATCGACTACCGGCTCCCGGTGACCTACCCGGACACGGTCCGCGTGGAGATCTCCGTCCGCGAGGTCCGGAAGAGCTCCTTCACGATGGCCTACCGGCTCGGGAGCAAGGCCCTCGGGGCGGAGGCCGCCGCCGGCACCTCGGTCATCGTGATGTACGACTACCGCGCCGGGCGGAGCGCCCCCGTGGACGACCGGCTCCGGAGCGCCATCGCCGCGCTCGAGGCGGTCACGCAGGGCTGAGGAGCCCGCTCCTCGAACGCCGAGGTGGCCCCTCGACGGGAGATGGGAAGGGTCAGGCCCCGAATGCCCACGGAGCCATACCTGACCGGGGGTGTTTCGACTAAGATACCAGGCCCTCTTGCCACCCAACGCCCGGGAACCCCAGACCATGGTCACAGTCGAGAAGATCGGCGGAACGTCGATGTCGCAGTTCGGCGACGTCCTCGCGAACATCATGCTCCGCGATCCGAAGAGCGTCTTCGGCCGCATCTACGTCGTCTCCGCCTACGCCGGCGTGACGAACGAGCTCCTCGAGCACAAGAAGACCGGCGCCCCGGGCATCTACGCGAAGTTCGCGCAGGGCGACGCCTACGGGCCGGCGATGGACGCGCTCACCGCCAAGCTCAAGGCGACGAACCGCGACTTCGAGAAGCTCGGCCTCGACCTCGGCCGCGCCGACGGCTTCCTCGACAAGCGGATGCGGGAGCTCAAGGCCTACCTCGACTCCATGCGCCACGTCCTCGCGAGCGGCTACCTCTCGCGGGACAACGTGCTCCTCGCCGCCCGGGAGATGCTCGCCGCCATCGGCGAGGCCCACAGCGCCTTCAACGCGGTGGAGATCCTGAAGGCGAAGGGCACGCCCGCCCACTTCATGGACCTCACCGGCTTCGACGACGACGAGTCCTGGACCATCGACGAGCGGATCCACCGCTCCTTCCAGGACGTGGAGCCGTCGAAGGCCGTCGTCGTCGTCACCGGGTACACGAAGGGGATCGAGGGGATCATGCGGGAGTTCGACCGCGGGTACTCCGAGGTCACCTTCTCGAAGGTGGCGGTCGAGATCGAAGCGGACGAGGCGGTCATCCACAAGGAGTTCCACCTCTCCTCGGCCGATCCCGAGATCGTGGGGGCCGGGAACACCATCACCGTCGGGCAGACGAACTACGACGTCGCCGACCAGCTCGCGGACGTCGGGATGGAGGCGATCCACCCGAAGGCGGCGAAGCCCCTCGAGATGGCCGGCATCCCCATCCGCCTCAAGAACACCTTCGAGCCGGACCACCCCGGCACGCTCATCACGAAGACCTACGTCGGCACGCAGGCCCGCGTGGAGATGATCGCCGGCTCGCAGAAGGTCACCATCGTGGACATCCACGACCCCCTGATGGTCGGAGCGGTCGGCTTCGACCACGGGATCCTCGAGATCTTCAAGAAGCACGGCGTCTCGTACATCCTCAAGGCGACGAACGCGAACTCGATCACCCACGTGGTCCACGACAAGGCCGCCAAGGCCGCCCTCGTGGACGAGCTCCGCGCGAAGTACCAACAGGTCACGACGATGCCCGCGGCGGTCGTCGGCGTGATCGGGACGAACATCTCGATCCCCGGCGTCCTCGCGCGCGCGACGACCGTCCTCGCCGAGAACCGGATCAACGTGATCTGCGTCTCGCAGTCCTACCGGCAGATCAACATGCAGTTCGTGATCGACCGGGCCGACTACAGGAAGGCCGTGACCGCCCTGAACGCGGCGCTCTGCGTCGACGGGAGGAAGTGAGCGGGTGCTCGATCCAGGCACTAGAACGGCCGCTCGCGATTCGTGATCGGCCCCTGGCCTCAGGCCTCGGACCTCAGGCCTCTGGAACAGCGGCAGAGATGCATTTCCTGAGGCCTGAAGCCTGAGGCCTGAAGCCTTGGGTGTTTCCGAATCGCGCTCGGGCGTTTAGGCGAAGTGATCCCGGACGATCGTCCGGGCGAGCTCCATCGAGCTCGTGAAGGCGGGCGAGATCGGGTTCAGGACGTGGACCGAGGCGTCCTTCGCCTCGACGAGGAAGTCCATCACGAGCTCCTTCGTCCGCCAGTCCACGAGCTGGGGCCGGATCCCCACCTTGTCCGCCCGCTCGAAGAGGGACGGGTCGTAGCGCTTCACGAGCCGGGCGGCGTCCCGGTGGAAGAAGGCCGGGACGTACTTCCGCGGCTCGGTGAGGGCCACGCTCCGGAACTTCGCGTTCGCGAAGAAGAGCCTCGCGTCCGACGCGAGGAGGGAGAAGGCCTCGGCGCCGGCCCCGCGCAGGAGCCCGTAGTTCTCGCGGCCGAGCGCGGGGATGGCCGTCGGCCCGAGGTAGACGTCCCCGTGGACGCTCCGGGTGAAGTGCACGCCGAGGAACGGGTTCCGGATGTCCGGGACCGGGTAGATGTTCCCGTTCACGGGGTACGAGGCCCCGGCCCTGAGCTTCCGGTAGATCCCCTTGAAGGGGATGAGCCGGTGGTGGACGGCGAGGCCGAACGCCCTCGCCACGACGTCGCAGTGCGCCCCGGCGGCGTTCACGAGCCGCTCGAAGCGGATCGGCCCGAGCGTGGTCTCCGCCGCACCGGGCCCGGAGAGCCCCGTGAACCGGCAGCCGGTGACGAGCCGCGCGCCCGCCGCCTCGAGGTCCGCCCGCAGGCTCCGGAGCACCGCCTTCGGGTCCACCACCGCCGTGTCGAGCGAGTGGATCGCCTTCCCGGCCGTCCGGGCCATGGGCTCGAGCTCCGCGAGCTCCTTCTCGTCCACGAAGCGGACGCGCGCCCCGTTCGCCGTGGCGCGCCGGTGGAGCTCCTCGAGCGTGGGGAGCTCGGTCTCGTCCCGGGCGACGACGACCTTGCCCGCCTCGAGGAGGGGGAGCCCCTTCTCCCGGCAGTAGGCCCGCATGAGCCGGTTCCCGGCGAGGCAGGTCCGCGCCTTCGCCGAGTCCGGGGCGTAGTAGATCCCCGCGTGGAGGACGCCCGAGTTCCGCCCGGAGGCGTGCTTCCCGAGCGCCTCCTCCTTCTCGAGGATCACGATCCCCGTCCTGCCCGCGAGCAGGAGCTCGCGGGCGACGGTGAGGCCGACGACCCCCCCTCCGACGACGAGGACCTCCGCCCGGTCCGGCGTCACTCGAGCCTGAAGCCGATCCGCAGGGTGACCTGGAACTCGGCCACCTTCCCGTCCTTGATCGCGCCCCGCTGCTCCACGACCTCGAACCAGCTCATGTGGCGGATGGACTTCCCCGCCTGCTCGATCGCCACCTTCGTCGCCTCCGCGTAGCTCACGGGCGAGGTCCCCACCACGTCGATCTTCTTGTAGACACCGGACACGGGCCGCTCCTTTCCTGGTTGGTGCTCCGACCTCAACGGGATCCCGCGGCGGTCCGGAGCGAGCGCTCCCTGGCCGCCTCGAACTCGTCCCCCTTCCGCCAGCGGGGCATCTCCTTCACCTCCGCCGCCCTCACCGCGAGGAGGAAGACGAGCCGCACGTCCTCCACCATCCCGGAGAGGTCCCAGCCGTCCTGCCACTCGTCCGAGGGCTGGTGGTAGTGGCGGGATGTGTACCCCTCGTTCACCTCGGTCCCCCAGCCGGCGGGGCGGCCCACGTAGTCCGTGCCGCCGTCCACGTAGGCGGCGGGCACGCCGGCCCGGGCGAAGGGGAAGTGGTCCGACCGGTAGAACGAGCCCTTCTCCGGGAAGGGATCCCCGCGCACCACCCGCCCCTGCCAGCGGGCGAGGGGGACGAGGAGGTCGTCGAGCGAGGACTTGCCGAGGCCGACCATCGTCACGTCCCGCGTCCGCCCGAACGTGTTCAGGGCGTCCACGTTCACGATGGCGGCGATCTTGCCCACCGGCACCGGGGGATGCCGCGAGAGCCATTCCGAGCCGAGCAGCCCCTGCTCCTCCGCCGCGAGGGCCGCGAAGACGAGCGTCCGCGCCGGCGCCTTCGGCAGCGCCGCCGCCGCGCGCGCCGCCCCGAGCAGCGCGGCGACCCCCGTGGCGTTGTCCACCGCGCCGTTGTAGATGGCGTCGTCGCCGGGCGCCGCGCCGGCCTTCGTCCCGAGGTGGTCGTGGTGCGCGGTGACGAGCACGACCTCGCCCGCCCGGGCGGGGTCGCTCCCCGGGAGCCTGCCCATGACGTTCGCGCTCTCCACCCGCGTCACCTCCGCCGCGAGGGAGAGCGACATCCGGACGCCGAGGGGGACGGCCCTGAAGCCCCGCCGCTCCGCCGCACCGCGCAGGGCGTCGAGCTCGTGCCCGCCGAGGGCGACGATCCGGCGCGTCGCGTCCTCGGTGGCCCAGAGCTTCGCCCCGACGCGCGGCCGCCCGTCCTCGGGGAGCTCGAACTGCGGCCCCGCCCAGGAGGTCTGGACCACCGGCCACGGGTAGGCGGCGGACGGCGTGGTGTGGATCACGATCGCGGCGGCCGCGCCCTGCCGCGCCGCCTCCTCGTACTTGTAGGTCCAGCGCCCGTAGTAGAGGCGGGTCTTCCCGGCGAAGAGCGCGGGGTCGGCGGACGGGTCGTCGTTCATGATCAGGACGACCTTCCCCTTCACGTCCGTCCCGGCGTAGTCGTCCCAGCCGTGCTCGGGGGCGACGATCCCGTAGCCGGCGAAGACGACCTCCGCGTCCCGGACCGCGACCTCCGGCACCGGCGCGCCCGCGCTCGCCACGAACTCCTCGGGGCGGAGCGCGAGCTCGCCCGCCGCGCCCCGGAAGGCCGGGGGCCCGGGCGCGCGCGTGTCGATGCCGACGAGCGGCACCTCCTGGAACCAGCCCCCTCCCGGCGCGGCCGGCTCGAGCCCGAGGGCCTCGAGCTGCGCGGCGACGTAGGCCTGGGCGAGCGCGTCCCCCCGCGTCCCGGGAGCCCGCCCCTCGGTGTGGTCGGATGCGATGAACCGCCCGTGCGCGTGGAGGAGCGCCGCCGTGATGGTCTCCGAGGCGCGGACCTCAGCCCTCGAGGGCGGGGCGGCCGGAGCGGCGGCGAGGGTCGAGGCGAGGAGGAGGGCGAGCGCGTCCATGGGTCTCCGTGAGGGTCCGGCGTCCCCTCATTCCTAGCGCCGGAAGCGCTGGACGGCAATCGCGAGGAGGCAGAGGACGAGCACGGGCGCCGCGATCCAGCGGGCGGCCGCGACGAGCCGCCCGGCCTCCGGCCAGTCCTTCGCGAGGAGGGCCGGGAGGACCCCGAGGAGCAGGATGACGACGAGGACGAGACCGCCCGCCTGGAGCCAGCCGCCGGCCTTCCGGAGGGAGGCGCGCGGCCCGGTCACGGCCCGACGAGGTACGTGTAGCCCTTCATCACCGACTCGTAGAAGTCGGCGAGGCTCACGCCTTCCTTCGGCCGGATCGAGCCGTCCTTCACCTTCTGGTCGAGCGCCCCCTTCACCCGGCGGAAGAGCTCGGCCGGCTCGTACTGCACCCGGGAGAGGACCTTCTCCACGGTGTCCCCCGGGATGACCTCCTCGATGTAGAAGTCCTCCGGGTCCTCGTCGTCCACGAAGACGTGGATCTCGTTCACCCGGCCGAACAGGTTGTGCATGTCGCCCATGATGTCCTGGTAGGCGCCGGTCATGAACATGCCGAGGTAGTAGGGCGCGCCGGGATCGAGGGGGTGGAGGGAGAGCGTCTCGTCCACCCCGCCGTTCTCGATGAAGCGGTCGATCTTCCCGTCGGAGTCGCAGGTGATGTCCACGATGGTGCAGTCCTTCGTGGGGACCTCGCCCATCCGGTGGAGCGGGACGACCGGGAAGAGCTGGTCGAAGGCCCAGTGGTCCGGCGCGCTCTGGAAGAGGGAGAAGTTCGCCATGTACTGGTCGGCGATCTTGTCCCCGAGATCCCGCGTCTCCCGCGGGAGCCGCTTCTTCCCTCGGTTCATGTCGGCGATCCCGCGAACGAGCTTCCAGAAGAGGCTCTCCACCACCGCGCGCTCCTCGAGCCCGAGGATCCCGAGCTTGAACATCTGGAGCGCCTCCTCCTTCTTCGCGGCGGCGTCGTGGTAGGCCTCGGCCCGGTTGCGGACCGTCACGTTCTGCACGATCTCCCGCATCTCCCGGACGACCTTCGTCTCGTTCGGATCCGGGACCGAGGCGGCCGCGATCTCCTCCGCCGAGCCGATCTCGATGTGCCCGAACACGTTCATGATGATGCAGGAGTGGTGGGCGGTGACCGCCCGGCCCGACTCCGAGACGACGTGGGGCTCGGGGACCCCCTCGTTCGTGCAGATCCGCTGGATGTTGTAGATGACGTCGCCCACGTACTCGTCGGTGGTGTAGTTCACCGAGGAGGCGTGGCCGTCGGAGTGGGCCCCGACGTAGTCCACGCCCAGGCCGCCGCCCACGTCGAAGTACTCGATCGGCAGCCCCATCTTCCGGAGCTTCGCGTAGACGCGCGCCCCCTCGTTCACCGCGTCCTTCACGACCCGGATCTCGGTGAGCTGCGAGCCGACGTGGAAGTGGAGGAGCTTCGCGCAGTGCTCCTTCCCCGCCGCCTTCAGGAGCTTCACCGCGTGGATGAGCTCCGGGACGGTGAGGCCGAACTTCGCGAAGTCGCCGGAGGACCCCTCCCACTTGCCCGTCCCCCGCGTCGTGAGCTTGGACCGGAGCCCGATCATCGGCTCGACCCCCATCTCCTCGGCGAGCCGGAGGAGGTGGGGGAGCTCGGAGAGCTTCTCGATCACCACGATGACCTTGCGCCCGAGCTTCCGCCCGAGGAGCGCGAGCCGCAGGAACTCCTCGTCCTTGTAGCCGTTGCAGATCGTGAGCGCCCCGGGGTCCACGTTCATCCCGAGGACGACCAGGAGCTCGCCCTTGGAGCCGGCCTCGAGCCCGTAGTGGTAGGGGGCGCCGGCGTCGAGGATCTCCTCGACGACCTCGCGCATCTGGTTCACCTTGATCGGGTAGACGCCGTAGTAGCGGGCGCCGTACCCCATCTCCGCGATCGCCTTCCCGAAGGCCTCGTTGATCTGCTTCACCCGGGCCCGCAGGACGTCCTGGAAGCGGACGACGCAGGGGAAGCCGATCTTCCGCTCCTGGATGTCCTCGACCACGTCCATGAGGTCGATGACCGGGCCCGGCTGGCCCATGGGGTGTACGACGACGTGCCCCTTCTCGTTCACCGAGAAGAAGCCGGCGCCCCAGCCGGCGAGGTTGTAGTACTGGGCGGCCCGCTCGATCGACCAGTCCGAGGGGGCCATCGCCGTCGTCGCGTCGCTTCGCCGCTGCTCGGGAACGCTCATCTCCGCGTCTGTTTACGACACCGCGGCCCGGAAAAGAAGCGGCGGGACCACTCCTCCTCCCTTACCCTCCACCGCACCTTGCGCGGCCTCGAGCAGATCCCCTGGCTCTACGACCTCGGAATGGCGCTCCTCGAGCGCGCCGGGCTCCGTTCCTGGCGATCCTGGCTCGTCTCCGGGGCCTCCGGGCGGACGCTCGACCTCGGGACCGGCACGGGCCGCAACCTGCCCCTCTACCCGCCGGGCGTGCGCGCCGTCGCCGTGGATCCCCACCGCGAGAACCTCGCCCGCGCGCGCGCCCGCGCCCCGGGGGTGCCCCTCGTCCTCGCCCGCGCGGAGGCGCTCCCCTTCCGCGCCGGGGTGTTCGACACCGCCGTCTCCGGCCTCGTCCTCTGCAGCGTGGACGACCCGGCGGCCTCCCTCTCCGAGCTCCGCCGCGTCCTCCGGCCCGGCGGCGCCCTCCGGATCCTCGAGCACGTCCGGGAGCGCGGCTGGCGAGGCCGCCTCCAGGATCTCGTCCAGCCCGCCTGGACGGCGGCGTCGGGAGGGTGCCGCCCCAACCGCGAGACGGAGCGGTCCGTCGAGGAGGCCGGGTTCGCCGTCGAGCCCGGGACGCGCCGGGAGCGGGGCACGATGCGGCGGCTCGCCGCCCGCACCCCGGGCGGGGCGTGACGCCGGGAGCCGGGCGCGCGCTCCGCGGCCGTGGCACATTCGAGGGAGCGCATCCCGCGCGAGGAGGTGCCTCCCCGTGAACTTCCACTCCGTGCTCCGCGTCGCCGCCGCCGCCCTGGCGACCGTCGCCGCCCTGCCCGCCGCCGGGAGGGGCGCCGGGGCCTCGTACACGAGGGCGAGCTACCCCTACGGGGAGCGCGTGAACCAGCCGCTCACGCTGCCGGGGACGATGTTCCGCCTGGACCTGCCCCTCGCCGCGAACCTCTCCAGCGGGCGGGCCGGGGAGCCGGTCTCGATCCCCGCCGCGGTGGACCTCGGGATCACCGACGACCTGCAGATCGGGATCTTCCACGGGACGGGGCTCTGCCTCACCGGCACCAGCAAGGGCTGCCCGGAGGTCTACGACGACGCGGGGCTTCGCGCGGTCGTGGGGATCGTGCGCGGCCAGGAGTGGCAGCTCGCCGCCGAGGCCGTCTTCTACGCGAGCAGCCTCTCCGACGGCAGCTGGGTCGCCGGGGGCTCCGCGGCCTACAGGCGGAGCGTGGGGAACTTCGGCCTCACCCTGGACGCAGGGCTGCTCGCGGCCGTGACCGAGCGGAGCGCCGCCCCGGTCCGGCAGCTCTTCTTCGGGAACGCCGAGGGGGCCGTCCAGTTCGGGGAGAGCTTCGCCCTGTTCGCCATGATCGGCCTCGACAAGCCGATCGACACGGACGCGGGCGTCCCGGACCGGTTCGGCGTGCCGGTCGGCTTCGGCGCCGAGCTGGAGCCGGCGAACAAGATCACACTCTCCGCGGAGCTCCTCTTCCCGAACCTGCTCGGCGAGGACTCCACCGGGAGCGACCGCGAGGGCAGGATCGTCCTGCGCCTGTACATCTGATTTGCGTTTCGCTCGCGTTCGCCGAGCGCCGAGAACGGCGTAAGGCGAGTCTGACCGGCCGGGGTATCCTCCCCCGCGTGCGCCTCGCGCCCGCCGCCTTCATCGGCCCCGCCCTCCTCCTCGCCCTCCTCGCCCGCCCGGCGGGCGCGGGGGAGCCGCGGCCCGAGGACGAGGAGGAGGACAGCTGGCTCGACGTGAGCCACGCCTTCCTCGAGCGGACGCTCCTCGCCCCCACCCTCGCCTTCGACCGCTTCTTCTCCGACGAGCGCGAGCTCGAGGCCGAGCGCGGGCGCTCCTTCCTCCGCTGGCGGAACGAGGTGCGGCTCACCGAGGACGTCCCGTCCCCCGCCTTCACGACCGGGGTGCGCGCGAACCTCCGCTTCCCGGGAGTGAGTCGGAGGCTCCGGCGCCTGCGGCTCGTGATCGCGGGCGAGACGAGCGACGCCTGGTCGGCCCTCTTCCCGGGCGAGGGGGACCGGCCCGCCGCCGGGGTGCGGGAGCCCCCCCTCGGCCGCGCGGACGCCGGCCTCCGGGTCGATCTGCTCGACACCGTGCTCGCGCACGTGGACCTCGGCGGAGGCGTCCTCGTCGACCTCCCCCCCGGCGGCTACGGGAGGGTCCGCGTGAGGTGGGCCATCCCCGTCCCCCGGATCCTCCTCAGCCGGTGGGCCGTGACCGGCTTCTGGCGGACCGACGTCCACTTCGGCGCGACCGGGGCGCTCGAGCTCGAGCGTCCCCTCGGCCGGCGGCTCTCCGCCCGGCTCTCGGGCGGGGCGACGATCACGGAGGAGAGCCCGGGGTTCGAGTGGGGCTCCGAGGCCGCCCTCCTCGCCTCCCTGGGGCCTCGCAGCGCCCTGCTGCTCGCGGGGGGGCCGAGCGGCGCCACCCGCGGCGAGATCGAGATCGAGCGCTGGCGCCTCTACACGCGCATCCGGAGCGACGTCTACCGGAGGTGGATCTTCGTCGAGGCGGAGCCGGAGGTGGCCTGGCCCTGGACGCCGGAGCGGGGGCGCCACTCGGTCTTCGCCCTCACCTTCCGGCTCGAGGTCCAGTTCCACGGCGCCGAGGCGGTGAGGGCGAGGGAGGAGCGCCGGCGCCGGGAGGAGGCGGAGGGGAAACGGGAGGACGGCTCCCGTTCCGCGTCGCCGGAGGCGAGCGACCCGGGATGGCTTGCCTCGAGGGAGAGTCCCGGCATGGCCGACCCGCCCTGAGCCTGCCGAAGGGCGACGGCCTCTCAGCCCTGGCGCAGCACGTCGAGCGCCCGGCGGAGGTCCGCGGGGAGCGGCGCCTCCACCACGACCCGGCGGCCGCTCCGCGGGTGGTCGAAGGCGATCCTCGCCGCGTGGAGCGCCTGGCGGCCGATCGCGGCGGCG
>JBBIPT010000043.1:0-20300 GCA_037442705.1 Anaeromyxobacter sp.
GCCAGCGGCCGGCATCGCGAGGGGAACGGCGGCCCGGGCGGCCAGCGGCCGGCATCGCAAGGGGAACGGCGGCCCGGGCGGCCAGCGGCCCGGAGCGCAAGGGGAGCGGAGGTGGGGCGGAGCGTCAGACGGTGCGCGGCGCGAGCACGGGGGCCACCGTGCGCCAGGCGGTGGCGCCGAGGACCACCGCCCCTCCCGCGATCGCCCAGGGCCCCGGGGTCTCGCCGGCGAAGAGGAAGGTCCAGATCGGGTTCAGCACCGGCTCGAGGAGGATGAGGAGCGAGGCCTCGATGGCGGGCGTCCCCTCCACGCCGCGCGAGAAGCAGAGGTAGGCGAGGCCGAGCTGGAAGATCCCGAGGTAGACGACGATGGCGAGGTCCGCGGGCGCCGCCGCCGGGCCCGAGGGCCAGAGCGGGAGGACCGCCGCCGCGGCGACGAGGTTGCCCCAGAAGAGGGCGGCGGGCCCCTCGTGGCGCAGGAGGCGGAGCCCGAGGATGGAGAAGGCGAAGGCGACGCCGGAGGCCGCCGCGACGAGGTTCCCGGCGACCTGGCCGCTCGTGAGCTCGTCGAGGAAGAAGAGCCCGAGCCCGACCGCGTAGACCGGGACGGCGAGGAGCTCGCCACGCGTGGGCTTCTCGGAGAGGAGCCAGGGGGAGAGGACGAGGACCCAGAGCGGCGCGGTGTCCTGGATGAAGATCGCGTTCGCGGCGGTGGTGAGCTTCGTCGCGATGACGAAGAGGACGACGGTGAAGGCGTAGGCGACGGCGACGAGGAGGACCCGGAGGCTGGGCCAGGCGCGCGCCTCCTTCACCGCGGCGAAGAGGAAGATCCCGGCGACGAGCGAGCGCCCCCCGGCGATCTGGAACGCGTCGAGGTCGCAGCGCTTGATCGCCGCGCCGGCGGTGGACCAGAGGACGGCGGCGGCGAGGATGAGGAGCCGGCTGCGGAGCATGGGCGGCGGAGTCTACCCCGCGCCGGGGGCGGCCGCACGCGGGGCGCGCTCGGGGCCGTGGCCGCCCGGATCGAGCCTCGACGTGCGCCCTTCGACGACGGCCGGGATCGAACCGGCCACCACCGTCACGCCGTGACCCACTCCCGCAGGACCTCGTCGATCTGCGCCTCGGAGAGCTCGCCCCGGTCGGCGAGCTCCTTGATCCGCTTCGTGATCGCCTTGAGCTCCGTCTCGCCGAAGGTGATGCCCATCTCCCGGGCCCGGTAGGCGATGGCGTGACGGCCGGTGAGCCGGGAGCCGAGGATGAGCCGCCGGGTGAGGCCGAACGCCTCCGGCGGGATGATCTCGTAGGAGCCGGGGTTCGCCATCATCGACTTCAGGTGCATGCCGGCCTTGTGGGAGTAGGCCGTCTCGCCGGTGACGAAGTTGTTGAACGGGATCTCGACGCCGGTGATCCGGGCGACGATCCGCTCGAGCTCCCGGAGCTGGCCGAGCCGGTAGCGCTCCGAGACGGCCTGCGGCTCCAGGGAGAACATGCGGGCGACGATCCCGCCCAGGGAGGTGATCCCCACGCGCTCGCCGATCCCGAGGACCGACACGTCGACGTGGGTCGCCCCCGCGGCGATCGCCTCGTGCGCGTTGGCCACGGCGCAGCCGGTGTCGTTGTGGCCGTGGAACCCGATGTCGCACTTCACCGCCCGCCGGATCTCCCGCACGAGGACGTAGACCTGGCGCGGCGTGGCGATGCCCACCGTGTCCGCGACGCCGACCCGGTGGACGCCGAGCTTCTCGGCCGCCTGGAGCACGGTGAGGAGGTCCCCGACCTCGGAGCGGAAGGCGTCCTCGGCGGAGAAGCGGACCTCGAGCCCGGCCGAGAGCGCGAGCTCGATCGGCGGCGCCATCGCGTCGACGATCTGCTGGATCGACTTCCCGTGGGAGGACTCCCGGAGGATGCGGCTCGTCGCGAAGAGGAGCCCGATCCCCCGGACCCCCGTCTCGAGGGCGGCCTTCACGTCGTCGACCACGCAGCGGGAGTGGGTGATCACGCGGGCGCCGAGCCCGAGCTTCACGAGGGAGGTCGCGTCGCGCTGGGACTGCGGCGACGCGGCGGGGGAGGTGACCTCGACGTACTCGACCCCGAAGGTGTCGAGGGCCCTCGCGATCTCCAGCTTGTCCTCGGTGCGGAAGGCCCCCTTCGCGAACTGCTCGCCCTCGCGGAGCGTGGAGTCGATGAGCTTCCAGGTGGACTTGGCCATGGCGATCTAGACCGGGAGCTCGGGCTCCAGCTCGCGGACGAGGCCGCCGGAGGTGGGGTCGGTGCGGAAGCCGAAGCGGCTCAGGTAGTCGGGCTGGAAGTACCCGGTCTCCACCCGGAGGGCGCCGCGGGCGCGCATGCGGCGGAAGAACTCCCTCATGAGGCCGTCGGCCACCCCCCGGCTGCGGCTCCGGCGCGCGACGACGAGCTTCTCCATGTGGATCCGGGTCGGGCTCGCCTTCCTGTAGAACAGGCCGCCGATGGGCGTCTCCTTGGCGTCCAGGCAGACGAGGAACTC
This sequence comes from Anaeromyxobacter sp., assembly GCA_037442705.1. Taxonomy (GTDB): domain Bacteria; phylum Myxococcota; class Myxococcia; order Myxococcales; family Anaeromyxobacteraceae; genus Anaeromyxobacter. The sequence continues at coordinate 2,506 of JBBIPT010000043.1, forward strand.
GTGATCCGCGCCGAAGGTCACGTGGAGGCTCGACTCGTGGAACATGTGCAGGAGGCGGGCCACCTCGCGATGGGAGACCGGCGCCCGGACGGTGTAGCGTGCCCCCTGCTCGTCGGTGAGCGAGACGACGACCTCGGTCACGTAGTTGCCCCCCGAGGGGAGCGAGATGAGCGCCACGTCGTCGGTGGGGGCGAGCCAGCGGTAGGTCATGCGGGCGAGGAACCAGTCCTCCTCGGCGGTCGGCGCCACCGCCGAGCGGATCGCGGCGACCTGGCCCTCCAGGTCGAGCCCTCCCGGCGGCAGGGACCGCGCCCTGGCCATGAGCCGCTCGAGCGCCTCCGCGAGCCCCGGGCGCGCGCCGGCGAAGACGGTCCGCCGGAAGAAGCGGATCCGCGTGTCGGGCAGGCGCCGCTCGACCTCGTCGAGCCGGTAGGTGCCCCAGAGCTCGCCGAGCATCGTCCCCTTCGCCTCGACGGTCGCGGCAGGGTTCACGTCGAGCCAGCGCCTCCAGCGCACGGCGGCGAAGTGGAGCGCCCGCGGGGTGAACCCCTCCGTCCGGACCCGCTCGAGGTAGGTCTCGATCGCGACGGCCCGGCGGGAAGACTCGCTCACCGACGAGAGGAACGCGACGCCTCGCTCGGGGCCGAGCGCCTCCGCGACGAACGGGATGAACGCGTCCTCGCGGAGGAGGCCGCGCAGGTGGGGGCGGGCGCTCTCGATCCGCGCCACGAACCCCGCCTCGAAGCGATCGAGGAGGTCGTCGAGCGAGGTGCACGGGGTCCGGTCCGAGAGGGACACGAGGCGCGCCCCGGCGTGGTAGTCGTGCGACGGCACGACGAAGGCGGCCGGTGAGGGGTCCCTCAGGGCGAACCTCCGCCCCGTGCGGTCCCAGAAGCGCACGTGGAGCTCGAGGGCGGTCCCGGCGAGGAAGGGCCAGAGGAGCTCGAGCCGCCGCGTCTCCCCCTGCCTGACGAGCCGGGCGACCTGCCGGTCCACGTCGTGCCCGGGGATGAACTCCTCCGTGTAGATGCCCCACTCCGCGAAGTAGCCGCCGAAGCGCTCGACGAGCGGCGGGGTCGCGCCGGAGGCGAGGAGCCAGGAGACCTCGTGCCGGAGGTCGGCGAAGCTCATCTGCTCCGCGACGTTCACGGCGACGTCGAAGGTCTCCTTGGCGCGCGTGTGCAGGGTGAGGCGGTAGACGCTCTTCCCGTGCTGCCGGCCCAGCAGCGCGACGGTGGCGCCGCCGGGCGGGAGGTCGGCGAGGGAGAGGAGCACCCCCCGCGCGAGGAGGAAGACGGACGCGCGGACGATCGTCGAGTCCTGGAGCGCCTGGTAGAGGTGGTGCGCGCCGGCGGGCGGGACGTTGTCGTCGAAGGTGAGGACCTCGCGCCAGCCGTACTCGGCCCCGGTCTGGGGATCGATGGCGAGCCGGAGGTTCGGGCCGATGAAGTTCGCGAAGCCCCGGCGGAGCCGGTCGAGCTCCTCCCCCGCGCGCGCCTGGACCTCCGGGTCGTCGTGCAGGGACAGGCGCGCGAGCGGCACCCGCACGAGCGAGAAGTGGCGAGGGTGGGAGACGGCCAGCGCGGTCGCGAGCCGCATCGCGCCTACGAGGAGCCGGCGGTCCGAGGCGGTGGCCGGGGGGCCGGCGGCGGCGTCCGACTCGAGGTGCTCGAGGAGCGCGTGGAGCTGCCCATCGGCGAGGCCGTGCTCCCCGAGGTCGGCGAGGTCCTCCTCGAGGAGGGCGAGGGGGCCGAACCGGTCCAGGAAGCGCCTCAGGGTCGGGACGAGGTCTCGCGGCGCCTCGTGGGGGAGGAGGGCCCGGAACGCCCGGCGGCGGACGTCCTCGTCCGGGGCGTCCGCGGCGCGGCGGAGGAGCGCCTTGCAGAGGTGGGGGTGCTCGGGCTGGGCGGAGGAGAGGCCGGCCTGCAGGTGGGCCACCGCGTGCCGGGCGTCCGTCCGGTCGGCGCGGAGCAGCTCGCCCGCCGCGTGGATCGACCGGAAGGTCGGCTCCGCGGCCTCCACCGCGCCCAGGAGCACCTTCACGCGCTCCGGGGCCGGGGGCGGCCACCACCGGGCGTCGAGGACCGGGTCGCCGGCGCTCTTCCGCCGGCGCCCGACGAGGGAGAGGAAGGCCTCCTCGCCGAGGAAGGCGCAGAGCGCCTCGTTCCCGAGCCAGAGGCCGGGCCGGGAGAGGAGGACGCCGAGATCGACGACCGCCCCCTCCGCGGAGTAGGCGAGGTCGCCGATCCGGATCGCCCCCGGGGCCTCCGGGACGCGGCCCACCGGGAGCGTGCGGCTCCCGGCTCGGAGGACCCCCTCGCCGAGCGCGACCTCGTGCCGGAGGACGCCGATCTCCCGGAGGACCCAGTTCGGGACGCGGACGAAGCCGCCGTCCACGGGGAGGGCGAGGTGCTTGCGCTCGTACATCCCGTCGATGAGCGACTTCCAGTTCCGTCCGACGGCGTCGCGCTTGAACGTGTGCTTGTGGGTGAGCTCCCCGTGCTCGGCGTCGAGCGCGCGGGGGAGGAGCTCGAACGCGACGACGCGCTCGAACGGGGCGAGGAAGCGGTTGGCGCTCGCCACGAGCGAGGAGACGAGCTCGCGGACCGCGGAGGCCGGGGCGCCCGCCACGGCGGGGGAGGCGGGGTTGGGCCAGACGAGGAGCGTGTTGTACTCGCGGTGATCGCCGACCAGGAAGGCCTGGGAGACCTCCTCGAAGTCGCGGAAGAGGTTCTCCACCCGCTGGGGGGCGATCGTCTGGCCCTGGCGGTTCTTGTAGATCTCCTTCTTGCGGCCGGTGATCCGGAAGTGGCCGGCGGCGTCGAGCGACACGAGATCGCCGGTCCCGAACCAGCCCTCGGCGTCCGGCCCCTTCTCGTCCTCCGGGACGGGCGGCTGGTAGCCCGGGGAGACGTAGGGCCCGCGGATCTGGAGCTCGCCGTCCTCCGCCCGGCGGCACTCGATCCCGGGCAGGGGGAGGCCCACCGAATCGTCCGCGTAGAGCCCCGGGGGAGTCATCGTGATGCCGCCGGTCGCCTCGGTCATGCCGTAGCCCGAGCAGAGCTCGGTGCCGGCGCGGTGGAAGGACCGGAAGACCGCGGGGTCGAGGTACCCGGCGGCGGAGAGGCCGTACCGGAGCCGCCCGCCGGTGACGATGCGGAGGTGGGCGGCGAGGTCGTCCTCGTCCTCGCCGTGCGCCTCCCAGGTCGCCGCCTCGTGGAGCTCCATCCACTTCTTGGGGACGGAGATGAAGACGGTCGGCTTCACCTCCCGGAAATCCTCGAGGAGGCTCGACTGGGCGGTGGACCGGGCGAAGACGTAGGTGGCGCCCCAGAACAGGGAGCCCGTCATCTCGAGCCAACGCCCGAACGTGTGGTAGAGCGGCAGGTAGGCGAGGAAGACGTCTCCCTCGTTCACGTGGGGCAGCGCGAAGGCGCGGGCGAAGCGCTTCGAGACGACGTTCTCGTGGGTGAAGACGATCCCCTTCGGCTTCCCCGTCGTCCCCGAGGTGTACATCACGGTGGCCACGTCGCGGATCCGGACGGCTCCGGCGCGGGCGGCCCGCTGGGCGTCGTCGAAGCCCGCCCCCTGGCTCACCAGCTGGTCGAGCGAGAGGAGCCCGTTCCGCTCCGCCGCGGCGGGCTCGAAGACGGCCACGGCCCTGAGGTCGGGGAGGGCGCCGAGGCTCGGCAGCACCTTCGCGAGCTGCTCCTCGTCCGACGCGAGGAGCACGCGGGCGCGGGAGTGGCGCAGCATGAAGACGACCTGCTCCGCCGTCGCGTTCGCGGGGAGGGGGAAGTCGACGATGCCGTTGGAGAGGCAGGCGAGGTCGCAGAGCGCGGCCTCGAGGCGGTTCTCGGAGAGGATGGCGACCTTCGCCTCCGGCTCGCCGTCCACGAGGGCGAGCAGGCCGCGGGCGATGGCGCGGGTCCGGCGGGCGAGGTCGGCGACCGTGACCTCGCAGGCGTCCGCGCCGAGGACGCGGAAGGCGATCGTCCTCGGGTCGGTCTCCTCGCGGGAGCGGAGGAGCTCGCCGAACCCGTAGCCGGCCTCGACGACCACCCGCAGCACGAGGCCGAGCCAGCGCTCGACGTCCCCGGGATCGAGCGCGGAGGTGAAGGCGCGGCGGCGGACGCCGTCGAGGAGCGCGAAGAGCGCCTTCCGCGCCGGGGGGCGGGCGTCCGGATCGCCGAGGCGCGCGAGGAGCGCCTCGACGAGGGGGGCGGCCTCGGCCAGGTCGGCCGGCCGCACGGAGCGGAAGGTCTCCAGGGTGGACTCGAGCGCCACCGCCGGCGGCGTTCCCCCGCGCGACCAGGCCGCCGCGAGGGCGGTGTAGGGCGAATCCTGCCTCGGCTGGAACATGCGGGTGAAGTAACCCGGAAGGCGCGCTCCCGTCCACGCGCGAGGGTGCCGCACCCGGGCGCGCGGCCAGCGGCCTTCGAGGGGGGCGGCAGGCCGTGACGAAGGCGCGGAGGACCTCGCGATCGCCGGTCCAGCCGGCGGTGCGGACAGGTGAACTCCGCCCCCCCCTTGGGGTATGCTCGCCGGCTCTTTCCCTGCCGGGAGGGTCCGTGGCGGTCGAACAGATCTCCGTCTTCCTCGAGAACGAGACGGGCGGCCTCGCCGACGTGGTGGACGTCCTCGCGAAGCACGCCGTGGATCTCCGGGCGATGACGCTCGCGGACGAGACCGACTTCGGGATCCTCCGCCTCATCGCCGACGACGCGGACCGGGCGGCCGCGGTCCTGCGCGAGGCCGGCTTCACCGTCCGCAAGACCCCCGTCGTGGCGGTCCTCGTGCCCGACCGGCCGGGCGGGCTCGCGCGGATCCTGAACGCGCTCCGGGGGATCTCCGTCGAGTACATGTACGCGTTCGTCCGGAAGAGCGGCGAGCAGGCCATCGCCGTCTTCCGGTTCGAGGAGGTCGAGAAAGCCGTCGAGACCCTCCGCGCCGCGGGGGCGAACGTGCTCGACGCCGAGGACGTGAGGAAGCTCTGAGGCGGCGCGTCGCAGCGGAAACCGAACCCACGAGGAGGACCGCAGACATGAAGACGAGGATCCCCGCTCTCCTGGCGGCGCTCGCCGTCGCCCTCTCCCCCGCCGCCGGCGCGGCGCAGGACGTGAAGATCGGCGCGCTGCTCTCGGTGACCGGCCCCGCCTCCTTCCTCGGCGCGCCGGAGGCCCGCACCCTCGAGATGGCCGTCGCCGACCTGAACGCGAAGGGCGGGATCGGCGGCCGCAAGGTCCTGCTCATCGTGAAGGACACGGGCGGCAGCCCGGAGAAGGCGATCTCCTTCGCGAAGCAGCTCATCGAGGAGGACCAGGTGTTCGCGATCGTCGGTCCGTCCACGAGCGGCGAGACGATGGCCGTGAAGGCGATCGCGGAGGAGGGGAGGACCCTGCTCCTCTCCTGCGCGGCCGCCGAGGCGATCGTGAACCCCGTGGCGAGGTGGGTCTTCAAGACGGCGCAGAAGGACAGCCACGCGATCGAGCGGATCTTCGGGCAGATGAGGAAGATGGGGGTGAAGCGGATCGGCTTCCTCTCCTCCAACACCGGCTTCGGCAAGGCGGGCAAGGACCAGGTCGAGAAGATCGCCCCGGCGCACGGGATCGAGATCGCCGTGTCCGAGGTCTACGACAAGGGCGCCACCGACCTCACCGCCGAGGTCACGAAGGTCAAGGCGGCCGGCGTCCAGGCCCTCCTGAACTGGTCCATCGAGCCCGCCCAGGCCATCGTGATCAAGAACGCCCGCCAGATCGGCCTCGCGATCCCGATCTTCCAGAGCCACGGGTTCTCGAACATCCAGTACGCCCGCGCCGCCGGGGTGGCCGCCGAGGGCGTGATCTTCCCGGCGGGCCGCCTCATGGTCGCCGACGGCCTCTCCGCGAAGCACCCGCAGAAGGCGGTCGTCGCCGGCTACAAGAAGGACTACGAGTCCCGCTTCAAGGAGGACGTCTCCGGCTTCGGAGGCCACGCCCTCGACGCGTTCGGGATCCTCGTGCGGGCGGTGTCCGAGGCCGGGACCGACCGGGAGAAGGCCCGCGCGGCGGTCGAGAACATGAAGGGGTACGTCGGCACGGGCGGGGTCTTCAACTTCTCCCCCGAGGACCACAACGGCCTCACCGCGGACGCCTTCGAGATGCTCACGGTGAAGGACGGGAAGTTCGTGGTGCTCGGCGAGTAATGGCCGTGATCGAGTCCTCCGCCGTTCGCCCTTCGACAGGCTCAGGGCGAACGGGTTCGACAGGGCCGTTCGTGGTGTCGAACCACGAACGGTCGGAGTCCACGGGTCTCCACCGGCTGCCGCGATGATGCCCCCCGAGCTGTTCTTCCAGTACCTCGTCGCGGGGCTCACCTACGGGACGATCTACGCCGTCGTCGGCGTGGGGTTCAACATCATCTACAACACCACGGGCATCATCAACTTCGCCCAGGGTGAATTCGTGATGCTCGGCGGGATGATCGCGGTGACGCTCCTCGGGATCGTCCCGCTCCCCGCGGCGATCGCCGGGGCGGTGCTCGCCACGATGGCCGTGGGCGCGCTCGTGGAGATGACGTTCATCCGCTGGCTCGGGAAGCCCTCCGTGCTGCGGATGATCGTCATCACCATCGGCGTCTCGATCATGATCCGCGAGGGGGCGCTCGTCGTCTGGGGCGAGTCGGTCCGGGCGCTCCCGTACTTCACCGGGGACGAGGTGACCTCGTTCTCGCTCGGGGGCGTGCACGTGTCGCCCCAGGTGCTCTGGAGCCTCGCGGCCTGCGTGGCGATCGTCCTCTTCCTCCAGGTCTTCTTCCAGCGGACCGCGGTGGGCCGGCAGATGCGCGCCTGCTCCGCGAACCGGGACGCGGCGGCGCTCTGCGGCGTGCCGACGCGGAACCTCGTCACGCTCTCCTTCGTCCTCTCCGCCGGGATCGGCGCGCTCGCCGGCTGCGTCGTCTCCCCGATCACCTACACCTCCTACGGGATCGGGACCGGGCTCGCGATCAAGGGCTTCACCGTGGCGATCCTGGGGGGGCTCGGGAACTCCGCCGGGGCGGTCGCGGCCGGGTTCGTCGTCGGGGTCCTCGAGTCCTTCAGCGTCTCCCTGATGCCCGCCGCCTACAAGGACGCGATCTCGGTCGCGATCCTCCTCGCCATCCTCTTCGTCCGGCCGAGCGGCCTGTTCGGCTCGGCCGAGGTCGCGAGGCTCGAGGCCCGCTGATGCTCCGCTCGCGCACCGTGCGGATCGCGCTCTTCGCGGCGGCGATCGTCGCCGTGCAGGCGGCCACCGCCGTCGCCGGGAAGTCCTTCCTGCTCACGCAGCTCACGATGTCGGCCTACTACACCCTGGTCGCCATCGGGCTCTCGCTCCTCATGGGCTACGCGGGGCAGATCTCGCTCGGGCACGCGGCCTTCTTCGCGATCGGCGGCTACGTGAGCGCCGCGCTCACGACCCTCGACCTCTCGGACCGGCGCGGGACCGCCCTCGTCGATCTCCTCGAGCGGCTCCACGTCCTCGTCTCGCGCACCGATCTCTACGGGGGCACGAGCCTCTCCTTCCACGCATGGGCGGCCTTCGCCGCCGCCGTCGCGCTCTCCCTCGCCGTGGCCTTCGCCATCGGGGTCCCCGTCCTCCGGCTCAAGGGGCACTACCTCGCGATGGCGACGCTCGGCTTCGGGACGATCGTCTACAGCATCGTCCTCGGGACGCAGCAGCTCGGGGCCGCGGACGGCATCACCGGCGTTCCGCCGTTCCCGCTCCTGCCGGGGCTGGCCGTCGGCGGGGGACGGGACTCCCGGATCGCGAACTACTACGTCGCCTGGGGGCTCGTCGCCCTCGCGGTCCTCCTCCTCGCGAACCTCGTGGAGTCGCGGGTCGGCCGCGCGCTCCGCTCCATCCACGGGGCGGAGGACGCGGCGAGCGCGATGGGCGTCGACGTCGGGAGCTACAAGCTCCGGACCTTCGTCCTCTCCGCCGTCCTCGCGGCGGTGGGCGGGGTGTTCCTCACCCACTTCAACGCCGGGGTGGGGCCGGGCGAGGCCGCGATCATGAAGTCGGTCCGCTACGTGGCGATCGTGGCGGTCGGGGGGATGGGGAGCATCTGGGGGACGGTCGCGACGAGCGCGCTCCTCAACTTCCTCTCGCTCCGCGGGTACTTCGGGACGCTCGACGACGCGGTCTTCGGCGCTGTCCTCGTCTTCGTCATGCTCTTCTCGCCGGAGGGGATCCTGAAGCTCGACGCGCGGGCGGCGGTGGCGGCGGCGCTCTCCCGCCTCCGCAGGCAGGAGGGCGGCGCGTGACCGCGCTCCTCGACGTCCGCGGGCTCTCCCGGAGCTTCGGCGGGCTGCGCGCCGTCCGGGACGTCTCCTTCCGCGTGGAGAAGGGGACCGTGAAGGCGCTCATCGGCCCTAACGGCGCCGGGAAGACGACGCTCTTCCACCTCGTCTCGGGCTTCCTCCCGCCCGACGCCGGGACGGTGGCCCTGCGGGGCGAGCCGATCCAGGGCCTGCCGCCCCACCGGATCGCCTCCCTCGGCGTCTCGCGGACCTTCCAGCACATCCGGCTCTTCGCGCAGATGACGGCGCTCGAGAACGTGATGGTGGGCCGGCACGTCCGGAGCCGGGCCGGGTTCCTCGCCGGCATGCTCCACCTCCCCTTCACCCGGGGCGAGGAGCGGGAGATCGAGCGGGAGGCCCGCGAGGCCCTCGCCTTCGTGGGGATCCCGGAGCTCGCCCACGTGGAGGCGACGAGCCTCTCCTACGGCCAGCAGCGCGCCGTGGAGCTCGCCCGCGCCCTCGCCTCCGGCCCCGAGCTCCTCCTCCTCGACGAGCCGGCCGCGGGGCTCAACATGCGGGAGACCTCGGAGCTCGCGAGGCTCATCGGCCGGATCCGGGACCGGGGGATCACGGTCCTCGTCGTCGAGCACGACATGGGGCTCGTGATGAACGTCTCGGACGAGGTCGTGGTCCTCTCCTACGGGGAGAAGATCGCCGACGCCCCGCCCCGCGCGGTCCAGAGGGACCCCGAGGTGATCCGGGTCTACCTGGGGGAGGACGATGCTCAGGTTGCGTAACCTCGACGCGGGGTACGGGAAGCTCGCCGTGCTGCGGCGGGTCACGCTCCACGTCGCCCCGGGCGAGGTCGTGGCGATCGTCGGCGCGAACGGCGCAGGCAAGTCGACGCTCCTCCGGACCGTGGCCGGGCTCCTCCGGCCCTGCGGGGGGGAGGTCGTCTTCGGCGGCGCGAAGGCCACCGGGCTCGCGGCGGAGAAGCTCGTGGCGATGGGCTGCTCCCTCGTCCCGGAGGGGCGCCAGGTCTTCGCCACGATGCCGGTGCGGGAGAACCTGCTCGTGGGCGCGCACGTCCAGCTCGCGCGCGGGCGCCGGGAGGAGGTGGCCCGCGACCTCGAGCGCATCTACGGTCTCTTCCCCATCCTCGCGCAGCGGGAGCGGCAGCTCGCGGGCACGCTCTCCGGCGGGGAGCAGCAGATGCTGGCGATCGGCAGGGCCCTCATGGCCCGGCCGCGCCTCGTGATGCTGGACGAGCCCTCGATGGGGCTCGCCCCCCTCGTCGTGAAGGACATCTTCGGGATCGTGCGACGGATCCGGGAGGAGGGGACGACGGTGCTCCTCGTGGAGCAGAATGCCAGGGCGGCGCTCCGAATCGCCGACCGGGGCTACGTCCTCGAGACCGGGCGCATCGTGCTCCAGGGCACGGCGGAGGAGCTGCTCGCGAACCGGGACGTGCAGCGCGCCTACCTCGGGAGCGACCTCGACGCGGAGAACAGGGTGGAGCCATGAACGGAACCGAGACGAGGATCTGGGAGCCGCAGTACGAGTGCATGGACCGCTCGGACCTCGAGCAGCTCCAGCTCGAGCGGCTCGAGGCGACGCTGAACCGCGTCTACCGGCACGTCCCCTTCTACCGGAAGAAGTTCGACGAGATCGGGTTCGATCCGGACGACTTCCGCTCGCTCGAGGACCTGGGCAAGCTCCCCTTCACCACGAAGGCGGACCTCCGCGAGAACCACCCCTACGGCCTCTTCGCGGTGCCGCTGCGGGACATCGTCCGCGTCCACGCCTCCTCCGGCACGACCGGCCTCTCCACCGCGGTCGGCTACACCCGGAACGACATGCGGACCTGGGCGACCCTGAACGCCCGCGTGCTCGTGGCGGGTGGCGTGACGAAGGAGGACGTCGTCCAGATCGGCTTCGACTACGGCCTCTTCACCGGCGCGTTCGGGCTCCACCACGGCGCGGAGCGGCTCGGCGCCTCGGTGGTCCCGGTGTCGTCGGCCGTGGCGAGCCGCCAGGTCGGGATCATGCGCGACTACCGGACCACCGCCCTCGTGACCTCGCCGAGCCACGCCCTGAACGTCGCCGACGCGATGATCGAGATGGGGCTGAACCCGGCCGCGCTCTCCCTGAAGCACGGGCTCTTCGGATCGGAGCCGTGGTCCGAGTCCATGCGGCGCGAGATCGAGGAGAAGCTCGAGATCACCGCGACCGACAACTACGGCCTCTCCGAGGTCATGGGCCCGGGCGTCGCGGGCGAGTGCCTCGAGAAGGGGGGCATGCACCTCGCGGAGGACCACTTCCTGTTCGAGGTCGTCGACCCCGAGACCCTCGAGCCCGTCCCGGCCGGGAAGGAGGGGGAGCTCGTGATCACGACGATCACGAAGGAGGGGATCCCCGTGCTCCGCTACCGGACCCGCGACCTCACCTCGATCGCCGAGGAGCCGTGCCCGTGCGGCCGGACCTTCCGGCGGATGGCCCGCGTGAAGGGGCGCACGGACGACATGCTCATCGCGAAGGGGACGAAGGTCTTCCCCTCCGAGATCGAGGCGGTCCTCTTCGAGATCGAGGGGGTCGAGCCCCACTACCAGGTGCAGGTGGACCGGGAGTCGGGCGTGGACCGCGTGACCGTCCTCGTCGAGGTGTCCGAGGCGGTCTTCTCCGACGAGATGAAGCGGACGAGCGAGCTCAAGGAGACCATCCTGAAGCGGCTCGCGGAGGAGCTCGGCGTCTCGGTCGAGGTGAAGCTCGTGGGGAAGCGGGCCCTGGAGCGCTCGAACGGGAAGGCCCGGCGGGTCGTGGACCGCAGGCAGGGGTGACGGGCCCTAGGACCTCCAGCCCGCGTTTCCCCATGCCCCCCGGCGCCACCCGCTTCCTCGCCTTCTGCGACGGCTCCTCCCTCTCGAACCCCGGCGGCCCGGGCGGCACCGGCTTCATCGTGCTGGATCGCGCTCGCCCCGCGCTTCGCTTCGGCGGAACGCGCTGGGTCGAGGACGGCGGCGCGGGCGTCACCAACAACCGCATGGAGCTCCGCGCCGTGCTCGAGGCGCTACACGGCCTCCCCGCCGGCGAGACCGTCGAGGTCGTCTCCGACTCGCGCTACGTCGTGGACGCGCTCTCCAGGTGGATCCACGGCTGGCGCCGCAAGGGCTGGCGCACCGCCGCCGGCGAGCCGGTCCTGAACCGCGACCTCATCGAGGCGGTGGATGCGCGCGCCCGCGACCTCCAGGTCCGCTTCACGTGGGTGCGCGGCCACGACGGGCACCCGGCGAACGAGATCGTGGACGAGCTCGCCCAGAGCGCCGCCCGTGGCGTGCCGGGCCCGACCGAGCAGGACGTCATCGCCGCGCTCAGGGCCTCGGCGATCCTCGCGGGTTGAGCGACCTCGGCCAGGCCAACCCCTACGCGCCGGACGGCCGCGTCTGCTTCCGGACCTTCTTGATGAACGTCTTGGTGCAGCGGCCGTGCGTGCTCTCGTGCTGCACGATCTCCGCGACGAGCCGGGCCTTCGCGTCTGCCGCGAGGGCCACGCTCGCGTTCACCTCGCGGGCGAGCGTCTCGCCTTCCGGCGTGACCGGGACCTTCGGCCCCGCGGGGGCCTGCTGCGGCGCCGGGCGGTAGTGCGACGCCTTCGTCTTCGTGACGTCCCGGAAGCGCGGCTCCGCCTCCGCGCGGTGCCCCGTCCCGTGACAGCTCGGGCACCTCGCCGAGCTCCCGCCGCCAGCGAGCGAGTTGCCGACCCGCCCGTCTCCGCCGCAGGTGCGGCAGCTCTCAGGCTCCATGGCCCGTCCGGACGTTGGGGAGCGCTACCGGCAGCCGATTCGCGGACATGCGGCGCTTGTAGCACACCGGAGTCGGGTCCGCTGCGGGCGACCCTTCCGCGTTCACGGAGAACACCTCCAGCCTGCCGGGGGAGGTCGTTGCGGGCCCGGACCGGGAATGGCAGCATCGAACCGCCGAGCCAGGGGGGAGCGTGGCGAACTCGCGCGGTGACGGCAGGGCGCTCGAGGAGCGCGTCGCGGCGCTGCTCGCCGGCGGCGCCCAGGACGCCGCCGCCACCATCGTCATCCAGGCGCTCGGCCCGGGCGTCCACCGCTTCCTGGGCGCCGCGTTGGGCGATTGGGCCCTGGCCGACGACGCCTATGCCCTCTTCTGCGAGTGGGCCTGGCGGTCCCTGCCGAGCTACCGGGAGCGCTCCCGCCTCAGGATCTGGTGCTTCGGCGTGGCCGTCAACGCGGCGCGGAGGGTGCGCGAGGAGCCTTGGCGGAGGCGGGCCCAGATCTTCTCCACCGAGGGGATGGCCAGGTTGGTCGCCCATCGCACCAGCACGTCGGCGATGGAGCGGGAGCGGCTTGCGACCGGCCTCGAAGCGGTCCGCGCCGAGCTCACCGAGGACGATCGCCACCTGCTGGCGCTCCGGCTCGACGAGCGGCTCAGCTGGCCGGAGATCGAGGAGGTGTTGCGGGACGGCGAGGCGGCGCCCAGCGCCGCCGCGCTCCGCAAGCGCTTCGAGCGGCTCAAGGAGCGGATCGGGGCACGGCTGCGGGAGCGCGGGCTGCTGACCTGACCCGGGCGTCGAGCCGGGGCCGTCACACCTGGCGCCGACTCCGAACCCAACCCAGACACCCAGGCGAGGGCGAGGCGTCGGGCGTTCCGGTGGCGTCCATGCCTGGTACGGCGCGCGGTCGAGCCGCGCAGGGGGCTACCATGAAGGCGAGTATTCTCCCGGTCGGGCTGCTGCTGGCCGCGATGGGCCTGGTGGGCTGCAAGGACGACGGGCCGCCCGAGGTGCAGCCGGTGACCGCGGTGCACCCGGCCGGAGCCTTTGGGGGAGACCCGGGAGGACCAGGCAACTACGCGGTCGGCTTCACCTTCCTCACCTTCGTCGACGTGACGAGGACCGACGACGCCGGCGGCCCCCGCGCCCTGCCGGTGCACCTCTGGTACCCGGTCGACGCCGGCCTCGTGACGCCCACCTCGCCCGAGGCCATCTACCCGCTCGACCCGATCTACTCGCCCGGCAAGTTCGCGGCCTCGTCGGAGGTGGAGCGATACGGGATCGAGCGGGCTTACCGGGACCTGCCCGCCTCCGGCCAGGGCCCGTTCCCGCTGCTCGTCTTCTCGGGCGGGTGGGCCAACGACGCTTCCTTCTACGCGTTCCTGGGCGCCAGGCTGGCCTCGCACGGCATCGTGGTGGCGGCCCTGTCCCACCCGGGCGACGGGAACCTCATCGGGTTCGGGCCGGTGCCCGACTCCAAGGTGATGAGGGACCGCCCGCGGGACATGGCCTTCCTCCTCGACCGGCTGCTCGAAGCCTCCGGGGCGACCGGTGGTCCATGGCGCGGCCTCGTCGATCCCTCGAAGGTGGCCGCGGGCGGTCACTCCATCGGCGGCTACGCGTCGCTGGCGCTCGCGAGCGGCGACGGCGACGCCTGCGACGCGGTGGCGGAGTGGGCGCCGCAGCCGCCCGAGTTCTGCGTGCCGTTCGCCCCGGACCCCAGGTTCCGCGCCGTCCTCAGGCTCGACGCCAGTGAGTGGGCGCTCCACCGGCACGAGCTGGAGAGGGTCCAGGTGCCCACTGAGGATCTCCCTGTTCTCCAGGTGCCAGGCGCGCTGGTTCGCCGAGAAGCGCGCCCGGAACCTCAGCACGCCGCGATAGCCGAGCAGCGACTCGAGGCCGACCCGCGGCAGCAGGAAGGTGGGGTCGAGGTCGATGGCCCTGCGGTAGGCCGCCTGCGCCTCGTCGAAGCGCCCCTCGGAGGCCAGCCGGTTGCCCTCGGCGTGGTGGCGCAGCGCCTCCGGGTCGGCCGGCGCCAGGTCCGCCAGCTGGCCCTGGGCCCGCGGCGCGGCCCCGGGCGCCTCGCCGAGGGCCTCGCGCAGGCCCCTCACCAGCTCGTCGAGCATCGGCGGGACGGAGCTCATGGCCGGGGCCAGGCGCGTGAGGGCGAGCCGGGTCTCGCCACGCGCGAGGTCCACGACGCTGACCGAGAGCTCGTAGCCCGGGCCGGCACGCCGTACCGCCGGCAGGTAGAGGAGCTGCGCGCGCGCTCCCTCGGCGGCGGCGCGCGCCTCCCGCTCACCGATGCGCCCGGGCACGCCGGCCCCCGACGCCTCGATGGCGTTGACGAGCTGGGAGCGGGCCATGAGGGAGAGCCTCCCCGACGACTCGAGCCCGGCCCGCAGCAAGTCGGTGAGGCCGTCGAGCTCCGGATCGCCCGACTGGTTGTCGGTGTCCGCCAGGGCGGCGAGCAGCCGGCCCGGGGGGAGCGGCCGGTACCAGAGCGCGAAGCCCATCGCCAGGAGGAGGGCCGCGGCCGCCAGGCCCCAGCCTGCCCACAGGAGCCGCCGGGGTTCCATGGACCGCTGGACGTGCTGGAGCGCCGCGTGGACCTCGGCACCATTGGCGGGCCTCGCCGCCGGGTCCGGCGCGGTCATGCGGGCCAGCAGCTTCGAGAGCGCCGCTGGCGCACCACGCAGGGGGGCGCCCCCCGCGCCCGGGTGGGCCGCGCCAGCGCCCGGCGCGTGCTCCATGTGGCCGGGTGGCCTGCCGGTGAGCAGTTCCCGGAAGACGAGGCCGAGGCTGTAGACGTCGGACCGCTCGTTGCCGGGGCCGCCGGCCGCCTGCTCCGGCGCCATGTAGACCGGGGTGCCGCCGGACGCGCTGGCCCTTCCGAAGACCAGGGCGAGGCCGAAGTCGAGGATCTTGACCTGGCCGTCTGCGCAGAGGAAGGCGTTGGAGGGCTTGAGGTCCCGGTGGACCACCCCCTGGGCGTGGGCGTGGGCCACGCCGCGGGAGAGCTCCACTGCCACCCGGACCGCCTCGCGCAAGGGGAGCGGCCCCTCCGCCAGCCGCTCGGCCAGCGAGCGGCCGCGCAGGAGCTCCATGATGAGCCAGGCACCCCGGTCGCAGTGGCCCAGGTCATAGAGGTGCACGATGTTCGGATGGGCGAGACGTGCCGCCGCCTCGGCCTCGGCGACGGCGCGGGCCCCGGCAGCGGTTTCCGTCGAAGACTGGATGGCCTTGAACGCCACGGCGCGGGAGAGCTGCCGGTCGTGGGCCTCGTAGACGACCCCGAAGCCGCCTCGCCCCACCTCCCGGACGATCTCGAATCGCCCCACCACCTCGCCGGGTCGCGGCGGCAGCGTCCAGCCCGCGAGCTCCGGGGCCGCCACCAGCCTGGCCAGCATCGCGGTGAGCGCACCGGGCGCCGGCGGGGAAGCGCCGGACGCCTCGCCCTCGTTCGGGGGGCGGGACGGGCCACTGGTGCGCGTCCTCACCGGCCCATCGTCTCGCGCCCTCGGCCGGCAAGGCAAGCCGCGCCCGGCGACCGGGCGCCCGCCGAGACCCTCGAGCCGGTCCCGGCCGGAAAGGAGGGGGAGCTCGTGATCACGACGATCACGAAGGAGGGGATCCCCGTGCTCCGCTACCCGACCCGGGAAGCGGGACCTGGAGCGCTCGAACGGGAAGGCGCGGGGGGTCGTGGACCGCAGGCAGGGGTGAGGGGCGCGGGCGCGGAAGGCGACGCCGGCCGGCTCGTTTCGTCGCCGGGGGTCTGGCGACCGTCGCGCCCCACACGTCAGCTGCCAGGCCCGCGTCCCGGTGCGAATCCCCGCCAGTGTTCCCGCGCCTCCGGAGGGAGAAGTCCGACGGAGCGGCTCACCTCGACGATCAATCGCGGCCGGTCGCCGGCATCGAGGAGGGCCTGCACGTCCAGGAGGTCCTGCGCCGCGCCAGCGTATAGCTTCAGGAGGATCAGGTCCGAGGTCAGCACGAGGGGAACTTCCAGTGCGCCAAGGCGGACAGGCTCGGCGCGCTCGATCGCCTCGGCCTGCCATGCCTTCTTGCCCACGACCACGTCGACTGGGTGCTCGGACTCCAGTCCCGTCAGGCGGACGACTCCAGCAAGGGGATCCTGATCGTCGCCGTGACGTAGCTGCGTACTGAACCCAAGAGCCTCCACCTCGGTCCAGTAGCCGGGCCGCAGCACGGCGCGGTCCACGACGAGCAGATCGAGGTCGTCCGTCGAACGCATCACGCCGCGACCCGCCATGGCCACGGCGCCGATGAGTGCGTGCGGGGTGCCCTTCTTGCGCAACTCGAGGACCGTCGCCTCGAACGCCGAACCCACTAGAACGTCCACCCCTTCTGTGCGGCTCTGCGATCCGCCGCCCGGCGCGCTGCGAGGCCCTGCCGGGCCTGTTCCACGGTCTGTCCGCTCACGGTCGCGAAGAACTCCAGGTCCCGCTTGCCGATGGCGAGCGCGCGCTGCATCCGCTCCTCGGGCGTCAGCGCGGCCGCGGCTCGCCGGGTCTCCTCCTTGAAGTGGTCGCCGCAGGAAGTCATCGATCGAGTCTAGCGCGGCGGTCGACCCCTATCCAGCCTCGACGACCGGCCAGGCGGCCGCAGGCCGCGCGGGGCCCCCACTGGCGGCGCCCGCGCCCGACCCCATCACCGGCTCCGGCTCCGGCGCCACATCGGCGCGTGAACTCTCGGACCGGGCGCCCGACAAGTCCCGGTGCAGGTGTGGCGCTCGGGGTCTACCTGCGGCCGATCTGTGCGCGGGCGAAGGGCCCGCTGGTGCCACCCAGTACTCTTGCGCCGCCGCGTTAAAGTATTACACTAACGTTCGTGAACTTCGCCTGGGACTCCCGCAAGGCAGCTACCAACGCGCGGAAGCACGGGATCACCTGATGAGCACCGTCCGCTCTGCGTGGACCTCGTCGTGCACGTCGAGTTCGACGAGGACGCCATCCGGCTGGTGAGCGCCCGCCGCGCGACCTCCCATGAGAGGAGACGATATGAAGAAGGTCCGTAAGCAGCGGGAGCCGTCGAAGGCGTCGCTCCGGGAGATCCCGGAGGTGGACTTCGAGAAGGCCAAGGTGCGCCGCAACCCGTACGCCGCGCGGGTCGCCGCGGAGGGGATCGTCCGCGTGGGGCGCGGCCGGCCCCGCAAGGGAACGGAGACGGGGCCGACCGAGCCGCGGTCCATCCGCTTCCCTGCGCCGGTCTGGAAGGAGCTGGAGGCCCGCGCCAAGGCGCAGGGGCTCACCCTCCACGCGGCCCTCCGCGCCGCGGTGGTGGACTGGGTACTTCACGGTAACACCCGGGCTGCCGGGGATACCCAGGGATGCTGGTTCAGCGAGGCGTTCGGGTAGCACGCCTCCCCCGCGCGGCTCGCAGTTCTCCCACAGACGATGACCAGGCGCATCCCCAGGGCCTCCGGCCCGGGGATGGGTGTGCGCGCGCCGCTGCCCGCGGAACCACTTTCCATGCCACCGGCCTCCGAGGGTCCCCTTTCCACCGGGATCACCGGGGACCCGGGTCCGGGTCAGCTCTCCGTCTCCGTCATGGGCGCGGGCTCCATCGGCCCCTCCGCCCACTCGGTCTTCTGACAGCCTGAGATGACGGCTTCGGTCTCCTTGCAGACGAAGCAGAAGGCCTCGATGCGATCGTCGCTGCGCTTCATGACCCACATCAGCCCGAGGCACGGCTTGCGGTTCGGCCGGCACTTGCACGGGA
>JBBIPT010000044.1:0-19813 GCA_037442705.1 Anaeromyxobacter sp.
AAACAACTTAAAGAAACAAGCTCGCAGGCCTTCACGGGCGACCCGCGGAGCCGCGCGAGGAGCTCCGGGGTCACCGGGCCCCGCCGCATCACCGGCACGCCCTTCACCGCCTGGCAGATCCGCGCGAGCGCGCCCGCCTGGAGCCTCGCCTCCTCGCCGTCCACCGGGGCGAGGCACCGCACGCTCACGAGGTCCGGGGGCGATCCGCGGCGGGCGAGGTCCTCGACCACCGCCGCCGCGCGGGCCCCGGCCGCGGCCCCGTCGGCGAGGGCGACGACGACGTCCACGCCGATCCCCTGGTCGGAGCCGGCCTGGGCGATCTCCGCCGCGACCCGGCCGCGCTCCCCGGCCGCGACCGCGGCGACGTCCACCGCGAGGTGGGTGAGCCCCGCCTCGACGAGCCGCCACGCCTCGTGGAAGGCGCGCTCCACCTGCGTCGCTCCCTCCCCCTCGACGACGACCTCCGCCGCGAGGAAGATCGGCAGCCCTCCGGCGAGCTCGTCCGCCGCCCGGGCCACCGCCTCGAACCAGGGCCCCGGCGGGACCCCCGGCGGCAGGCCGAGCCCGATCGCGCTCCCCGCCTCCCGCGCGGCGACGAGCGCCCCGCGGGCGACGCCGGCGATCGGCGCCCGCACGACCGGCAGGACGATCCCGAGCTCCGCGGCGGGGCCGAGGAGCTCCCTCGGCGAGAGCGGGCACGCGCCGCTCCTCGGGTCGAGCCGCTCGACCACGCTCGGCGGGCGGTACGCGAGGATGCGGGGCGCCACGCGCCGTTCATAACACGCGCCCGGCTCGCGCGGGGCAGCCGCGGCCGGCGCGGAGCCCCGGCGTTCGCCCTTCGGCGAGCGCGGGGCCGACCGCAGCACGCAACGGCGCCGTGGTTCCCCGAGCCTGCGGAGAGGTCACGGGCCGACGGAGAGGAATCCGCTCATCCCGCGCCTGTCGAAGGGCGAGCGTCGAGCCCGCCGGTGGCGATCACGGGGATCAGTGCGTGTGCGGATCGTCCTCGTGCCGGTAGGCGGCCGACTCGATCTGGAGCGTCGTGTGATCGATCCCGAAGCTCCGCCGGAGCCCGGCCTTCACCTCGGTGAGGATCGCGTCGTTCCGTCCCGTCCCGCCCTCCGCGACGACGAGGTGCGCCGAGAGCGCGTAGAGCCCGGAGGAGATCGCCCAGACGTGCAGGTCGTGGACCGCGGTCACACCCTCCGCCGACTCCATCTGCCGGGCGACGGCCCCCACGTCGAGGTGCCGCGGGACCCCTTCCATGAGGATGTCGGTGATCTCGAGCGCGAGGCGCACCGCCCCCACGAGGATGAGCCCCGCGATGGCGAGGGAGAGGGCCGCGTCGATCCACCAGAGGGCCGGGCGGAGCGCCATGATCCCGGCCCCGGCGAGGATCGCGAAAGAGGAGAAGGTGTCGGAGAGCACGTGGAGGAACGCGGACCTCGCGTTCAGGGTGTGCTCGCCGTGGAGGAACCAGAGGATCGCGAGGTTCGCGGCGAGCCCTAGCCCCGCCACTCCGGCCATGAGGGAGAGATCGATCGCTCCGTGCGGGTGCCGGATCCGCTCGATCGCCTCCCACCCGATCCAGATCGCGAGGACGAAGAGTGCCCCCACGTTGAGCTGCCCGGCGAGGACCTCCGCGCGGCGGTAGCCGTAGGTCCGCCGGTCGTCCGCGGGACGGGTGGCGAGGACGGTCGCGACGAGGGCGAGGGCGAGGGCCCCGGCGTCGGTGAGCATGTGGCTCGCGTCGGAGAGGAGCGCGAGCGACCCGGAGAGCCAGCCGCCGATCGCCTCGGCGAGCATGATCGCGACGGTGAGGACGAGGGAGGCGGAGAGCCGGCGCAGGCTCCGGCCGTGGCCGTGCGCCCCGTGGCCCCCGTGGGCGTGGGAGTGGGCGTGGGCGTGCCCGGAGTGATCCCGAGTCCGTGCGTCCCCGCGCGCCTCCGCGCCCGGCGGGTGGCCGTGCGACATTCCGCTTGAACCTCCGTCCGGCGCAGTCTACGCCATGGTCGTCGGGTCCGACACGCCCCGCGGAGCGGCCGCGCCGGCGTCTTCCGCCTCGCGGCCCCGCGTGGAGCCCGATTGCCTCGCCGAGCAGGACAGGCCGCCGCCCCGGACGGAACCCGCATCGCCTGGACGAGCGGCGGCGAGGGCGCTCCCCCCGTCCTCCTCTCCGGCGGGATCGGCCGCGCCGGCTTCGTCTGGGCGAGGCTCGCCGCGGCCCTCCTCGCCCTCTCACTCGCCCTCCCGGCCGGCGCCCAGCTCGTCCTCGGCCGCCCCTACGATCCGTCCTTCCGCTGGCGGACGATCGAGACGGCCCACTTCCGCGTCCACCACCACGAGGGGCTCGCCGCGCTCGCGCAGGACGTCGCCCGCGAGGCGGAGCGCGCCCACGAGCGGCTCTCCCCCCTCCTCGCCCACGCCCCCCGGGGGAAGACGGAGATCGTCCTCTCCGACGACGTGGACGACGCGAACGGCTCCGCGAGCCCGCTCCCCTACAACACGATCCGGCTCTTCGCGGTCCCCCCGGAGTCCCTCTCCGTCCTCCACGACTACCGCGACTGGCTCCGGCAGCTCGTCCAGCACGAGTACGTCCACGTCCTCCACCTCGACACGACCGCCGGGCTCCCCGCCGCGGTGAACGCGATCTTCGGCAAGCTCTGGGTGCCGAACGCCTTCCTCCCGCCCTTCTTCACCGAGGGGATCGCCGTCGTGCACGAGTCGGAGGGGGACTCCGCCGCGGGCAGGAACGGGAGCGCCCTCTTCGACATGTACGCCCGCGCGCTCGCCACCGAGGGCGAGTTCCCCCGCCTCCACGAGGCGTCGAACCAGTACCTCGAGTGGCCCGCGGGCAACGTCCCCTACCTCCTCGGCGGGCGCTTCATGGGCTGGCTCCAGACCCGCTACGGCCCCGAGAGCCTCGCGGGCTTCTTCCACGATCAGGGGGCGATGGTCTGGCCCTGGGCGCCCTCCTGGGCCGGCGCGCGCTGGTTCGGGGGAAAGGAGTTCCCGGAGCTCTGGAGCGAGTACGCCGCGGTGGAGCGGGCCTACGCGGAGGGGCGCCGGGCTGCCGTGGCGCAGCGCCCCGTGACGCGAGCCCGGGCGCTCACGCGGCGCGGGGGGCGGACGGAGCACCCGCGCTTCTCCCCCGACGGCCGCTTCCTCGTCTACCAGTCGCGCGGGCTCGACGACGCCCCGGGGCTGCGCAAGGTCTCGCCGGACGGGGAGGACCTCGGCCGGATCGCGGTGGTGGACTCGAACGGCACGCTCGCCCTCCGCTCTCCCCGCGAGGCCCTCGTCGCGATCGGGGAGATCCACGAGGAGCACCGGCTCCACGACGACCTCTGGCTCGTCGATCTCGAGAGCGGGGCGCGCCGGAGGATCACCCGCGGCGAGCGCGCCACCGACCCCGACGTCTCCGCCGACGGCTCGACGGCGGTCTACGTCCGGCGGACCGGCGGCGGGGGGATGGCGCTCGTGCGGCGGCGGCTCGACGGCGGCGACCCCCGTCCCGAGGTCCTCTTCGATCGGCCCGGGGCGCAGATCTTCATGCCGCGGATCGGACCCGGCGGGCGGATCGCCTTCGAGCTCCACGAGGGCGGCCGGCGCGACCTCGCGCTCTGGGAAGGCGGGGAGGTCCGCCGGCTCACCGACGACGACGCCCTCGACACGGGCCCCGCCTTCACGCCGGACGGCCGGTTCCTCCTCTTCGCCTCGGACCGGGGCGGGATCTTCAACGTCCACGCGCTCGACCTCGGGAGCGGCGGCGTCCGGCAGGTGACGAACGTGGAGACCGGGGCGTTCGAG
Source organism: Anaeromyxobacter sp. (assembly GCA_037442705.1). GTDB lineage: Bacteria > Myxococcota > Myxococcia > Myxococcales > Anaeromyxobacteraceae > Anaeromyxobacter. The sequence goes on from JBBIPT010000044.1 coordinate 3,811, forward strand.
CCCGAGCCCTCCCCCGACGGGAAGACCCTCGTCTTCGTCGGCTACTCGCGCGCCGGCTTCGACCTCGCCGCGATCCCGCTCGACGAGGCGGCCTGGCTCGAGGCCGCCGCCCCGCCGCCGGCGCCCGCCGAGGCCGCTCCGCCCGCCGCCGCGGAGCCCCTGCCCTCGCGCCCCTACCGGCCCTGGCGCACCGTGCTCCCCAGCTTCTGGCTGCCCGTCCTCGGCTTCTCCTCCGAGGGGAACGTCTACGGTGCCTTCACGGCCGGCACGGATGTCCTCCTCCGGCACGCCTGGTCGGCGCAGGGCTGGTGGAGCGAGCGGTGGAGCGAGCCCGCCTGGGCCGTCGCCTACCAGGGCGGATGGTCCTGGCCGCGGCTCGACCTCTCCTCCCGGCGCGACTTCGACCTCTCGCGGGGACCGCCCTACCGGATGCAGCGCGTCTCCACCTGGGCCGACGCCGGGCTCACCTTCACCTGGACGCGGCTCGCGCGCGCTTTCTCGGTGCGGGCGGGCTGGAGCGGGACCTCCCACGAGTCCGTGGAGGATCCGTTCCCCCAGCCCCCGCCGCCTCCGGAGGTCCAAGTCGACGACGGCTTCCTCTCCGATCTCTCGATCGGCGCGGTCTACTCCGACGCGCGCCGCTTCGTCCGTTCCATCTCCCCCGAGGAGGGGCGCACGGTCTCCGTCCGCCTGCGGCTCGCCGCGCCCGAGCTCGGGAGCGACTGGGCCCTCTCTCGCGCGCGCGGCTCCGCCGTGCAGTACGTCCGGCTCCCGTTCACCCGGCACGCCGTCGCCGCGGTCCGGCTCGCGGGCGGCGTCGCGGACGGGACCCTCGGCTGGAGCGCCCCCTTCACGCTCGGGGGGCTCGGCGAGCTCGACCCGCTCGCGCTCCTCCCGGGCGGCGCGACGGTCGCCTCCGATCAGCTCCGCGGCTACGAGGACGACGTGCTCCGGGGCACCGGCTTCGTCCTCGGGAACGTGGAGCTCCGCGCCCCCATCTCCGCCCCCGGCTACGGCGTCTCGACCTGGCCCGTCTTCGTGCGCCGGATCCACGGCGCGCTCTTCCTCGACGCGGGCGACGCCTTCGACATGCCGGGGGAGCTCTCCCTCGCCGGGCACGCGCTCTCGAAGGAGGAGCTCCGCTTCTCGGCCGGCGTGGAGCTCCGGGTCGAGCTCGTGCTCGGCTTCTACCTGCGCACGGACCTCCGGGTCGGGGTCGCCCGCCCCCTCGGCGCGCTCCTCGGACGCGGCCGGGCGGCCGACCGGGCGGCGGGGCTCGAGACCCCGGACGCGGTCTTCTACCTCGTGCTCGGGCCGTCGTTCTGAGGGCTTCCGGACGCTTGCGACCTCGGACCGGGGATGCTAGAAAACCGGCCGCTTCAGGGAGTCCGCCGACATAGCTCAGTCGGTAGAGCAACTGATTCGTAATCAGTAGGTCCCCAGTTCAAGTCTGGGTGTCGGCTCTCGAGAAACCGAAACGGCCCGGCGGGATCCCCGCCGGGCCGTTCGTGTTCCGGGACTTCCCGGGAGCCCTACTTCCCCCGCACCGCCCGCGTCGCCTTGGCGAGCGCGTCGAACACCGCCGGGATCTGCTCCTCGGCGCAGGAGGAGAAGGCGACGCGGAGGTCGCGCTTCCCGATCGAGATCGTCCCGACGCCGGAGTCCTCGAGCGCCCGGGCCCGGACCGTCTCGGAGTCGGCGCCCTTGATCCGGACGCACATGAAGTAGCCGGAGTTGAACGGGTAGACGTCCCAGCAGTCCGCGTACTCCGCCTTCTTGCTCTCCCCGTGGGCGACGACCGAGCGCGACTTCAGCACCGCGACCTTCTCCGCCTGCTGCTTGCGGAAGTCGGGATCGTTCAGCGCCTTCAGCACGATCGACTGGCCGGGGTTCGAGACGTTCGAGACGTAGGCGCGGATGAGCCCCGCGGTCTTGTCCTCGAGCGCCTTGTAGGCGGCCGGGGTCCCGTTCTTCACGCCGAAGGTGATGAACCCGACGCGGAGCCCCCAGACGAACTCCTCCTTCGTCGCGCCGTCCACCTTCACGGCGAGGAGGTTGTTGGAGAGGTTCACGAGCCGGCCGAAGACCGACTCCTTCGAGGCCGCGTCGTCGAAGAACATCCCGTAGTAGGCGTCGTCCACGCAGACGACGAGCTTCGTCCCCGCCTCGGCCTCGGCGGCGAGCGCCTTCGCCATCCCGTCCATCTCCGCCACGGTCGGCGTGTAGCCGGAGGGGTTGTTCGGGAAGTTGAGCGAGACGACGACCTTCTTCCCGCGGAGCTTCGCGAGCGCGGCCCCGAAGCCGGCGAGGTTGAAGCCGGTGAGCTTCTCGTCGAAGAACGGGAAGTAGTGGAAGGACGCCTCGAGCCGCGTCTCCCAGTTCAGGTTGTAGTTCTCCCAGAGGAGGTCCGGGGTGAGCACGGCGTCGCCCGGGTCGAGGAAGAGATCGCCCACGAGCCCGAGGCCGTGGGTGAGCGCGTTCGTGACCACCGGGTTCGAGAGGGGGTGCCCGCGGAGGCTCGGCGTCTCCTCCTGCTGCTTCTTCGCCCACGCGGTCCGGATGTCCGGCTTCCCGTAGGACGGCGCGTAGTCGTAGATCTCCGCCGGCGTGAGCCCCTGGAAGTACTTGTTCACCACGCCGAGGTGCATGGGCTGCCCGCCCTCGGTGGCGGTCCCGATCGTCGCGTTCGCCGTCTTCGCCTTCTGCTTCGCCTCGGCGCTCTGGGCGAGGATGCCCTTCGAGGGGAAGAAGAAGCGCTTGCCGCGCTCGCTCAGCATCGAGAGGACGACGGGGCAGTCCTTCGCGAGGGCGTCGTTGGCGGCCTGCGCGAGGGGGTGAAGCGGGGCGGTGCTCATTCGTGGGGCTCCGGAGGTCCAGGACCCGGGGAGTCGGGTGGAGTGGAGCCGGCGATTGGGCCACGACCGCGGGCGGGTGGTCAACCTCCTCGTCGGCGCACCCCCCGCGGCGGGCCTGCGGCGCCTACGCGTCGTCCCCGCAGACCGCGGCGAGGAGCGGCTCCCGCTGCTCCGCGAGGAGCCTCGACACCCGCGGCAGGACCGCGCGGTAGACGAGGAGCCCGGCGAGGCCGAGGGCGGCCCAGCCCGCGGGCAGCGTCCAGGACTCGTCGAGCTCGAGGGCGAGGAGCACCGGGAGGGCGAAGAGGGCGGAGCCCGCGCCGAAGATGGCCATCCCCGCGAAGGCGGAGATCGGCGAGACGTGGCCGCCCCGCTGGACGGTGTGCGGGGCGGGGCGCGGGTTCAGGATCGAGACCACGTTCCCCGCCGCGAGGAAGAACGGCGCGAGCCCGGCGTGGAGCGCGAAGGCCCCCACGACCGCCCAGGCGGGCGGCGCGCCCCCCACCGCGAACCCCGCCCCGGCGCTCACCGCGAAGAGGGAGAGCGACAGGAGGTAGACCGAGACGTTCTTCGCGAGGAGGACGTCCCTCGGGGCGACCGGGGCGAGGAACCAGGCCCGCCCGCCCCCGCGCTCCCACCCGAACGCGTTGAGCCAGAAGGGCTGCGTCGCGAGGTGGGCGTAGGCGGCGAAGCCGAAGAGGGGGAGCGCGCGGACGACCTCGCCGGCCTCCTCGGGGATCCGGGGCGCGACCTTCCAGGCGACGATCCCCGCGAAGGCCGGGACGACGATCGCGAGGACCGCGGAGATGGGGTGGCGGAGGACGTACTTCCCCTCCTTCTCGAGGAGCGGCCCGAGCCGCCCAGGCAGTCGCCACCCGGCCGCGCCCGTCGCCGCCGCGCGCGGCGCCTGGTCCCCGCCGGAGCGGGCCGCGGCGAGAGCCATCCGGTAGGCCACCCAGGCCGTCACGAGGGAGGCGGCGAGGAGGACCGCCATCCAGAGGAGCGCCGGGCCGGTCTTTCCCCCGTAGAGCGCGCTCACGGCCCGCTCCGCGAGGGCCGGCGGGAAGGCGATCCACCGGACGTGCTTCAGCGCCCGGAGCGCCTGGAACGCCGTGCGAGGCCCGCCCGAGAGGAAGAAGAGGAGGAAGGCCGTGCCGACGTAGACCGCCGCGATGGCCACCTCGCGCGCCCGCCGTCCGCGGAGGAGCCGGGCGAGGAGTTCCTGGAGGAGCGCCACGAAGGCGACCGTCCCGAGGACGAAGATCGCGTAGGCGATCGCGAGGAGGAGGATCCACGCGCCGGGCCGGGCGAAGGCCGCGCCGAGGAAGGCCCCGCCGAGCATGAGCGACCAGAATACGGCGAACGGGTCGCCCACGACCGACGCGCCGAGCCCGTAGGCGAAGACCCGGCCCGGCGGGATCGGGTAGACGAGGAAGCGCCGGAGGTCGATCGCGTCGCGCTCGGAGAGGGAGAGGGAGACCGCGGTCCAGGTCTGCCAGACGCCGAAGAAGAGCGCCCCCACCGCGATCTCCGCGTGGCGCGGGTTCCCGATCCGGACCGCCTGCCACGCGCCCGCGCCCGCGAGCCCGGCGAAGACGAGCCCGCCGGGGATCGCGATGGCGAAGAGGGCGATCCGCGCGACGAGCTCCGGCACCCCGCCCCGTCCGCGGAGCCGCCGCCAGAGGAGGCGCGCCCGGAGCTCGGCGAAGGCGAGGAGCGGCGGGGCGAGCGGCGTCCGTCCGCCCCGCGTGACCGGCGGCGGAACGGGTCCGCCCGCCTCCGGCTCGCCGCTCACGGAGCGCCGCCCTCCCGCGCGAGCCAGGAGAGCCCGGGGGCCGGCGCCCGCTCCTCGCCGACGGTCCGGATGAAGACCTCCTCGAGCGTGCCCGCCCCCCGCACCTCCGCGAGGGTCCCCTGCGCGGCGAGCCGCCCCTGCCGGACGATCCCGACGTGGGTCACGAGCCGCTCGACCACCTCGAGCACGTGGCTCGTGAGGAAGATCGTCACCGCGCCGCGGGAGACGAGGCCCTGGAGCATCCGGCGGATCCCGGTGACCGCGACCGCGTCGATCCCCTCGAACGGCTCGTCGAGGAAGAGGAGCTCCGGGCCGTGGATGAGGGCGCAGCCGAGGGCGAGCTTCTTCTTCATGCCGTGGCTGTACTCGCCCGCGAGCTTTCCGGCGTCGCCGGCGAGATCGAGCGCGCCGAGGAGCTCGTCCGCCCGGCGGGCCGCCTCCTTGCGGTCGAGGCCGTAGAGCTGGCCGTGGATCCGGAGCTGCTCCGCGCCGGAGAGCCGCTCGAAGAGGGCGAGGCCGTCCGGGACGACGCCGATCCGCCGCTTCACCTCGATCCCGTCGCGGGAGAGGTCCACGCCGAGCACGCGGGCGTCGCCCGCGGTCGGGGCGAGGAGCCCCGTGAGCATCTTGATCGTCGTGCTCTTCCCGGCGCCGTTCGGGCCGAGGAAGCCGTAGAAGGCTCCGCGGGGCACGGCGAGGGAGAGGTCCTCCACCGCCGGCTTCCCGTCGAAGAGCCGGGTGAGTCCCCGCGTCTCGATCGCCAGCATCCGGCCGGAATCTTAGTGCACGTCGGCCGGCGCCGCCTCGTCCGCTTCGAAGTAGAGGAACCGGACGCCCATACCGCGGAGCGCGAGCGGCCCGCGCTCGGAGGCGGGGGTGCGGCCGAGGAGGTGGCAGACGTAGCGGACCTCCGCGACGCAGCTCATCGCCCCGGTTTCGGACGGAAACGTGACCCGCACCTGCGTCCCGATGGGCTGCGGGGCGCGGGTCTCGATGAACATGCCCCCCTCGGAGATGTTGCGGGCGATGCCGAGCCCCATCCCGCGCTCGCCTTCGAGGTAGACGCGGAAGACCTTGTCGAGGCGGGTCCCGTTGCGGCGCTCCAGGGACTCGGCGCCGGGTGCTTCCTTCCGCGAGAAGAGCATTTCCGCCTCCACCTCCGTCCTGACACGGGCGAACTGTATATCGGGTGCGATGATGTAGTCAAAAACCCGACCTTCACCTACGGGCCCCGCGGGGAGGGGCCCGTGTGAGAGATAAACGGCGGAAACTACTGGGCTACCGGCCTGCTATGCTCCGCTCGCTCGCCGTGAGCGAACCCGATCGGAGCCCCCCGAGATGCGAAGCCTCCTCCCTGCGCTGGCCCTCGTCGCCCTGGTCGCCTCCCCCGCCGTCCGCGCGGACGAAGCGTTCGACGCGCTCGCGGGCGGCGCGGAGAGGCTCGACAGCCTCGAGACTTTCCTCACCCGCTACGTGGGGCGCTGCACCGGCGTCTACGAGCGGAGGAGTTGCGAGGCGAACGTCGCGGCGCTCCGCCGCGGCTTCACCGGGAAGAAGCTCGCCGTCCGGGTGACGGACGCCGCGCCGCTCGTGCAGCCGAAGCTCGAGGGGGACCGCTTCCTCCTCCTCGTCACTCCGTTCGTCGATGGCAACGGCCTCGCGCTCACCCACGGCGCGCCCTCCGGCCAGGACCGGTCCGGGAGCCCCCGGATCGGCTTCATCCCGATCCGCGGGCGGCTCCCGCCCGGCATGCTCGACATGGAGTTCCAGGGCCCGTTCCGCACGGGCGCCATCGAGCTCGAGATCGTCTTCCGGCCGGAGAAGACCTGGAAGATGCCGCGCCGGGGCGACGGCGGGAGCTACGAGGGCGTCGCCGCGCGCTTCCTCGCGATCCGCGTCATCGACGCGCGGACGGGGAGCGAGATCGCCGCCAAGGTGCTCTGATGGCCGTGATCACACGGATCGAGCCGCGGCGTTCGCCCTTCGACAGGCTCAGGGCGAACGGCTGCGTGCTGGGCCGCTCGCGTGCAAGCAAGGCCGTTCGTGGTGAGCCTGTCGAACCACGAACGAGCGTGGATCGATCGAAGCGGGCACCGCCATGATGGCCGTGGCCGCTTGCGTCGATCCGGACCGTTCGTGGTTCCCCCGAGCCTGTCGAGGGGTCACCACGAACGGACAGGAGGGAATCTCGTTCGCCCTGACCCTGAGCCTGTCGAAGGGTCGAAGGGCGAGCGGATTCCTCTCCGTCGGCCGAAGAGGGGGCCGTTCACTCGCTCGCGGCCGACGCCGCCTACTGCCTCCCGCCCACCGGGACCGCCACGAAGACCGCCGCGTCCCCGCGCCGCACGCGGAGGAGGGCCATCTCCCCCTCCTTCATCTTCGCGACGAGGTCGGCGACGTCCTTCACCGTCTTCACCGCCTTGCGGTTCACCTCGAGGATGAGGTCCCCGCGCCGGACGCCGGCCCGCTGCGCCGGCCCGCCGTCCGCCACCTCGGTGATGACCACGCCCTCCTCGCCCGACACGCGGAGGTCGCGCGCGATCTCCGGCGTGAGCGGCGCGAGGGTGACGCCGAGCTTCGGGGCCTTGTCCGCCTTCTCCTCCTCGCCGGGGGGGTCGCCCCTTCCGACGGCGGCCTCGTCCTCGGGCCGCTGCGCGACCACGAACGAGAACTTCTTCCGGTCGCCCCCGCGAAGGACGACGACCTCCACCTTCTTCCCCGGCGCGACGAGCGCGACCTCGCGGGTGAGGTGGCTCGCTGAGTCCACCTCCTTCCCGTTCAGGGAGACGACGACGTCGCCCGCCTCGAGGCCGGCCTTCGCGGCCGGGCCGCGGGGGACGACGCCCTGGACGAGGGCGCCCTTCGTGCCGGCCCTGAGCCCGAACCCCTGCGCGAGGTCCGGCGTGAGGTCGGCCACCGAGACGCCCATGAAGCCGCGGGTGACCTTCCCCGTCTCGCGGAGCTGCGGCAGGAGCGACTTCGCGAGGCTGATCGGGACCGCGAAGCCGATCCCCTGCCCCACGTCCGGCCGGACGATGGCGGTGTTGATCCCGACGACCTCGCCGCGGAGGTTGAAGAGCGGCCCGCCGGAGTTGCCGGGGTTGATCGCGGCGTCGGTCTGGATGAAGTCGTCGTAGGTGCCGGCCGGGTTGATGCCGGCCCGGTGCTTGGCGGAGACGATCCCGAGCGTCGCCGTGTCCCGCAGGCCGAGCGGGCTCCCGAGCGCGAGGACGAAGTCGCCCTGCCGGAGCGCGTCGGAGTCGCCCAGCACCACCGTGGGGAGGCCGGGGGGCGGGTTCGAGAGCTTGATGAGGGCGACGTCGGTGAGCGGATCCTTCCCGACGACCTCGGCCTTGAACTCGCGGCCGTCGGAGAGCCGGACGAGGATGTCCGTCGCGTCCTTCACGACGTGGTGGTTCGTGAGGATGAACCCCTCCCCGCTCAGGATGAACCCCGAGCCGAGCGACTGGCCGCGGAGCTCCGGCGGGGCCTCGGGAGACTCCGGCATCGGGCGGCCGAAGTAGCGCTCGAAGAAGTCCTCGAACGGATCGCCCTGGCGCGGCCCGCGCCGGAAGGTCTGGGTGCGCGGGTGCTTCACGGCCGTCGTCGTGGAGATGTTCACGACCGCCGGCTTCAGCCGCTCGATGAGCGGGGCGAGCGAAGCCGCCGGGACCTGCGCCTCGGCGGCGGGAGCGCCCTGGGCGGCCGCCTCCCGGTAGAGCTGCCCATCGCCCTTGCCCGCGGACGGCGCCGGGGAGCCCGGGCTCGCCGGGGCCTGGGTCGCCGCTTGCCCGTCGCGAGAGCAGGCGAGCATCGCGAAGGTGAGTGCGACGGTGAGGGTCCTGCGGAGCGCCGGGCTCATGTCGGTTCGCGTCCTCGTGGGGTGGAGTGCCTGGATTCCGAAGGGTTCAGACACGCGAAGGGGGGATCTCATTCCCAGGACAGCCTAGACGACCGAGGTCGATTCGGAAACACCCGAGGCTTCGGGCTTCAGGCTTCAGGAAATGCATCTCTGCCGCCCTTCCCGAGGCCTGAGGTCCGAGGCCCGAGGCCAGGGGCCGATCACGAGTCGCGAGCGGCCGTCTAGGCGCGGGCGAGCCTCCCGACCCGCACCCTGGCGGGGCGCAGGATCCGGTCGCCGATCCGGTACCCGGCCCGGACCTCCTGGAGAACGAGCCCGTCCTGGGCCTGGTCGCTCACCGGGACCGCGTCGAGGGCCTCCGCGACGTGGGGATCGAAGGGCCGGCCCTCCACCGGGATCCGCTCCGCGCCGAGCCCTGCGATCCGCCGCTGGATCGCGCCGAGGGAGAGCCGGACGCCCTCGAGGATCGTCGCGACCGGGCCCGGCTCGGCGCCCGCGCCCGTCGCCGCCGCGAGGGCGCGCTCGAGATCGTCCGCCGCCTCGAGGAGCGCCTGCGCGACGGAGGCCCGTTCCGCCTCGACGACCCGCGCCTTCTCCCGCTCGAGCCGCCCACGGAAGGCCCTGTTGTCCTCGACGAGGGCGGCGTAGGCGCGGGAGAGCTCGTCGATCCGGGCGGCCTGTTCGGCGAGCTTCGCGTCGCGGGGATCGCCGGGATGCGGCGGCGCCGCGCCCTCCGCGGCGGCCTCGCGGGCCTCGTCCGCCTCGGAGCCTCCGGACCGGTCCTCACCCTCCGGGGTGAAGCGGCGGCGATCGGTGACCTTCACCTTGCCTTCGCTCTCGCGGGCCTCGCGGTCCCGGCGCTCCTCGGACATGCGTGCGACCTCCGGGGGAGAACCTAAGCACCGGACGGGGGGTGTCAAACGGCGCCGACCACGTCGAACCCCTCGCGCTCGGCCGCCACGCCGAGCCTCCGATCGAGCGTGACGAAGCCGTGCCCCCGCGCCGTGTCACCGGCCCAGGCGAGCGCGGCCCCGAGCTGAAGGGCATCGGCCGCGCGAAGGGCATGTGTCCGAAGAAGCCTGCATGCGGTCTCCTTCACGCGCTCGACATCGGCGATCGTGTGGGCCGGCGCGAGGATCTCCTCCAGCATGCCCTCGGCCCGCCGCGCCTCGGACTCCTCGAGGGCGTCCTCGCGGACGAGCCGGCGAAGCGCGGAGACCGCCTCCACGCGAGCCAGCGTCCAGACCACGACGACGGGATCAGCCGCGGCCCAGCGCTCGGCCTCCTGCGACGAGCCCTGATCGACGACGAGTGACAGCAGCGCGGACGTGTCCCAGAACCTCACCGCCCCTCCTCGCGATCCGCCAGAAGGGCTGCGAGGACGTCCGCGGGACGTCCGGGCCGCACGCGGCGGGCCAGCAGCTCGGGAGTGATCCGGCCCTTTCCCCTCCGGATCACTCCGCGCCGCTCCAGCTCGGCGAGCCGCTCCTCGTCCTTGCCCTCCCCGGCCACGATGGCGCCAGCGGGCTCGATCCGCGCGATGACCTCGTCGCGGTCGCGAACGAGCACCGGCTCCCCCCGGCGCACCGCGCGCAGGTAGTACCCCAGGCGGTTCTTCAGCTCCGCGATGTTCGCGATCTTCATGGCCACATGATGGCCTGGTTTGGTGGCCTCGCCAAGCCACCTCCACGGGACCGCCTCGCTATCGCCCCGCCGCCGGCGGCTCGCCCGGCTCCTCCTCCCGCTGCCCGTCGTGCCCCGGCTGCCGGACCGCCTTCGGTCCGAGGAGCCGCTCGATCTCCTCCTCCTCCACGACCTCTGCCGCGAGGAGCCGCGCCGCCATCGCGTCGAGCTTCTCCCGGTGCGCCCGGAGGACCTCCCGCGCCCGCTCGTGCGCCTCCTCGACGAGCGCGTGGATCTCCCGGTCGATCTCGAGCGCGGTCCGATCCGCGTAGGACCGCGGCTCGGGCATCCGGAAGCCGAGGAGCCCGGGCCCGCGCTCCTCCCCCATCGCCACCGGCCCCAGCGTCTCGCTCATCCCGTGGTCGCGCACCATGAGCCGCGCGATCCCGGTGACCTGCTGGAGGTCGTTCGCGGCGCCGGTGGAGGGCTCGCCGAACACCTCCTCCTCCGCGGCGCGCCCGCCGAGGAGCCCGGCCATGCGGTCGCGGAGCTCCGAGCGGGTGAGGAGGTAGCGGTCGTCCGTGGGGAGCTGGATCGTGTAGCCGAGCGCGCCGAGCCCCCGCGGGATGATCGAGACCTTCGACACCCGATCCGTGCCGGGCAGCATCCAGGCCACGAGCGCGTGTCCCGCCTCGTGGAAGGCGACGATCTCCTTCTCGCGGTCGTTCATCCGGCGGCTCTTCTTCTGGAGCCCGGCCACGACCCGCTCGATCGCCTCGTCGAGCTCCTCGCGGGTCACGGCCTCCCGCCCCCGGCGCGCCGCGAGGAGCGCCGCCTCGTTCACCACGTTCGCGAGGTCGGCCCCGGCGAAGCCCGGCGTCCGCGCCGCCACCGCCTTGAGGTCCACGTCCGGGGCGAGCTTCACCTTCCGGGCGTGGATCGCGAGGATCCGCTCCCGCCCGCGCCGATCCGGCCGGTCCACGAGCACCTGCCGGTCGAACCGGCCCGGGCGCAGGAGCGCCGGATCGAGGATCTCCGGCCGGTTCGTCGCGGCCATGATGATGAGCCCCGCCCGCGCGTCGAACCCGTCCATCTCCGCGAGGAGCTGGTTCAGGGTCTGCTCCCGCTCGTCGTGGCCGCCGAGGATCCCGGCGTTCCGCGTCTTCCCGAGCGCGTCGAGCTCGTCGATGAAGATGATGCAGGGGGCCCGGACGGTGGCCTGGGCGAAGAGGTCCCGCACGCGGGCCGCGCCTACGCCCACGAACATCTCCACGAACTCGGAGCCGGAGAGCGAGAAGAAGGGGACTCCCGCCTCGCCCGCCGTCGCCCGGGCGAGCAGCGTCTTCCCCGTCCCCGGCGGCCCGAGGAGGAGCACGCCCTTCGGGATCCTTCCCCCGAGCCGCCGGTACTTCTCCGGCTTCTGGAGGAAGTCCACGATCTCCCGGATCTCCTCCACCGCCTCGTCGATCCCGGCGACGTCCTCGAACGTGACCCCGGTGTCCGGCTCCACGTGCACGCGGGCGCGCGACTTCCCGAACGCCATGACCCCTGGAGGCCCCTGCCCCATCGGCCCCGGGATCCGCCGCGCGAGGAGCCCCCAGACGAGGAGGGCGAGCGAGATCGGCAGGAGCCAGACCCAGACCGCGCCGCCCGCGCCCTGGTCCGCCACGGCGTCGTACGGGATGCCCGCCTTCTCGATGGCGGCGACGAGCCCGTCGTCGCCGCCGGGGACGCGGGTCGCCTGCCGGACGAGCGGCCGCTCCGGGCCCGGCTCCGCCTTCGGCACCCCGCGCACCCAGTCCGGCCCCACGACGACCCGCTCGAACGCACCGCCCCGGAGCGCGGCCTTGAAGTCGGAGTAGGCGATCGGCTGGACCTGCGAGTCCTGGAAGGCGCGGAGCCCGAGGGCGACGGTCGCGACGACGACGAGCCAGACGAGGTAAGGGGTGAGCCGGATGGCCGCGGGTCCGCCGGCGCGCGGAGGTCCGCGCTCGCCGCGGGGGCCCTGCGGGCCGGCCTGGCCGGTCGTGGGCATTCGCCTCCTCGCTCCCCATCGGTGAATCTGTGCACGGGTCCTGCGGGGGGCCAACGCCCGGGCCGCGCGAGGAGACGGCCCTCGCGGGCTCCCACGGGCGGGGTGCGTCCGCGAGGGTCACCACGGCGGTGCCCGCTTCGTGGATCCCTCGAGCCCGTAGAGGGTCACCACGGACGGACGGAAGGGAATCCGTTCGCCCTTCGACCCTTCGACAGGCTCAGGGTCAGGGCGAACGGCTGCGTGCAGGGCCGCTCGCGTGCAAGCAAGGCCGTTCGTGGTGAGCCTGTCGAACCACGAACGGATCGGAGCGGGCACCGCCCTCAGAGCCCCAGCAGCTTCGCGATGCTCTTCTCGTCCGCGGGCGGGAACTCGTAGTCGTCGAGCTCGCGCGGCAGGACCCAGCGGTGGGCGTGGACGCGCAGGTTGCGGACCGGGCCGCGGGCGAGCCGGCACCGGTAGACGCAGAAGTCGATGTCGTAGTCCGCGTAGGCGTGCTCGACGTGGATGCAGCGGTCACCCACCTCCACCGCGATCCCCATCTCCTCGCCGAGCTCGCGCGCGAGCGCCTGCGCGTCGGTCTCCCCCGGCTCCACGCGGCCACCGGGGAACTCCCACAGGAGCGGGAGCGTCCCCTTCGGCGAGCGCTGCGTGATGAGGTAGCGCCCGTCCTGCTCGATCATGGCGCCGACGACGCGGATCTTTCGACGCATGCTTTTCTCCCTCGCGTGCGGGCGAATCGTAGAATGTCGTCTCGATGCCGTCCATCCGGTTCCTCGGCGCCGCGGGCACGGTCACAGGCTCCCGCTTCCTCGTGGAGTGGGGCTCTGCCCGCGTCCTCGTGGACGCGGGGCTCTTCCAGGGGCTGAAGGAGCTCCGGCTCCGGAACCGCGCCCCCTGGCCCTTCGATCCGGCCTCGCTCTCGGCCGTCGTCCTCACCCACGCCCACGTGGACCACACCGGGGCCTTCCCGCTCCTCGTCCGCGACGGCTTCCGCGGCCGCGCCCACTGCACGCCCGCCACCCGCGACCTCGCCGGGCTCCTCCTCCCCGACTCCGGGCGGCTCCAGGAGGAAGAGGCCGGCTACGCGAACCGCCGGGGGTTCTCGAAGCACGCGCCGGACGCGCGCCCGCTCTACACGGAGGAGGACGCCCTCCAGTCCCTCCCCCGCCTCTCCCCCCTCCCCTACGGCGAGCCGCGCGAGGTCGCCCCCGGCGTCACGGTCCGCCTCCATCGCGCGGGCCACATCCTCGGGAGCGCCCTCGTCGAGCTCGGGCTCGACGGCGCGGCGCCGCGGCGGCTCCTCTTCAGCGGGGACCTCGGCCGCTACGGCGCCCCCATCCTCCCGGACCCCGCCCCCGCCCCTCCCTCCGACGCCCTCGTCCTCGAGAGCACCTACGGCGGCAAGCGGCACGGCGCGGCGCCCCCCGCGGACGCGCTCCGGGACGAGATCCTGCGCGCCGCGAAGACGGGCGGGGCCCTCCTCGTCCCCGCCTTCGCCATCGGCCGCACGCAGGAGGTCCTCTACGCCATCCGCGCCCTCGAGGAGGCCGGGTCCGTGCCCGCCCTCCCCGTCTTCGTGGACTCGCCGATGGCCGTGGACGCCACCTCGATCTTCCTCGCGCACCGGACCGACCACGACGCGGAGATGGCCCGCCTCCTCTCCGCCGGTCGCGACCCGCTCCGCCCCGCGAAGCTCACCTTCGCGCGGAGCCCCGCCCAGTCGAAGGCGATCAACGAGGTCCGCGGCCCGTGCATCGTCGTCTCCGCCTCGGGGATGGCGACGGGAGGGCGGATCCTCCACCACCTCGCCCGGCGCCTGCCCGACCCGCGGACGACCGTCCTCCTCGTCGGCTTCCAGGCGGCCGGGACGCGCGGGGCCTCCCTGCGTGACGGGGCCGCGACCGTCCGGATCCACGGCGAGGACGTCCCGGTGAAGGCCCGCGTCGCGCAGATCGACGGCTTCTCCGCCCACGCGGACGAGGACGAGATCGGCCGCTGGCTCGCCACCTTCGGCTCGCCGCCCGGGCGGACCTTCCTCGTCCACGGGGAGCCCGCCGCGCTCCAGGCCGCCCGCGCGCGGATGGGGCGGCTCGGCTGGCCGGCCCACGTCCCGTCCCACCTCGAGGAGGTCCCGCTGTGAGGCTCGTGCCCGCGTGCGCCGATCCGGGACCGCCCGTGGTTCCCCCGAGCCTGTCGAGGGGTCACCACGAGCGGGCAGGAGGGAATCCGTTCGCCCCGAGCCTGTCGAAGAGCGGACGGATCCAGGTGCTCGCATGAGCCGGACCGCGCTCGTCCTCTCCGGCGGCGGCGCCCGCGGCGCCTACGAGGCCGGCGTCCTCCGCTACCTCCGCGGCGACCTCGCGGCCGCGCTCGGCGCCCAGCCGCGGATCGACGTCGTCTCTGGCACGAGCATCGGCGCGGTGAACGCCTGCTTCTTCGCCTCGAGCGCCCACGAACCCGCGCGCCAGGGGGAGGCGCTCGTCGAGGTCTGGCGGTCCCTCCGGCTCGAGGAGGTCTTCCACTGGAGCGCGCTCCGTCTCGTCGCCCTCCCGCTCTACGTCCTACGGCAGCTCCGGGCGACGCGGATGCGCCAGGTCTCCTGGCGGCTCTCCGACTTCCTCTGGCCCCAGGCGCTCGCGCGCGTCGTGCAGGAACGGATCGACTGGCCCCGCCTCCACCGCAACGTCCGCGACGGGCACCTCGACGCGCTCACGGTCACCGCGACCTCGCTCGGGACGGGGCGGGCGGTCGTCTTCGTGGAGAGCCGGGAGGAGCTGCCCCCGTGGAGCCGGGACCCGATCGTGGAGGCGCGCGCGCGCGCCATCGGCCCCGAGCACGCCCTCGCCTCCGGCGCCATCCCCCTCCTCTTCCGGCCCGTCCGGATCGAGGACTCCTGGTTCACCGATGGCAGCGTCCGGCAGAACGTGCCGCTCGCGCCGGCGATCCGGCTCGGGGCTGACCGGGTCCTCGTCGTGGCCCTCCGGCAGGCGGCCCGGTCGGCGGGCGCGCCGCGGGTCGAGCCGGCGGAGCCGCCGACGACGGCCGCGCAGCTCGGGCGGATCCTGAACGCGCTCCTCCTCGACCACACCGACTACGACCTCGAGCGGCTCCACCGGATCAACGCCCTCATCGAGGAGGGCGAGAAGTCCTTCGGCCCCGGCTTCGCCGATCGGCTCGCCTCGATCTCCGGGGGCCGGGTCGGCGCCCCGATGCGCAAGGTCCGGACCCTCGTCGTCCGTCCCTCGCGCGACATCGGCGTCCTCGCGCGGGAGCACGCGGCCCGCCGCGTGAAGGGGCTCCGGCGCGGGACCCTCGCCTCCCGCCTCCTCCGGCGCGCCGCCGCCGACGCCGAGGCCTCCGCGGACGGCGCGGCCGACCTCGCGAGCTACCTCCTCTTCGACCGCGAGTACGCGGAGGACCTCGTCGCCCTCGGCCACGAGGACGCCCACCTCATGCGCGAGGAGCTCCTCGACTTCTTCGGCGCGCCCGCCGCACCCCGCGCCGCCGCCTCGCGTACCTGATGACGCTCGCGGGCCCCACCCTCCTCGACGGCGGCATGGGGACGGCCCTCCTCGCGCGGGGGCTGCCGGCCGGCGCCTTCCCGGAGGAGTGGATCCTCTCCCGCCCAGAGGAGATCTCGGCGGTCCACGCGGAGCACGCCGCCGCGGGAGCGCGGGTGCTCCTCACCTGCACCTTCTCCTGCGCCTCCGTCCGGCTCGCCTCCCGGGTCGATCCCGCGCGCATCGAGGCGCTCTGCGGCTGGGCGGAGCGGCTCGCCCGGACGGCCGCCCTCGGCGGCCTCGTCGCCGGCGCTCTCGGCCCCTGCGGCCTCC
>JBBIPT010000045.1:0-19791 GCA_037442705.1 Anaeromyxobacter sp.
GAGGAATCACCGGGAACGTGCTGCCCGCGAGCGGCCATGCACGCAGCCGTTCGCCCCGAGCCTGTCGAAGGGCGAACGCCCCGTCGAGGGGTCACCACGAGCGGAGAGGAAGGGATCCGTTCGCCCTGAGCCTGTCGAAGGGCGAACGTCGCGGCTCGATCCGTGTGATCACCGCCATCAGGCGATGGCGGCCGCGCGCCCGCCGGCGCCCGCTCCGGCCGGGGGGAGGTCGGGTGGGCCGCGCCGGGGGAGGCGGACGACGAACTCCGTCCCCGCGCCGGGGGCGGTCGTGAGGTGGAGCGCCCCGCCGTGGGCGTCGACGACGCGCCGGACGATGGTGAGGCCGAGCCCCATCCCGCGCCCGGGCCCCTTCGTCGTGAAGAAGGGGGTGAAGACCCGGTCCCGGACCTCCGGCGGCATCCCCGGGCCGTCGTCTTTCACCGAGAGGACGAGGTCGTTCCCCTCCTCGCGGCCGGACACCCACACGTGCCCCGACCCGTCGGCGACCACCTCGATCGCGTTCTGGAGGAGGTTCGTCACGACCTGCTGGAACTCCTCGAGGACGCAGGCGAGGGCGCCGTCTCCCTCGAACGCGAGGGCGAGGGTCACCTTCCGGCCCGTGGCGGGGAGGACGACGCTCGCCACCGTCCGCACCGCCTCCCACGCGTCGACGGTGCTCGTCTCGCGGCGGAAGCCGGCGCGCCCGTAGCGGCTCATGAGCTCGACCGTCCCGGCGATCCGCCGGAGGCCGGCCGCTGCGACCTCGAGCATCTCCCGGACGCGGGCGGCGCTCCGCTCGACCTGCGCCGCCTCCGCGGGATCGAGCGGCCGCTCCTTCGCGAGGGCGGCGAGGTCGATCGCCCTCCCCGCGTCGAGGCCGACCCTCGCGAGGGCGTTCTTCACGTAGTTCAGCGGGTTGTTCAGCTCGTGGGCGAGCCCCGCGGTCACGATCTCCACCGACTCCATCCGGCGCTCGAGGACGAGGCCCGCCGTCTCCTCCTCGGCCTGGACGAGGCGGCGGGCGGTGCTCACGAGCTCGCGGGGGGAGAACGGCTTCCCGAGGTAGGCGGAGACGCCCGTCTCGAGCCCCTTCACCCGGGCCTCCACCTCTCCCCGGGCGGAGAGCATGAGGATGGGGATGTGCGAGGTGCTCGCCTCGGCGCGCAGCCGGCGGGTGAGCTCGAGCCCGTCGATCCCCGGCATCATGAGGTCGGTCACGACGAGGTTCGGCCGCTCGCGGGTCGCGAGCTCGAGCCCCTTCAGGCCGTCCGCGGCGGCGACCACCCGGAACTGCCGGCGGAGGGACATGTGGACGACGCGCAGCACCCTCGGGTCGTCCTCCACGACGACGACGGTGTAGCGCCGCCGCTCCTCGCCCGCGTCGCGATCGACGATCCGGCGGTCGGTCGCCTCGTCGATGTCGATGAGCCGGAACTCGTGGCGCCCCTCGACCTGGACCGAGAGGTCCCCGCCCGACGGCTCCTCGCCGGGCTCCGGGGTGGCGAGCTCTCCTTCGTGGAAGGAGCGGCGGCGGGGGATGCGGACGGTGAAGCGGGCTCCGCGGCGCCCGTCGCTCGAGGCGAGGAGAGTCCCGCCGTGGAGCTCGACGAGCTGGCGGGCGAGGCCGAGCCCGATGCCGGCGCCGCCGTGGCGTCGGGTCCCGTCCATCTCGGCCTGGTAGAAGCGCTCGAAGATCTTCTCGGCCTCGTCCGGAGGGAAGCCCGGGCCGTCGTCCTGCACGACGACCTCGATCTCGTCCGGCCGCGCGGCGAGGGAGACCTCGACCCGTCCGCCGCTCTGCGTGAACTTGATCGCGTTCGCGAGGAGGTTCACGAACACGCGCTCGAGCCGCTCGAGGTCGCAGCGGAGCACGATCTCCGGGTCCGTCGTCCGGAAGGCGAGCGCGAGCTCCCGCCGCCGCGCGAGGACCTGGGTCTGGTCGACGAGCGCCTTCAGGTATCCCACGAGCTCGTGCTCGGCCACCCGGAGCCGGAGCCGGCTCTCCTCGAGCCGCGCGAGGTCGAGGAGGTCGTTGATGAGCTTCAGGAGCTTGAGGGCGCTCCGGTACATGCTCTGGAAGGAGCTGGCGGCCGTCTCGCCGAACTTCCCCATCTCGCCGTGGAGGAGGAGCTCGAGCGGGGTGAGGATCATCGTGAGCGGCGTCCGGAGCTCGTGCGTGATGTTCGCGAAGAACTGGGACTTGAAGCGCTCGAGCTGCTGGAGCTCGGCGTGGGCGCGCTCGACCCTCGCCGTGGCGGCCTCGAGCCGCATGCGCTGCTCGTGCTGGTCGCGGGCGGTCTGGAATCCGAGGGTCTGACCGAGGGCTGCGATGAGCGCCGTGGAGGACAGGAAGAAGAGGTTCGACACCGCCGCGAAGCCAGACTCGATTGGCCCGGTGGCGACGTTCATCACGAGGAACGTGGCCACGATGAGAGAGTGCGTTCCCACGACGATGGCCGGAGGCCAGACGAAGAGGAGCCCGGTGGCGACGATGGCGAGCGTGAGGCCGGCGTAGTACGGGGACGCGAGACCCCCGAGGAAGACCGTCATGATCGAGATCCCGCCCGCGCAGAGGAGCATGTACGCCGAGGCGAGGCGATCCGCGTGGCGGTCGAGGGCTCGCCTGCCGTGGAGCGGAAACAGCGCGAGCGTGACGGCGGTGACGATGAATCGTGTTCCCAGGAGCCAGGGGAGTGCCTCGCGGGGGGCGACGAGGAGGTCGAGGACGGCGAACGCCGGATAGAGCCCCGCGACGATGAAGAGGAGCGTCCGGAAGCCTCGCCGGTTGCGTTCGAGGAGCCACGCGGCCCAGCGGGCGTCGTTTTCTGCCGCGGAGGGCGGCACTCAGGACCAGACCATCTCGATGAACGGGTTCACCCCGGTCTCCTCCTCGAGCAGGCGGACGCTCGCGTCGGGCCGGGCGCGCCGCCCGATCTCGAGGAGCTCATCCCGTGTTCGGTAGATGAGTTCCCAGTCCAGATGCTGCTCCATGAACCAGCGACCGGGGTGTTCGACCATGTTCGCGACGTAGACGCGCCCCCCGGGTCCCGCGGCGGCAGAGAGGCTTCGCGCGAGGCGGACCGCTGTGTGCTCCTGGAGGTAGTCGAAGAGCCCGCAGGAGTAGACCACGTCGAACCCGCCGAATTCGGCGAAGAGCCGGTCGTCGCGGAGGAGCCGCTTGATCGACTCGTTGAGGAATACGATCCTCGCGCGCCCCTGGAACCGCGATTCGGCGATGGGCTGGAGGCGGCGGTACGCGTGCGCGAGGGCGCCCTTGTCCTGGTCGAAGAGGACGATCTCGAGGGGAGCCGGAAGATCCTCCACGTCGGCGAGCAGCTCCTGAAGCTCCCGAGCCGGGCCAGAAGCGATGGAGAGGAATCGGACGGGGCGAGCGGACCCGACGGCGCGATCGAGGGCGGCGCGGAGCTCCCGCTTCACCAGATCCTTTCGGCACACCACTGCACGGGCAGGGGGAGTCTGGAGGAAGGCGTGGCCCAGAGCGCGCGCGAAGAGCGTGGGGCCCTCGAAGTCCTTGTGGTAGACGAAATTCATCACCTCGTAGTCGCCCGGGTATCCGAAGGGCTTGTGTCTCGCGCGGTGCATCCAGGGCGCCTGCATGAGGAATCCCTGAAGGTGGCGCACCGAGTAACTCTGGAGCGAGGGGAGGGCCGCGCTATCGGCCCGCCGCAGGGCGGCGTCGATGTCGGCCGCCAGGCGGACGACGTCGACGCCGAACTCCTCGTGCAGCCTGGCGATGAGCGCGCTGCGCGGGGCCGACGGATGTCCCTGCACGACGTGCCACGGGAGCGACTGCTCGAACTGGTGGAGGCGCTCCTGCTCCTGCTCGAGAAGCAGGCGAAGATCGGCGACGAGCGCCTTGAAGGTCTCGTGTCCCGACGTGAGCCAGGACCGGTCGGCCGATGGGGTCGAGGCGCCTGGGCCCCACGAGCGCACGCTCCTCAGGTGCAGCAGTTCGTCCGTGTCCAGGAGGAAGGAGCCAAGTGCCGCTCCCACCACGATGTCCTGCTGTTGGTGGCGGACCGCGCTGACCTTCGCCTCGCCCCGAAACGCCTCGTGCTCGTCGAGCCGGACGACGAGCCGGAGCATCTGCCCCTTCCGGATCGCGGCATCCGCGGGCCAGGCGAAGGCGACCCCGTTCTGCGATACGTCCCGGAGCGGGCAGACGTGGATCGCGACGTCCGTGGTGACCTCCACCACTCCGCGCAAAGGCGCGAGATCGGCGGCCGCGTACCGATGAGGCCGGAAGTAGACGCCTCGCCCCTGTGCGCCGTCGAGATCCTCGTAGGATCGAAACGCCGGAGCCCCGCCCACGACGTGGAGGGGGACGGATCGGCCGGCCCGTTCGCCAGCCTCGCCGGGCACAGGGGAATTCCCTCCCGCAGTCCTGCTACGCAAGTCCATGAGCCCTCTCCAGGCCCCCCCGGAGTCGTTCGCTACCCTCCATTCCCCGCCGCGGCGGGGAGGTACACCTCGAAGCATGCGCCCCGGGGCCGCTCGGCGAGGCCGATCCGGCCGCCGTGCGACTCCACGATGAGCCGCGCCATGTAGAGCCCGAGCCCGAGCCCCTTCTCGCCCTTGCTCGACGCGAAGGGCTGGAAGAGCCGGTCGCGGATCTCGGGGGAGACGCCCGGCCCCTCGTCCTCCACGGCGACGACGAAGCCGCCGTCGCGGCGGGAGGCGAGGACGCGCACCGCCTCGGCGGGCTGCGCGGCGTGGAGGGCGTTCCGCAGCAGGTTCACGAGGACCTGGACGAGCTTCTGCCGGTCTCCCCGGATGCGCGGAAGGTCCGCTGCCTGCTCCAGCGTCACCCGGTGGAGCTTGTAGGCGGGGTCGAGCCGGCCGATGGCCATCGCGTCGGACACGACCACGGCCGAATCGATCTCCGCGAGATCCAGGGAGAAGGCGCCGGTGCGCGAGAACTCGTGCAGGGTCTGGAGGGTGCGGACCATGTTGTCCACGCCGGCGAGCCCCACCTGCACGATCTCCCCGAGCGGCCCCGGGATCTTCGCCGTCTCGAGCTCCCACTCCGCGGCGCGGAAGGCGACCATGAGGTTCCGGAGGTCGTGCGTCACGCCGCTCGTGAGCTTGCCGATCGTGCCGAGCCGCTCGAGGTGGAGGAGCATCTCCTGCTGCGACTGCAGCTGGTCGAGGGAGGCCCTGAGCTCGTCGCTCCGGGCGGAGAGGAGGGAGACGAGCCGTTCGATCGTCCGGCGCTGGACGACGTGATCCGTCGCCTGCTCGATCGCCTCGAGGATCTGGTCGGGCTCCCAGGGCTTGCGAAGGAAGCGGAAGGCGCCGGCCCGGTTGATCGCCGACTCGAGGGCGGGCATGTCCGCGAAGCCGGTGAGGACGATCCCGGCGACGTCCGGGCGCCTCCCCTTGAGCTCGGCGAGCATCTCCACTCCCGTCATCCCCGGCATCCTCTGATCGGCCACGACCACGTCGATGGGAACCCTTCCCGCGATCTCGAGCCCCTCGGGGCCGGAGGCCGCCTCGTGCACCGTGTAGCGGTCCTCGAGGAATCCCCGCAGGACCGTGATGTTGGGCCGCTCGTCGTCCACGAGCAGTACACCGCCGGTGCGCTGGGGTTCCACCCCCAGTCGCGTGACGAGCGATGCGACCTCCCGATCGCCTAGCACCCTTCCTCCCGAAAAGCCCCACCCGAGCGCACACTATAGGCCGATGACCCGGGAGGGCCAAAGACCCGATCGCACTATAGGTGAGACATGTAGGCGGATGTAACCCGTCGAGAGACATGGGGAGGCGACGGCCGCTCTCCGAGGAGAAGCGGTGCAACACGAGGGAATCGAAGGAGAAGTCGACCGTCTCCCGTTCGACCCGCCGCGCCGGGGGCGCAGCGGGCGACGAGCCGCGGACCCACTGACCCAGGTCTCCGGCCCGACCGGCTCGACGAGCGAGACCCGGGTGTCGTTTTCCGAACCCGGGGTCCGCATCGACCCTCGGCTCCTCGGACTCGGGGAAGCGGACGTGTCTAGCTCGGCCCGCTCCGCTCCGGAGGCGTCCCCCCGGCGGGCGAGGAGCCGGCCGGTCCGGCGGCGGGAGAGCCCTTCTCCCGCCTCCGCAGCCGCGGCACGACGATGAGCGCGCCACCGTAGAGCGCGAAGGCGAGGAAGAGGGTCGCGGGGCGGCTCCGCTGGAGATCCTCGACGAGGATCTTGACCCCCACGACGGCGAGCATCGTCCAGGAGAGCCAGCGCGCCTCCTTCCAGGGCTCGACCCGGCCCAGGAGTGCGAGGAGGATTGCACCTCCCACGAGGACCGCCGTGCGGGCGGTGGCCGCGTCGCCCGCCCGCGCGCCCGCGCCGGGCGTGCCCGCGGCGAGGGGCACGACCCAGGCCGCGAGGACGCCGGCGGCAGTGGCCGCGAGCGCCGCGAGGAGGAGGAAGCGCGGCAGCCAGCCGAGCTTCCCCTCGACGGGGACCGGGGTCGTGATCCAGGCCGCGGCCGCCGCGGCGAGGACGGCGAGGAGGCCCGAGGCCGAGGCCCCGGTCCACGGGAGCTCCGGCGAGGCGAAGATCGACTCGAAGGCGTGGCCGAAGAGGCCGCCCGAGGCGAGCGCGGCCACGGCGTAGGCGGCGGCGTGGGTCGCGAGCGTCCGCCGCGAGAGCCACCGGGCGGCGCCCGCCGCGGCGAGGGCGAAGAGCGCCCAGGCAGCCGGGAGGATCGCCGCGGGGATCACGAAGGCGGTGCCGAGGAGGACGAAGAGGAGGGCGACCGAGGTGTAGAAGTAGAAGTTCGCGCGGCGCTTCGCCCGGCGGCGCTCGACGAAGGCGAAGGCGACGCCGTAGGAGGCGAGGCCGAAGAGGACGCTCGCCGTCCCGAGGAACCCCGCCCCGATGTCCGCCCTGGCGGCGACGAAGGCGGCGCCGCCGAGTCCTGCGACGAGGACCGCCACCGCCTGGGCGACCTCGAAGGGCACGATGTCGCGGTCGAGGAGGAGCGTCCGGACGGCGATGCTGCCGAGGTAGAGGGCGACGAGCGAGATCTGCAGGGCCATCGCCAGGCCGGGCCCCTCGACCGCGTCCGGGTTCACGGCGCGCACGCCGAGCACGAGGACGGCGAGGTCGGCGACCCCCGCCACCGGCCAGCGGAGGCCGTGCCAGTCGCGGACGTATCCGAGCCAGAGCGTCGCCGTGCCGAGGAGGAGCAGGTAGGCGAGGGGGGGGACCATCACGCGCGTGACGAACATGAGCGCGAGGGCGGTGAAGACACCGCCGAGGCCGACGAGCCAGGCGAGCACCTCGAAGCGGCGCCACGCCGCCACCGCGAGCGCGACGCCGGTGAAGCCGGCGAGCGCGACGGCCGCGAGGAGGGGCGAGAGGATCCGGAACTTCGTCACCGCCTCGAAGAGGAGCGGGAAGCCGATCATCACCGCCGCCGCCCCGTGGAAGGCGGCGCTCGCGCCCCGGCCGGCCTTCGCGGCCCGCTCCCCCGCGCCGATCCAGGCGCCGGCGTAGAGGAACCCGAGCCCGGCGCCGAGCCGGTCCGGGAGGGTCCCGGAGTCGGTGAGGGCGCGGAGGACGAAGGCGCCCGCGAGGACGAGGAGCGTCCGGCCGACGAGGGCGACGCCGCCGGCGACGTGCGTCGCGTCCGAGCGGATCTCCTCCACCGTGGCGTCGCGCGCGACCGCGGCCGCCGCACGCGCCCTGCGCGCGGCGGCGGGCGTGAGCCGGACGCCGCTCTCCACCGCATCGAGGCGCGCCTCCATGCGGCGCATCCCCTCCGCGAGCTCCGCGACGCGGGCCTCCAGCTCGGACAGGCGATCGGACACTCTGCCTCCCAGGGCGTCGAGGCTCGACGCCTGTACCCACAGTGTGCGCCTCGCCCGGAGCTATCACAGCCGCTCGCGCCCGGTAACTCCAAAGCGTGCGACGAAATGGATCGACCCCGCCGAGAAGAGACCGAGTCTCGGTGATTCGACCTGGAGACGCGGCGCCGGGTGGAGGGGGCACCCGTCCAGGGCGTCCCGCCAAACCGTTTGGAACGTCAATGGAAGTTAGGTTATCGATCTCGGGATGAGCGAGAGCATGAGGCCAGAAGGCCGCTCGAGGGACGCGATCCTCCGGGCCGGGATCGCCGCCGGGGTCCTGGGAGCCGCCCTCAAGGTGGGGTACCTGGTCCTCGCGGCCATCGTCCACGGGAAGCCCCCGCTCCTCGCGCTGCGCCCGCTCGGCGCGACCTTCCGCGGGGAGGACGTGGTCCTCGCCGGCCTGGGGAGCTTCCTCTACGGACTCCTCGTGCTGGCCCTCGCCTGCGCGATCTTCGGGGCGCTCTTCGCGGCCCTCCTGCCGGCCGACTTCGAGCTCGGAGGGGCGGCGGTCATCGGGATGGGCTACGGGCTCTTCGTGATGTCGTTCCTCTCCTCGGCGGTCCTGCCCGAGGTGAACCCGGTCCTCCGGTCCCGCATGCCGGCGCTCGGAGGGTCCTGGGTCGTGGCGGCGGCGCTCTGGGGGGCGATGCTCGGGTTCGTCCCGAGGCTGCGCCGGCGCGCGGAGGGGCGGAGCGCGTAGCCTGCCGCGGGGCGCCGGTTCGGGAGCGGCGGATCGGTCCCCCAGCGTCCGCTCGCCCCGAGCCTGCCCCGACATCGGCTTCACCCTCTCCCTCGTCGCCGGCCTCACGGTCGCCGGGGTGGCCGTGCTGCGGGCCCGCGAGCCCGGCCTCCCGCGGCCGGTGCGGACCTGGGGGTGTCCGTGGACGCCCGCGCTCCTCGTCCTCCTCGCGGGGTGGATGGTCGTCCACTCGGTCGCGGAGCGGCCGGCCGCGAGCCTCGCCGGGCTCGCCACGCTCGGCGCAGGGCTCGTCCTCCACCGGGCGCTCGGGCGCGCCCGCTGAACGGCAGTTCGCGGTTCGCGATCGACTGGCTCGGATCCGTTCGCGCCGGGCCTGTCGAAGCCCGGCGGGCACGCGGAGACGAGAGTCAGCGCCCGCCCCCGCCGGGCCGCGCGAAGGCGCGGCGCGCCCGCTCGGCCGGCGCGCGGACGCAGCAGCCCTCGACGTGATCGTTCACGAGCCCGACCGCCTGCATGAACGCGTACATCGTCGTCGGGCCGACGAAGGTCCACCCGCGCCTCCGGAGATCCTTCGAGAGGGCGGCGGACGCCGCCGTCTCCGGCATGGCGCGCAGGACTTCCCAGGTGATCCGGCGCGGCCGGTCCTTCGGGGCGGGCTCGAAGCGCCAGAAGTAGGCGGCGAGGGAGCCGAGCTCGTCCCGGAGCGCGAGGGCGCGGCGCGCGTTCGCGATCGCGGACTCGATCTTGCCCCGGTGACGCACGATGCCCGCGTCGCCGAGGAGACGCCGGACGTCCCGGGCGCCGAAGCGGGCGACCTCCTCCGGATCGAAGCCGGCGAACGCCCGGCGGAAGCTCTCCCGCTTGCGGAGGATCGTGAGCCAGGAGAGCCCCGACTGGAAGCCCTCCAGGCAGACCTTCTCGAAGAGCCGGGCGTCGCCGGCCTTCGGGAAGCCCCACTCCTCGTCGTGGTAGCGGACGTACTCCGGGGCGGAGAGCCCCCAGAAGCAGCGGGGGCGGCCGTCGGGACCGGGGGAGAGGCCGGTGCGGGGAATCCTGGAGCGGGCGGACATCGCACATCATTCCTAGCCGGCGGCCGCCCGGCCCGCGAGCGCGAACGGGCTCACCTCGAACGGTGCGAGTTCCGTCCGCCCCGAGCTCGTCGAAGGGCGAACGGAGGACGGTGGCCTTGGCCTGGTCAGCGCGTCGCCGCCGCCGCCACCCGTCCTTCCGCGGGCGCCTCCTCCGCGCGCTCCGCCGCCGCCGCGAGCCGCGGCCGCTCCTTCGCGATGAGGAGGTAGATCGCCGGCACGAAGAAGATGGTGAACGCCGTCCCGATCGCCATGCCCGTGACGAGGACGAGGCCGATGCTGTTCCGGGCCTCGGCGCCGGCGCCGGTGACGAGCACGAGGGGGAAGTGGCCGCAGACCGTGGCGACGCTCGTCATGAGGATGGGCCGGAGCCGCGTCACCGCCGCGCCCTTCACGGCCTCGAGCTTCGAGAGCCCTTGCTCCTGGAGCCGGTTCGCGAACTCGACGATCAGGATCCCGTTCTTCGAGACGAGGCCGACGAGCGTCACGAGCCCGACCTGGGAGTAGACGTTGAGCGTCGTCGTCCAGCCGTCGGTGAAGAACGGCATGTTCGGGTTGGGCATCTTCAGGAACGTCATCACGAGCGCGCCGAACATGCCGAGCGGCACCGAGCCCGCGAGGATCACGAACGGGTCCCGGAAGCTGTTGAACTGGGCGGCGAGCACCAGGAAGATGAGGACCACCGCGAGGAGGAAGGCGGGGAGGAACTTCTCCCCCTCCTGCCGGAGCTGGCGCGACTCTCCCGTGTAGTCGATCACGTAGCCCCTGGGCAGGATCTTCGCGGCCTCTCCCTCGAGGAACCCGAGCGCCTCGTCGAGCGGGCGGAAGGCGACGCCGGAGAGCTTCACCGCGTTGAGCTGCTGGAACCGGTTGAGGGAGCGCGGCGTCACCGTGTCCTCGATCGTGGCGATGGAGGAGAGGGCGACGAGCTGGCCGTTCGGGCCGGTCACGTGGAGCTGGCCGAGCTGCTCGGGGTTCAGCCGCTCCGTGCGGACGAGCTGGGGGATCACCTTGTAGCTCCGGCCGCCGACGCTGAACCGGTTCACGAAGTTGCCGCCCACCGCCGCGGAGAGGTCGCGGCCGACCGTCTGAAGGTCGAGGCCGAGCTCCGCCACCTTGTCCCGGTCGATGTCGACGCGGGACTGGGGCTGGTCGATCTTCACGTCGACGAGGGGCGGGAAGGCGAACATGCCGCTCTTCGCCGCGGCCTGCTGGAGGGCCTCCGCGAACCCGAGGATCTCCGGCGTCTCGGCGGTCGACGCGATGACCACCTCCACCGGGAAGGAGCCGCCGCCGGGCAAGGCGGGAGGGAGGATGGGGAAGGTCTGGATCCCCGGGATGGTGGAGACCTTTCCCTGCACCTCCGGGAGGATCTCGAAGACGGTCCGCTCCCGGTCCTTCCAGGGGACGAGCCCCACGCCCCAGAACCCGCCCGTCGGGAAGGTGATCTGGAAGGTGAACCGCGCCTCGGGCATCGACATCGCCGCCGCGTGGACGTCGCGCGTGTACGGGACGACCTGGTCGATGGTGGAGTTCGCGGGGGTGTTCACGATGCCGAAGATCACCCCCTGGTCCTCGGTCGGGGCGAGCTCGCGCGGCGCCTGGACGAACATCACCACGGCGAGCACGCTCACGACCGCCCAGGAGACGTAGATCGCGCCGCGGGCCTCGAGGGCCCTGTCGAGGTGCCGGGCGTAGGTCCGGCGCAGGCGGTCGAAGCCCCGGTGGATCCGGAGGGCGAGCCCCCGGTCCTCCTGCCCTTCCCGGAGGAGCGCGGCCGACATCACCGGCGAGAGGGTGAGCGCCACGACGCCGGAGATCATCACCGCCCCGGCGAGGGTGAGGGCGAACTCGCGGAAGAGGCTGCCGGTGAGGCCGCCCTGGAAGGCGATGGGCGTGTAGACGGCCGCGAGCGTGACCGTCATCGCCACGATCGGGCCGACGAGCTCGCGGGCGCCGCGGAGCGCGGCGTCCACCGGCTTCATCCCCTCGCGCAGGTGGCGCTCCACGTTCTCCACGACCACGATCGCGTCGTCCACGACGAGCCCGACGGAGAGCACGATCGCGAGGAGCGTGAGCAGGTTCACGGTGAACCCGAACACCTGCATGAGGAAGACCGCGCCGATGAGCGACACGGGGATCGCCACGATGGGGACGAGGACCGACCGGAGCGAGCCGAGGAAGAGGAAGATCACGAGGACGACGATGAGGAGCGTCTCGGCGAGCGTCCGCTGCACCTCCCGGAGCGCGTTCGAGATGTAGGCGGTGGCGTCGTAGGCGACGAGCGCCTGGAGCTGCTCCGGCACGTCCCGCTGGATCGACTCCATCTCCGTGCGGACGCGTGAGATCACGTCGAGGGAGTTCGCGTTCGGCAGGGCCCAGATGCCGATGAAGACCGCCGTCTCGCCGGTGAAGTTCACCGTCGCGTCGTAGTCCTCGGCGCCGAGGGAGACGTCGGCCACGTCGCCGAGCCGCACCACCGCGCCGTTCGAGGAGCGGACGGCGAGCCGGCGGAACTCCTCCGCGGAGCGGAGGTCGGTGTTCGCGGTGAGGTTCACCTGGACGAGCGAGCCCCGGGTCTGGCCCACCGCGGCGAGGTAGTTGTTCGCGGCGAGCGCCTGGCGGACCTGCGCCGGCGAGACGTTGAGGGCCGCCATCCGGTCCGGCCTCAGCCAGATCCGCATCGCGAAGGTCCGGGCGCCGAGGATGTCCGCGCGCTGCACCCCCTCGATGGCGGAGAGGCGGGGCTGGACCGCGCGCACGAGGTAGTCGGTGATCTCGTTCTGCTTCAGGAACTCGGAGGAGAAGGAGAGGTAGGCGGAGGCGAACTGCGTGTCGGAGGACACGATGTTCAGGATCGGGACCTCCGCCTCCGGCGGCAGATCCCCGCGGACCTGGTCCACCTTCGAGGAGATCTCGGCGAGGGCCCGGGTCGCGTCGTGGTTCAGCTTCAGGCGGGCGGTGACGGTGGAGAGCCCCTGCTTGCTCTGGGACTCGATGAAGTCGATCCCGTCCGCGGCGGCGATGGCCCGCTCGAGGGGGGAGGTCACGAAGCCGCGCACGAGGTCGGCGCTCGCGCCCACGTAGGCGGTGGTGATCGAGATCGCCGCGTTCTCGCTCCGCGGGTACTGCCGGACGTTGAGGGAGCGGATCGCCTGGAGCCCCGCGATCACGACGGCGAGGTTCACGACGATCGCGATGACGGGGCGGCGGACGAAGAGGTCGGTGAGCTTCACGGGCGGTCCCCGGGGCGCAGGGCGGTCACTGGTTCGCGGGGGCGGGCGCGAGCTTCGCGTCGGGCCCGGCGCCGTCGGCGACGGCCACGGGCGTCCCGTTCCGGAGCTTGAAGGCGCCGGCCGAGACCACGGTCTCCCCCGCCTCGAGCCCGGAGGCGACGGCGACGAAGTCGCCGCGCCGCGCGCCGAGCCGGACGAACTTCTGCCGGGCCACCTTCGTCTCCTCGCCCGTCGCCTCGTCCTTCTTCGCCTCGATGGCGAAGACGGAGTCGCCGTAGGGGGCGAAGAGGACCGCGGTCGCCGGGATCACGAGGACGGGCGTCCTCTCCTCGGCGAGGACGTCCACGTTCGCGAACATCCCGGGCCGGAGCCGGCCGTCGGGGTTCGGGAGGGTGGCCCGGACGCGGACGTTGCGGGTGGCGACGTCCACCTCGGGGTTCACGGTGGTCACCTCGCCGTCCCAGCCCGCGCCGGGGAAGACGTCGGTGCGGACCCGGACCTTCTGGCCCGGGCGGAGGTCCGCGAGCGCCTGCTGCGGGAGCCAGAAGTCGGCGTGGATGGGGCTCACGGACTGGAGCGAGGCGATCGGGGTGCCCGGGGAGAGGACCTGGCCGAGCTCGACCTCGCGGATGGAGATCCGGCCGTCGAACGGCGCCCGGATCGTCTTCTTCGCGATCGTCGCCTCGAGGGCCGCGACCTGGGCGGCCGCCTGGCGCTCCCGGGCGGCGGCGGCGTCGAGGTCGGCCTGGGAGGTGGACTCGCTCTCGCGGAGCGTGCGGGCCCGCGCCAGGGAGAGCTTCGCGAGGGAGAGCTCGGCCTGGGCGGCGTCGAGCTGGGCGCGCTCGGTGGACGTGTCGAGCCGGACGAGGACCGACCCCTCGCGCACGAAGGCGCCGGACCGGAAGGCGATCTCCCGGACGGTGCCCGGGAGCTCGGAGGTGAGGGTCACGCCGCGGACGGCGACGAGGGTCCCGATGGCGTCGCGCGCCTCGACCCACTCGGTCCGCTCCACCGGCGCGGCCGCGACGGCGGCCGGCGGCGGCGAGAAGCTCCCGCCGGCCCGGACCATCGTGACGATCTGGCCGGCCTTCACCCCTGCGAGCAGGATGACGAGGACGACGAGCCCCCCGACGATCCCCACCCAGGTCCTGGTCTTCGTCTTCATCCGCTCCCCCGAGTCCTGAGGAGCGCCAAGGATTACCGGGGGGGAGACCCCGCGCACGTCCAAGACGTGGTCTCGATCGGGTCCCCTTCCGGGGGCCAGCGGCCGTTCTCCCCGTCTCCGGGGCGAACCGATCGCGGAGGGTCCGTTCGCCCTTCGACAGGCTCAGGGCGGACGGCTGCATGCAGGGCCGCTCGCGTGCGCGCGAAGCCAACCTCCCCACACGGTCGCTCGCGATTCGCGATCGGCCCCTGGCCTCGGGCCTCCTGAGGCCTGAAGCCTGCCGTCAGGCCCCGAACACGTCGTTCACGTAGTCGTGCGCCGCGAGCGCGCTCCTCGGGAACGTGCCGGCCTGGACGCGCCTCACGACCTCCTCCCGCGGGAGGTCGAACATCGCGTCGAGGATCGGCCCCCGCTCCGCCTCGTTCGCCGCGCCCACGACGAAGAGGACACGGGCGCTGTGCTGGATGTAGCGGGGGGAGAGGAGCTGGCGGCGGAGGAGCTCCATGATCACCGGCGCCCTGGACCGGTCGAACCGGCCCGGGTTCCCGCTCCGGTCGAGCTCGGCGAAGAACGCGTTCGTCCACTCGGCGTGCGCCTCCCAGACCTTCTGGAAGAGCTCCTTCCCGAACCGGGTCCCCGCCTTCACCGGCTCCGCCTTCGCGCCGAGCACGACGCCGTCCTCGGTGAGGGTCTGGCGGAGGAGGTGGCCGTCCTTCGTGATCGGCGCCTCGTGCCGGACGAGGGTCCAGAGCCACGAGACGTAGATCCGGTAGGTGGCGAGGTCGTTCATGAACCGGAGCTTCAGCTCGTAGTCGTCGATGGCCGCGGCGAAGTTGCCGTTCAGGATCTGGAAGCCGTAGTTCCCCGCCATGTAGAAGGAGTGCTGGACGTGCTCGATGGTCACGTCGCCCTTCGGGACGCCGTAGATCGCGCTCCAGAGGCCGTCCCCGAAGAGCTTCTCCGGCGTATCGAGCGACTCCTTCGCGATCACCGCCGGGGTGATGCGCCCCTTCGCGTCGAGGAGGTCGCGGGCGCGGAGCATCTCCCTCTCCCCGTCGGTGAGCCCGCTCGCGACGGTCGGGACGGGCTTCCCGCTCTCGTCGTTCGTCTGGACCGGCGCGTCGATCGCCGCCTGGAGGGCCTCGATCCCGAGCTGGAGGGGCCCGTTCCCCGCGGCGACGTACTCCCGCTCCGGGCTCGCGACCCAGCTCTGCCGGTAGGCGTCGTGGAGCTTCCCCTTCACCTTGCCCGCGAGGATCTCGTCCAGGGTGGGGCGCGCGCCCTCGGGGAGCTTCCCCTCGGGGACGAACATGAGGCCGAGGAGCCGCTCCCGGAGCTTGTCCATCGCCACCGCCCGGAGGGCGAGGGCGTTGTTGCGGTGGCGGCCGTAGGGGTCGCCCGGCTGGTAGATCATCACCGCCGCCATGCCGCCGATGGGCGAGGCGTTCGTGAGCTCCCCGTCCTTCATCCCCGCCATGAGCATGAGGAGCGCGTTGTACCGCTGGTAGGCGATCATCCCCGGCGTCGCCATCCCCACCGACTGCGGATCGGGGAAGACGCCCTTCGGGTCGTCCTTGAACATCTCGATGATGCTGCCGAGGTAGTCCCAGCGGCCGACGTTCGTGCCGAGGAGCCGGCGGCGGAGCACCCAGAGGATCGCCGGGAGCTGCCGGCCCGCGTTCCCCTCCTCGTAGAGCATCTTCGCCTTGAGGGTCCCCGCGGGGACGCCGATCGTCTCCTCGAGCCGCGAGTAGAGCCGCTCCACGAGGAGGGCCTCGCGCGGCGTCTGGAGCTTCGGGATGTAGTAGTAGACGCCGCTCCCGAGCTTCCGGAGCGCGTCGAAGTTGTTCACGAGCCAGAGGACGGCCATCGGCACGATGCCGGGGGCCGGCTTCCCGTCCACGGTGACGTGGTCGTACCGGAGGTGGAAGGAGGGCGGGCGGGCGAGGCGGGTCGGCCAGCGGTCCGGCGGCCGGTCGATCGTGTACTTCTTCGTCTTCCCCTTCTTGGCGATCTCGTAGGGCTTCCCCGTCCAGCGCCCCTCGTGGATCTCCTTCGCGTTCTGCATCGCCGCGAAGACGCCGATCGGCTCGGAGGAGGGGGTCCCGTCCGGCCGGAAGTGGGGCGGCGAGGCGTCCTCGAAGTCCGGCATGTTCATCGCCGCCTCGCTGTTCAGGGCGTTGAACGCCATGTCGAGCGGGGCCCACGGGCCGGTGAGCTCGAGGCCGGGGTTCCGGTTCGGGTGGACGTGGTCGGGGATCGCGACGTCGTCGTTGAGCCGCCAGCGGACCTTCGAGTCCTTGCCGAGGAAGTTGTCGACCATCCCCTGCACGATGTCCCGCCAGGTCCAGGGCTTCCCGCTCACGGGGTCGGTGAACTGCTCGTCCCAGGCAGGCCAGGCGTAGCGCTTCGAGACCGGCTCCTTCGAGGCGAGGAGCCGCTGCCGCTCGCGGAGGACGGCCTCGATCTCCGGCTCGAGCTCGCGCACGAGGGTCTCGATCGTCTGGTCCACGTCGAGCTCGCGGCCGTTCACCTTCTTCTTGCCGAAGAGCTCGGGGAACTTCTGGAGGACATCCGCGCGGATCATGCTCGGGGCTCCCTTGTTTCGTGGTCGGCCGCCGGACGAGGGCGGCGGGTGGGGGTGCGGCCCCCGAGTCTACTCACGGATGAGCCCCTGCGCGGGGCGAAGTGGGGGTTCGGTTGGGGGGTGGGCCGGCGCCCGCTCGTAGAGGAGGTCCTCCACCGCGCGGGTGAGGGCGCCCCGGATCCCCCGCGCCCCCTTCCCGGACCGGAGCGCCTCCTCGACGATCGCGTCGAGCGCCGGCCGGTCGAGCCGGAGGTCGAGGCCGTCGGCGCGGAGCTCCCGGCGGTGGCGGCGGACCTCGTGGTCGAGGATGGAGCGCAGCTCCTCCGCCCCGAGCGGCTCGAGCTCGAGGAAGCGGGTGAACCTCCCGAGCAGCTCCGGGAGGAAGCCGGCCCGCTCGAAGGCGGAGGCGTCGAGGGTGGCGTCCTCCCCGCGGCGCCCGCTGGCGGCGGCGCCGAAGCCGAGCGGGCGCGCCTCCGCCGCGGCGCGCCGCATGCCGGAGAAGGCCCCGCAGGCGACGAACGTCACGCCGGCGACCGACATCACCTCGGGCCGGACGCGCCCGGAGTGGCCGTGGTCGGGGGGGAACTCCGCCCGGTCGGAGGAGAGGAGGGTGAGGAGGCTCCGCTGCACGCCCCACCCGCTCACGTCCTTCGTGGTCTCCTGGCCGGCGAACCGGGCAGAGGACGAGCTGCCGGCGATCTTGTCGAGCTCGTCCAGGCAGACGACGCCGCAGGAGGCCCACTCCCGGTCGCCCTCCGCCGCGTCCACGAGCCGGGTGAGGACCGTGGAGACGTCGTGGCCCACGTAGCCCGTCTCGCTGAAGCCGGTGATGTCCACGACGACGGCCGGGACCCCGAGGATCTCCCGGAAGAGGAGCTCGACGAGGTGGGTCTTCCCGCAGCCGGTCGGCCCCACGAGGAGCGCGTGGGCGCGGGCCGGGAGCTCGGAGGGGGGGACCCCGGCCAGGTGGAGCCGCCGGAGCCGGCGGAGGTGCCGGTAGCCGAGGACGGACATCGCGCGCCGGGCTGCGTGCTGCCCGCGGTACCCGAGCGCCTCGAGGCGCGCGTCGATCTCGCGGGGGGAGGGGACGGGGAGGAGGGCGATCCGTTCGCGCAGCTCGTCGGCGGGGCGGGGGCGAGGGACGGGCATGGAGAGATCGTCGCCGACGGTCGGACACGGGCGGACGTCGCGGGCGCGCGGGCCCGTCCGCGGACGCCCGGGCGGCGACGTTCGGTTCCCCGCGAAGGGGACGCGGGGCCTCGCGCGTGTCCGCCCGGCGGCGAAGATGGTCTCCGGGGGAGGAGGGAGCGATGCCCGTCGTCGTCTCGTGGGTGAGCGTCGTCGTCCGCGCCGCCGCGCTCGAGGAGCGCTGGCCGGGCGGAGCCGCGGCCTTCGCGGCGTGCTTCCCGCCGGACCGGGCCTGCCGGGACGACTGGCTCGCCTCCGCCGCCTTCCCCGATCCCGGCGAGGCGCTCGAGGTCGTTCGCCGGCTCGCGCGCCACGGGATCGACGCGCGTCAGGGCGAAGGGGACGCGGCGCTCGTGGGCCAGGAGGCGGGCCCCGCCGGCTGGTGGCCCTGGCTCGAGCTCGCCGCGGTCGGTCTCCCGGACGGCGGGCGCGTCCTCGTGGCGAGGCACGCCGGGAGCGAGGAGACCTCCGTCGCGACGCCGCCGGGGTGGCGCGGCCCCTCGGGGAGGATCGCCGCGCTGCGCCCCGCCGACCGCCCGCTCCGCTTCCTGCGGCGCGATCCGGAGGCGGCGGTCTACCGGGACCGGTTGAGCGGGGAACTCGTCGTGGTCCCGCTCGGCCCGCCCGCGCGGGTGGCGGTCGTCGGGGTGGACGGCCGCCGGCACGAGGTCCTCGCGGACGTCGTGCGCACGCCCGAGGCGGTCGAGCTCGGACTCATGCACCGGGACCGGCTCGAGGACGGGGCCGGGATGCTCTTCCTCTTCCCGCGCGAGGGGCCGCACTCCTTCTGGATGAAGAACACCCGCGTGCCGCTCGACATCCTCTTCGCCGACCGGCACGGGGTCGTCACCGGGCTCGCGGCGCGGACGAGGCCGATGAGCCTCCGGCGCCACCCCTGCGCGAGGGCCCAGCGCGTCCTCGAGGTTCCGGGGGGCTGGGCGGAGGCGCGGGGGATCGGGGTGGGGGACCGGATCACACCCAGCGGATCGTCCCCTCCGCCGTGAAGAGGAGCCCGGCGCGCACGCGCCCGGCCTCGGCGAGCCCGAGGTCCGCGAGGAGGCGCGCGTAGAGCCGCACCTGCTCCACGTAGCCGGGGTGGGTGACCGCCGGGTCCGCCCCCGCGCCGGGAGGCGCGTCGGTCTTGAAGTCGACGACGGCGAGCCCGCCCTCCGGCTCCGCCGCGAGGAGGTCGACGTATCCGCCGGCGAGCCGCACCGCGGGCGGACCGCCTTCCGCCTCCGGCGCCGCGCCCGGGTCGGGTCGAGGATGGGGGAGAAGCGGTTGGGGGCGTTGGGGAGGCCGGCCAGCATGGCGGCCTCGTCCAGCGTGACCTCGGTGACCGACTTCTTGAAGTAGGTCTGGGCCGCCGCCTCGACCCCGTAGGCCCCGTGCCCGAAGTAGATCTGGTTGAAGTAGAGCTCCAGGATCCGCTCCTTGGAGTAGCGCTGGTCGATCTCCACCGCCAGCAGGGCCTCCTTGATCTTGCGGGAGAGGCTCTTCTCCGGGGTGAGGAACAGGATCCGGGCCAGCTGCTGGGTGATGGTGCTGCCCCCCTGGGCCCGGCGCCGCTGGAGGAGGTTGGCGGCCAGGGCCCGCAGGATGCCCCGCATGGAGAGGCCCCGATGCTCGTAGAAGTCGGCGTCCTCCGTCGCCAGGACCGCCCGCTGCAGGTGGGCCGGGATCTTGGCCAGAGGGATGAGGATCCGCCGCTGCTCGTAGAAGGAGGTGAAGGGTTCGTCCTGGTCGGCGTAGAGGGTGGTGGCGACGCTGGGCTGGTACTCCTCCAGCCCCTCCAGGCTGGGAGGTCCTTGAGGAAGGCGAGGAAGATCCCCCCGGCCGCCCCCACGCCGACCACCAGGGTGATCAGCAGGGACCAGAGGAGACCGACCGCCAGCCGGCGACGCAGGGCCTGCCGGCGGCCGTAGACGCCGCGACCGGGAGAGGAGCGAACCATGGCGGGGCCACTATAGCATAG
>JBBIPT010000046.1:0-19423 GCA_037442705.1 Anaeromyxobacter sp.
CCGGCGATCGCGTCCCGGACGACCGGGTCGTAGGGGCCCGTCGCGATCCGCTCCCCGATCGCGTGCTCCCAGTACCCGCCCGGCCCGGCGTGGGTGTGGGTCGCTCCGAGGACGAGGCCGGTGAGCTCGAGGTCGGAGACGCGGGCGAGGACGGCCGCCTCGAGCGCCTCCGGCACGAGGAGGATCTCCGCGGAGACGAGGACGACGCGGACCCCGGAGGTGGAGAGGGCGAGGGCCCGGACGCCCACCGGCTCGATCGCCCCCTCGCTCTCGTAGGAGAGCCGGGCGAAGCCGCCGATGGGGGTGCCCGGCGGGAGCTCGAAACGGACCTCGGCGGCCCCCGCCGAGAGCTCGCCGGACGCCCTCGCCTCGCGCACGACCCGCGGCGGCATCCCGGGCCGGTCCGCGGGGGTGGGGACGGAGGCCGCCGCGAGGAGGAGCAGCGCGGCGAGGACCGCGAGGAGGAGCGCGCCGAGCGCGGTGCGGGCGGGGAGCAATTTCAAGGCTGGATCGTTATACTCCGCCCCGCTCATGGGGTACGACGCGGACTTCGACAAGCGCAGGGAGGAGTGCGGGGTCTTCGGGATCTGGGCCCAGGGCCACTCCGAGGAGGCGTCCAACTACGCCTACCTGGGGCTCCACGCCCTCCAGCACCGGGGCCAGGAGTCGGCCGGGATCGTCTCCACCGACGGGGAGACCCTCCACGTCCACCGCGGGATGGGGCTCGTCGCCGACGTCTTCTCGGCCGAGGAGCTCGCGCGCCTCGAGGGCGGCGCGGCGATCGGGCACGTCCGGTACTCGACCGCCGGCGCCTCCCAGCTCAAGAACGCGCAGCCCATCGCCGTCCAGTACGCGGGCGGTGCCGTGGCGGTCGCGCACAACGGGAACCTCGTCGACGCGGACGTCCGGCGCGCCGAGCTCGAGCGGCAGGGGTCGATCTTCCAGTCGTCGAGCGACACCGAGGTCATCGTCCACCTCATCGCGCGGGCGAAGGCGCCGGGTCCGGCGGGCTCCGTCGAGCAGCTCCTCGGCGCGATCCGGGAGGCGCTCGGGAAGGTGGCGGGCGCCTACTCGATCCTCTTCCTCACCCCGGGTGCCCTCGTCGGCGTGCGCGACCCGATGGGCTTCCGGCCGCTCGTCGTCGGCAGGCTCAAGGGCGACTTCGTCCTCGCCTCGGAGACCACCGCCCTCGACCTCATCGAGGCGGAGTACGTGCGCGAGGTGGAGCCGGGAGAGGTCGTCGTCCTCGACGCCTCGGGCCTCCGGAGCGAGCGGCTCTTCCCCGACCGGCCGCGCGAGCCCCGGCTCGGCCGCTGCGTGTTCGAGCACATCTACTTCGCGCGGCCCGACTCCGTCCTCTTCGGCAAGCCGGTCTACGCCGCGCGCCACGCGATGGGGCGAAGACTCGCGGTGGAGCACCCGGTCCACGCCGACCTCGTCCTCCCCGTGCCGGACTCCGGCGTCCCCGCGGCGATCGGCTACGCGGAGGAGAGCGGGATCCCCTTCGCGATGGGGCTCGTCCGGTCCCACTACGTCGGCCGGACCTTCATCGAGCCGCAGCAGTCCATCCGCCACTTCGGCGTGAAGCTGAAGCTCAACGCCCTGCGGGGCGTCCTCGCGGGGAAGCGGGTCATCGTGATCGACGACTCCATCGTCCGCGGGACGACGAGCCGGAAGATCGTGAAGATGATCCGCGCGGCCGGCGCGAGCGAGGTCCACCTCCGCATCAGCTCGCCGCCGACCGCCTGGCCCTGCTACTACGGCATCGACACGCCCACGCGGCAGGAGCTCATCGCCTCCACCCACTCGGTGGAGGAGATCGCGACGTACGTGACGGCCGACACCCTCGGCTACCTGTCGCTCGACGGTCTCTACGCCGCCCTCGGCGAGGACCGCAGGGGGTTCTGCGACGCGTGCCTGTCCGGGGACTACCTCGTCGAGTTCCCGAGCCGTGCCCGCGAGGCGGCCCCGCTGCGCGTCGTCGGGAGCTGATCAGGTCCAGCGGGAGAGCCGGCGCATCGTGCCGGCGATCGCGTCGTCCATGGGGTCGAGGCCGAGCGCGGCCTGGAACCGCTCCACCGCGAGGGCGACGTGCCCGGCCCCGAGGTGGGCGAGCCCCTCCTCGTAGAGCCGCTGGACCTCGGGGCGCCGCGCGGGCCGGCCCGGCGCGGGCGCCGCGGGGAGCTCCTCGCTGCGCGGCAGGAGCGGCCGCCACGCCTCGAGGCCCGCCGACGCCGAGGGATCGAGGACGACGAGACCCCGGGCGACGAGGGAGAAGAGGGCGCCACGCGCGGCGCGGTCGAGCCCCGGGGAGAAGGAGCGGTCGAGCGCGTCCACCGTCGTCCCCGCCCCCACCCGGCGGAGGATCTCCCGCTCCTCGGGGGAGAAGTCGACGACGAGGCGCGGAGGCCGGCCGAGGAAGAGCCGGGTCGCCCGCGAGAGGCGCGCGGGGCCGGAGCTCCCCGTGCGGAGCGCGCCGGGCAGCGTCCCCTCGAGCGCCTCGAACCAGCCGTCGCCGCCGCGCGCCCGGAAGGCGAGGCCGAGCCGGCTGGGCGGGAGCGAGCGCGCCCAGACGACGCGCGCCGCGCCGGCGACCGTCCGCCCGATCTCCGCCACGCGGATGGACAGCTTCACCTCGCGGCCGGGCTCGAGGGGCCGCTCGGAGACGAGCTGGCAGCCGCGCGGGCCCAGATCCTCCGTCTCGCCGCGCAGGACGGATCGGCCGTGACGGATCTCCACGGCGCAGCGAAGGTTCAGGCGCGGAGTGCGCCTCGGATTCACGATCTCGTGCGGCATCGCTCCCCCCGGAGCCGCCCCAAGGATGGGGACGGCGGATGGGCGCGGCAAGACGTCCGGGGAGGTCACGGGAGGGGCGGACGCGGGGGGCGGGCCTGCCTGTAGCCCGGAGCCCTTCAGAAACGGTCGAGGCTACGGGCTACAGGCTTCGGACTGCGGGGAGGCGCCGGGCGCCCGGTGGAGCTCCTCGAGATCGCGGTCGTCGCCCTCATCGTCCACGAGATCCTCGCGGCGCTCGGCCGACCCGGGGGCGGGGGTGGGAGGGATCCTCACGGGAGGCCCGGTTTCCAGGGCGATCGTGCGACTGCGAAGTTGACGCGTCGATCCGGAAGCGATATCACCCGACCCATTCGCCGCCTTCTGCGGCGTGCGACAGGAGGGATGCCCTACATGACGCAGGCTCAGTTCTTCCAGGCGGTGGCCGAGGCCTCGCAGCTCTCGAAGGCCCAGGTGCGTGCGGTGTTCGCGGGGGTCGAGGAAGTCGTGATGAAGCGGCTCAAGGGCGAGGGCAAGATCCCCCTCGGCGGCCTCGGGGCCGTGAAGCTCGTGGACCGCAAGGCCCGCATCGGCCGCAACCCGGCGACGGGCGAGCAGATCAAGATCCCGGCGAAGACGGTCGTGAAGCTCACGCCGGCGAAGGCGCTGAAGGACACCTTCAACAAGAAGGGGAAGAAGTAGCGCCACGCGCGAATCGCGCGAGCGAGCGCCCGCCGGCCTCCAGGGTCGGCGGGCGTTTCCTTCTCGCCGTCGAGGGGCGAACGGTGCGCTCCCCGCGAGCGGCGGCCGTCACGCCTTGATCTCGAGGAGCGTCCGGAC
This sequence comes from Anaeromyxobacter sp., assembly GCA_037442705.1. Taxonomy (GTDB): domain Bacteria; phylum Myxococcota; class Myxococcia; order Myxococcales; family Anaeromyxobacteraceae; genus Anaeromyxobacter. The sequence goes on from JBBIPT010000046.1 coordinate 3,613, forward strand.
GGTGCTGATGATGTCGCCGAACTGGACCGGCTTCTGGAGATAGACGTCGACGCCGAGGGCGATGGCGCGCGCCCGCGCGTCCGCGCCGCCCGCGCTGATCGCGACGACCGGGGTGTCGAGCAGCGCCGCGTCCGCCCGGATCCGCTCGATGAGGACGAAGCCGTCCATCACCGGCATGTAGAGGTCCGCCATCACGAGGTCGATCCGCGGCGTCTCCGCGAGCCGGCGGATCGCCTCGTGTCCGTTCGCGCCGTACTCGACCACGATCTCCACGCCCTCCTCGGCCGACCGGAGCTTGCGCAGGGCGTACTCGTACATCTCGACGACGCGCGGGTTGTCCTCGACGACGAGGACACGGTAGGTGCGCCGGGCGGGGGAGGTCCCGGCGCGGGCGGTCTCGGCGAGCCGGGCGAGCTTCCGGCGGTCCTCCGTCCGATCGGCCGGGATCTGCACCGCGACGCCGGCCGGACCCTCCTTGCCCGACTCCCTTCGCCGGACGACCTCCACGAGGACCTCGATCGCGTCGAGGAGGCCGGGGAAGCCGATCTGGAGCGGGAGCCGCTCGCCGGGCGCGAGGGGGCGATCGGTCCGGATGAAGAGGCCGCCCGCGGAGAGGTTCTCCGTCGCGTCCCGGACCGCCTGGGGCGACCCGGGGTACTCGACCCGGAGGACCAGGGGAACGCGGGGATCTCGCCTCTTCTCGGGGTCCTGCGGCATGGCGGTCGCGCGGGAGTATAGCGCGTGACGGCTCGCCAAAGTGGGCTCGTGCCGTCCTTGACAATCGTACATGCGCTCACTAGCCTGCCCGGGCTTTCGCCCAGACTTCCCGGATCTTTATGACGAATTCCGCGCCGCTCGGTGCTGTCGAAGAACTGCCGCGAGAGAAGGTCGATCGGTTCGACCGGGAGCTCGCGGAGATCGTGAAGCGCTACCCGCCGGACCGGAAGGCGGCGGCGATGCTGCCCGCGCTCCGGCTCGGCCAGGAGATCTTCGGGTACTGCTCCACCTCGGTGCAGGCCCTCGCCGCGGATCGGCTCGGGACCTCTCCCGCCCGCGCGGAGGAGGTCGCCACGTTCTACGTGATGTTCCACACGAAGCCCCACGGCCAGCACCTCGTCGAGATCTGCACGAACGTCTCCTGCTGCCTCACCGGCGGCGACCGGATCTTCGAGGCGATGAAGGCGAAGCTCGGGGTGAAGAACGGCGGCACCACGGCGGACGGCCGGATCACCCTGCGCGAGGTCGAGTGCCTCGGCTCCTGCGGGACGGCGCCGGCGATGCTCGTGGACGAGGAGGAGATGTTCGAGCGGCTCGACCTCGCGAAGGTCGAGCAGATCGTCGGAGGCCTGAAGTGAGCGACACCCTCGTCCTCTCGAAGCGGTGGGGGAAGGCCGGCTCGGCCGAGCTCGCGGGCTACCGGGCCGACGGCGGCTACCGGGCGCTCGAGAAGGCCCTCGGGATGGACTCCGCCGCGATCGTCGAGGAGGTGAAGAAGTCGAACCTCCGCGGCCGCGGGGGCGCCGGCTTCGCCACGGGCCTCAAGTGGACCTTCCTCCCGAAGGACGTCCGGCCGCGCTACCTCGCGGTGAACGCCGACGAGTCCGAGCCCGGCACCTTCAAGGACCGGTACATCATCGAGCACGATCCGCACATGCTCATCGAGGGCATCGCCATCACCTGCCTCGCCCTCGACATGCACCTCGCCTACGTCTACATCCGCGGCGAGTTCCCGAAGCAGGCGCGGATCCTCGAGGAGGCGATCGCGGAGGCGCGCGCGGCCGGGATCATCGGCCCGAAGCTCCTCGGCAAGAAGGACTTCGACCTCGAGATCCACGTCCACCGGGGCGCCGGGGCGTACATCTGCGGCGAGGAGTCGGCCCTGCTCGAGTCGCTCGAGGGGAAGAAGGGCTACCCGCGGCTCAAGCCGCCCTTCCCGGCGGTGGTGGGGCTCTGGGGCAAGCCGACGATCATCAACAACGTGGAGACGATCGCGAACGTCCCCTGGATCGTGGAGCAGGGCGGGGACGCCTTCGCCGCCCTCGGGACGGGGAAGTCGGGGGGGACGCGCCTCTTCGGCGTCTCCGGCCACGTCGTGCGGCCCGGCGTCTACGAGAAGCCGGTCCACTACAACTTGAAGCGGCTCATCATGGAGGACGCGGGCGGGATCGTCGGCGGCCGCGGTGTGAAGGCGGTGATCCCCGGCGGCTCCTCCTGTCCGGTGCTCCGGGGCGACGAGATCGACGTCTCGATGGAGTTCGACGCGATGAAGGCGGCCGGGACGATGTCCGGCTCCGGAGGCGTCATCGTCTTCGACGACTCCACCTGCATGGTCCGCGCGCTCGCCCGCATCTCCAAGTTCTACGCGGAGGAGAGCTGCGGCCAGTGCACCCCCTGCCGCGAGGGGACCTCCTGGATGGAGGGGATCGTCGAGAAGATCGAGCACGGCCACGGGACCGCCGCCGACGTGGAGCGGCTCGAGCAGATCGCCGGCTGCATCGGCGGGAACACGATCTGCGCCCTCGGCGACGCCGCCTCGATGCCGGTCCAGTCCTTCGTGCGGAAGTTCAAGGACGAGTTCCTCCGGCACACCGTCGAGCGCCGCTGCCCCTACGGCGAGCACGGCTGGGGGCTCGACCAGACGTCCCGCCCAGCCGTGGTCGGCGCGGTGAGGTACTAGCCCATGAGCTTCACGGCCGAGCACGTCGCCTTCTTCGCCTTCGCCGTCCCCCTCGTCGCGACCGCGGTGGGCGTCCTCGTCGCCCGCAGCCCGGTCTACGCGGCGATGAACCTCGTCGCGGCCTTCTTCTTCATGGCCGGGATCTACGTGCTCCTCACCGCCCACCTCATCGCCTTCATGCAGATCCTCGTCTACGCGGGGGCGGTGATGGTCCTCTTCCTCTTCGTGATCATGCTCCTCTCCCTCGGGGACGAGCACCTCCAGGAGGAGCGGCTCCGGGCGATGCAGTACGTGGGGCTCCTCGGGGCGGTGGGGCTCTTCTCCGTCCTCGCCGTCGCGGTGGTGAGCGCCGGGGAGGGCGCGCGCCCCCTGGACGCGAGCTTCGGGACCGTGAAGGCGGTGGGCCACGTGCTCTTCACCGAGTACCTCCTCCCGTTCGAGGCGACGAGCCTCCTCCTCCTCGTGGCCATCGTGGGCGCCGTGGTCGTCGCGAAGGAGAGGATCTGACGATGGTCCCGGTCACCTGGTACCTCCTGCTCGCTGCGGTCATCTTCACGATCGGCCTCGCCGGCGTGCTCATGAAGCGGAACGCCCTCATCGTGATGATGAGCGTCGAGCTCATGCTGAACGCGGCGAACCTCACCTTCCTCGCCTTCGCCCGTCAGCACGGGAGCGTCTCCGGCCACGCGATCGCCTTCTTCGTCATCGCCGTCGCGGCGGCGGAGGCCGCGGTCGGCCTCGCCATCGTCATCGCGATCTTCCGCTCGCGCGGGGCGGTGAACGTGGACGAGGCGCGGGTCCTCGGGGAGTAGTTCGGCGTCCCGCGGACGGCGCGGCCGCGGTAAGATCGCGCAATGCTCGCCCGCTGCGCCCGCTGCCAGGGCACCTTCGCGACCGACCGGTTCGGGCACCAGACCTGCCCCCACTGCGGCTCGGAGCTCCTCCTCGCCGACCCGAACGCGCCGCCGGGGTCGTCTCCGGAGCCCCCGGCACCGCCCGCGCCTCCCGTGCCTCCGCCGGAGCCTCCCGCCGCCGCGCCCCCGCCGGCCCCGGAGCCTCCCCGGGGCTGGCAGGGTGGGGCGGGCCCGCTTCCGCCTCCCCCTCCGCCCGGGGGCTGGGCCGGTCCGCCCCCCGGCGGCTGGGGGCCACCTCCGCCGGGAGGGGGCTGGGGCGGGTACCCGCCTCCGCCGGGTCCCGCGCCCCAGGGGGCGCCTGCGCCCTTCGCCGAGCGGGGCCGGCTCGGGTTCTTCGCCGCCTTCTTCGAGACCTGGAAGCTCGTCGCGACGCAGCCCGCCGCCTACTTCCGGCGCGTCCGGATCGACCAGACGGGGACGGCGGTCCTCTTCGGCGTGATCGCCTCCACCGTCGGCAACGCCGTCCAGGCCGTCTACACCCACTTCTCCGGCGCGCAGGCAAGGGCCGCGATGGCCGGTCTCCTCGAGAACATGCCCGAGGAGCAGGCCCGCATCGCACGGACGTTCCTCGAGTCGATGACCGGGGGCTTCACGCTGGTCCAGATCGTCGCCGCGCCGATCCTCGCGCTCCTGTTCACCTACGTCTGGGCCGGGGTCTTCCACCTCCTGCTCATGCTCCTCCGCGGGGCGAACCGGGGGTTCGACGCGACGCTCACGGCGGTCGCCTACGCGAACGGGCTGAACCTCCTCCTCGCCGTCCCCGGCTGTGGCGGCATCCTCGCGCTCGTCTGGGGGCTCGTCGTCCTCGTCATCGGGCTCGGCGAGGTCCAGCGCTGCGGCGCCGGGAAGGCGGCCGTCGCGGTGCTCGCCCCGGCGATCCTCGCCTGCGTCTGCTGCTGCGGCGCCTTCGGGATCCCCGCCTTCATGAAGGGCGTGGAGGAGGCAGCGCGGCAGACGCAGACGACGAGGCTGTGAGCATGAACCTCACCTGGCGGAGAACGCCGCGCTTCGGCCACCCGGAGGTGTTCGCGACGATCGCGCTCGCCTCCTTCCTCGTCGCGCGCTTCCTGCCGGTCCTCTCCCTCCCCTACACCTGTCCGCTGAAGGGGATGGCCGGGATCCCCTGCGCGACGTGCGGGATGACACGGGCCTTCGTCCACCTCGCCCACGGCGACGCCGCCCTCGCCTTCGCGTCTAGCCCCCTCGGCGCGCTCCTCGCCGGCGGGGCCTGGCTCTACGCGGCCGCCGACCTCGCCCGCGTGGCGCTCGGCGCCCCCTTCCCGGTGCCGAGCGCGCGCGCCCTCCGGACCGCGACGGCCGCGGGAATCCTCGCGCTCCTCGCGAACTGGGCCTGGCTCCTCGTGCGGGGAACGGGGTCGTGACCGGTACGCTCGTCCTCCTCGCCCTCGGGGGCTACCTCGCCGGATCGGTCCCCTTCGGCTACCTCGCGGGCCGGCTCCTCCTCGGCGTGGACGTCCGGCGCGTCGGCTCGGGGAACATCGGGGCGACGAACGTCGCGCGCGCCGGGGGGAGGACCCTCGGCGTCGCCGTCCTCCTCCTCGACGCCGCGAAGGCGATCGTGCCGATCCTCGTGGCGCGCAGGCTCCTCGGCGGCGGTCCTGGGACGGAGCTCGGCGCCGTGACCGTGGCCGTCGCCGCCTTCGCGGGGCACCTCTTCCCGGTCTGGCTCGGGTTCCGCGGCGGCAAGGGGGTCGCGACCGGCTTCGGGATCTTCCTCGTGCTCGCGCCGTGGGCGGCCGCCGCGGGGATCGCCGCCTGGCTCCTCGCCTACGCCCCGACGAGGATCTCCTCGGTGGGGTCGCTCGCCGGCACGGCGGTCGCCGTGATCGGCGGCTTCGCCCTCCACGGCCCGGGGAGGCCCACCCCCTGGGCGGGGCTCGCGATCGGCCTGCTGATCCTCTTCCGGCACCGCGACAACGTCCGGCGGATCCTGTCCGGGGAGGAGAGCCGGCGGATGAAGGTCTGACGACGCGGCCCGCCCACCGCTCGACGAATTCCGAGCGCTCCCTCCGCGCCTCGAACCCGGAGCGCGTATCCACCCCCGGCCCCTTCGGCTAGGATCCACCACGAGTACCCAACCGGGAGAGGACGGGGATGGCTGGAAGGAGTCGCGCGGCTCTCGCGGGCGCGGTTCTCGCTGCGCTGCTCGCGGGCTGCAAGAAGCCGGAGCCGATCCGGGTGGGGCTCGTCGCAGGGCTCACCGGGCGGCACTACGACCTCGGCATCTCGATCCGGAACGGCGCCACGCTCGCGGTGGAGGAGGTGAACGCGTCGGGCGGGATCGGCGGGCGCCGTCTCGCCCTCCTCGTCCGCGACGACGGGCAGGATCCGGCGATCGCCCGCGCCGCCGTGGAGTCCCTCGTCAGGGAGGGCGCGGTCGCGATCGTCGGTCCCGCGACGAGCTCCATGGCCGCCGAGATCCTGCCCATCGCGGACCGTGAGAAGATCCTCCTCGTCTCCCCGACGGTGAGCTCCTCGCGGTTCCAGGGGCTCGACGACTTCCTCCTCATGCTCCACCCCTCCACCGCGCGCTCCGCCCAGGCGATGTCCTCGACCGTGGTGGGGCGCGGTCACCGCGCAGCGGTCGTCTTCCAGGACGTGTCGAACGAGGTCTACACGGGGGCCTGGAGCGGCGAGTTCGCCGCGGACTTCGAGCGGCGGGGAGGGAAGGTGCTGAAGCGGATCCGGTTCGTCTCCGGGAAGGTGGAGTCCTACGCCGCCCTGGTGAAGGAGGGGCTCGCCGCCGGCCCCGACGTCGTCGTCATCGTCGCGAACGCGCTCGACACCGCCAGCGTCGCCCAGCAGGTTCGCAAGCTCTCCCCGGTCCAGATCGTGGGGACGGAGTGGAGCTTCACGAACGACCTCGTCCGCCACGGCGGCTCGGCCGTGGAGGGGGCGCTCTTCCCGGTGAAGGTGAACCTGCAGGACGTCTCGCCGCGGTACGCCCGGTTCCGCGAGGCCTACGGAGCCCGCTTCGCCAAGCCGGTGGACTTCGCGGCGGTCCTCGCCCACGACGCGGTGACCGTGGTGGCCGAGGGGCTCCGGAAGGCTCCGGCGCGGGAGGGGCTCCGCGCGGCGATCCTCGGGGTCGGCAGGTTCCAGGGGCTCCAGGGGGAGACGGTCCTCGACGCGGCCGGCGACTCCCAGGTCCGGCAGCTCGTCGCGACGGTGAGAGAAGGCAAGCAGCGGGTGGTGGAGTGAGTCACCGCCGCGCTCCGAGCCTGCGGCTCCTCCTCGCCGGGATGTTCGTGGCGATCGGGATCGCTCCGACCCTCCTCCTCGGGATCTTCGCCGTCCGCTTCGCGGCCTCACGCGTGCGCGAGCAGCTCACGGCGCGGAACGAGCAGGTGGCCCGCGCGATCTCGGCGGAGCTGAACCGAAGCCTCGAGGCGCAGCTCGTCCACCTCCGGGAGATCGCCCTCGCCCTCGGCGACGCGCGCGAGCCGCCGCCGGGGATCGGCGTGCTCCTCTCCCTCCAGGTCCGCGCGAACGACGCGATCGCCCAGATCGACGTCGTGAACCGCGCCGGGAAGGTCGTCGCCACCGCGCCGGAGGACCCGGACGTCCTCGGCACCGACCTCTCGGGCCACCCCCACGTGCGAGAGGCCTTCGCCACCGGGGAGCCGACCTGGTCTTCGGCCACGATCTCCATGCGGACGGGGGAGCCGGTCCTCACCCTCGTCGTCCCCGGCCGATCCCTCGCCGTCGTGGGGGTCGTGAGCCTCCGCGCCCTCGCGGAGATCGTCGAGCGGACCCGCGTCGGGATCCACGGCGAGGTCTCCGTGATCGACCGGGACGGGACGTTCATCGCCCACCGGGACGCCCGGTTCGTCCACGAGCAGGAGAACGCGCGGGGGCTCTCGCCGGTCCGGGAGGCGCTCGACGGGCGGGAGGGGACCGCGGACTTCGAGCTCGAGGGGAAGACCTGGCTCGGGAGCGCGGCGACGGTGCCGCCGATGGGGTGGGTCGTGCTCGTGGCGGAGCCGGCGGAGCGCGCCTACCGGGAGGTCGCCACCCTCCGGAACGCGATGCTCCTCGCGCTCGCCGGCGCCGTCCTGGCCGCGGCGCTCGTGGGCGCGGCGAGCGCGCGGCCGATCCTGCGGCAGGTGGAGGCGCTGACGGCCGGGGCGCGGAGGATCGCCGCCGGCGACTACGACCGTGCGCTGCCGGCGGCGAGGGGGCGGGGGATCCGGGAGGTGGACGACCTCGCCGCGAGCTTCGCCTCGATGGTCTCCGCGGTGCGGGATCGCGAGGAGGAGCTCGCTCGCTCGGAGCGCAACTACCGGACCATCGTCTCGGCGCCGCTCGTGGGCGTCGTCCGCGCGAGCCTCTCCGGGGAGATCCTCTTCGCGAACGACGCCTTCGCCCGGATGGTGGGGGTGGAGACGGGGGCGGCCCTCGCCGGCCGGCACGCCGGCGCCTTCTGGGCGGAGCCCGGGGAGCGCGCGAAGGTGCTCGAGCGGACCGTCGAGACCGGGAGCGCGGTGAACGTGGAGATGAGGGTCCGGAGCTCCGCCGGGGAGGAGCGGCACCTCCTCGTGAACGTCGCCCGCGAAGGCGAGACCCTCACCACGGTGGCCGTGGACATCACCGGCCGGAAGAAGGCCGACGCGGAGCGGGCGGAGCTCGAGCACCAGCTCGCCCACGCCCAGAGGCTCGAGGCGGTCGGGCGGCTCGCGGGAGGGATCGCGCACGACTTCAACAACCTGCTCACCGCGATCGTCGGGTTCGCGAACGCGCTGCGCGACTCCCTGCCGGAGGACCACCCGGAGAACGAGAGCGTGGACGGCATCCTCGCCGCCTCGAAGCGGGCGGCCCAGCTCACCCGGAGCCTCCTCGCCTACGGCCGGAAGCAGGTGCTCGATCCCCGCCCCACCGACGTGGGCGAAGTCGTGCGCACCGTCGAGAAGCTGCTGCGCCGCGTGATCGGGGAGGACGTGGAGCTCTCCCTCGACCTGCCGGAGAGGCCGCTCGTCGCGGCGGTCGATCCCGGCCAGATCGAGCAGGTGCTCGTGAACCTCTGCGCGAACGCGCGCGACGCGATGCCCGGCGGCGGGTCGCTCCGGATCTCGGCGGGGCCGGCGGAGGTCGACGACGCCGAGGCCCTCCGGCTCGGGCTCCCGCGCGGGGGCGCCTTCGTGCGGATCGCGGTCTCCGACACCGGGGTGGGGATGACGAAGGAGGTCGCCGCCCGGGTCTTCGAGCCGTTCTTCACGACGAAGCCCGCGGGGAAGGGGACCGGCCTCGGGCTCGCCATCGTCTACGGGATCGTGCGCCAGCACGGCGGGGCCGTCTCCGTGAAGAGCGCCCCCGGGGAGGGCACGGAGGTCACCTTGCTCCTCCGGGCCAGGGAGGCCGCGCGGGAGGACGCCCTCGAGGAGGAGGACGCGCCCCCGCGGGGAGGGAGCGAGACGATCCTGCTCGGGGAGGACGATCCCCTCGTCCGGAAGTCCGTCCGGAGGGCGCTCGAGCGGGCCGGATACACGGTGATCGAGGCGATGGACGGCGAGGACGCGGTGGAGAAGTTCGGGGCGAACGCGGGGCGGGTCGCGCTCTGCCTCCTCGACGTCGTGATGCCACGGAAGAACGGGCGAGAGGCGGCGGAGGCGATCGCCGCGATCCGCCCGGGCGTGCCCGTGCTCCTCGCGAGCGGGTACACCGCCGACGTGCTCGAGGACCGCGGGCTTCCCGCCGGGACCACCGAGATCATCGCGAAGCCGGTCGCCCCGGACACCCTCCTGCGGAAGATCCGCGAGGTGATCGACCGGGCGTAGCGGAAGAGGAAGGCCCTCGGCCGCTCCCAGGGCATCGTGGAGAAGAAGAGCACGATGCCGAACGGGACTCGCGGGCGATGCATGCCCGCTCGCCCTGAGCCTGTCGAAGGGCGGGCGCCGGGGGCAGGGTAGGTCTCTCAGGTTCCGGACGGCGGCGCCTGCGGGGCCGGTGCGGCCCCCGCCCCCCCGACGAGCGCGGACAGGCGCCTCGCCGTGAGGAGGACCGCTCCCGCGAGGAGCACCCCCGCGAGGACGTCGACCGCGTAGTGGACGTGCACGTAGACGGTCGTGAACACTATCGCGAGCGCCCAGGCGAGGAGCGCCCATCCGGCCCGGGGCGCGGCGCGGAGGCCGAGCGCCGCGGCGACGAGGGAGACCGAGGTGTGGCCGCTCGGGAACGCGTCCACCCGCGTCCGCCCGGCGTGCCGCAGGAAGGTGCGGGCCGCCTCCGAGACGGCTCCACCGCCGAGACCCGCCTCCTCCGCGACGGGGAGACGGGGCCCCTCGGTGGGGAAGAGGAAGTAGCCCGCGTAGGAGGCCCAGAAGCAGAGCAGGATCGCGAAGACGGCCCGCTCGCCCTCCGCCTCGCTCCGCAGGCGGGCGAGCGCGCCGGCGGCGACGGGGAGGAGGTAGTAGCTCAGGTAGACGGCGTAGCTCGCGTCCGTGAGGACACCGGGCCGGCCGAGGGCGCCGCGCCAGGCCGGGACGATCCCCGGGAGCCAGCGGTCGTCGAAAGCCGAGAAGAAGGCGTCCCACCTCCGCGGGTTCACCCCGGCGATCACCGGCTCGAGCGAGAGGTAGACGAGGACGACGACGCCGACGGGGGCCAAGAAACGCAGGAGGGCGCCCGCCCGGGAGCCGGACCTCCCGGCGAGGACGAACGTCGCGGCGCCGAGGCCGAGGTAGAGGAGGGCGAGGTCCGGGCGGCGCGCCCCGGCGGCGGCGGCGAAGGCCAGGGCGAGGAGGACGGCGGAGGTGAGCCGCTCCGAGGGCCTCATGGCGGAGGAGCGCCCGCGGCGGAGGGCACGCAGGGCCCGGCGGCGGCGCCGAGGACCCGCCCCGGGTCCTCGAGGAGCCGGCGCGCGACCGCGAGCGAGCGGGCGCCGTAGAAGGCGTCGTGGATCCGCTCGTCGAAGGTCCAGCGCACGCGGAGCGTCTCGCGGACGGCCACGGCGCCCCCCTCGACGACCGGGGTCCTCGCGGGGGCGGAGACCGCGCCGAAGAGGCCCACCGTGCCGTACTCGTAGAGGTGGTGGTAGGCGTCGGAGATGCCGGCCGAACCGAGGTTCGCGAGGAAGAGGCTCGCGAAGAGCGGGTCGTTGCGGATGAAGGCGTCCGGGAGGAGGTTCCAGGCGTCGAGGGCGCGCACGAGGGCGACGCCGAGGCGGACGAGCGGGCCGGGCAGGCGCATCACGAGCGCCACCTCCCGGTCCACCGCCCGGGGGCGCGTGCGGGCCTCCTCGATCGCGGCGCTCATCCGGCGGACGAAGGAGGGGAAGGGCTCGTCCCGCGGCACGACGAGCCTCACGGTGACGAGCGCCGCTTGGTCCTCCATCGCCGGCTTCACCGCGAAGGAGAAGGAGACCTCGCGCCGCTGGTAGATGCGCCCCCCCGAGACGAAGCGGTTCAGCTCCGGCCGCAGGTGGAGGGCGCGGGCGCAGGCGTAGGCGAAGAGGTGGAAGAGCGTGGCCCGGTCCGAGTGGGCGCGGTTGTAGGCCTTGAGCCAGGCGCGCGTGCCGGCGATCTCGTGGAGGGCGTCGTGGAGGACGGCGCTCTCGTTCCGGCCGCGCATCACGTAGGGCATGATCGCCCGGATCGGGGGGACGTTCCGGACGAGGTCGCCGTCCGACCGGCGGAAGAGCGGCACGTCGAGAGCGTCGAGCCGGAATGACCGGCTGTCAAGGATGGCGCGGGCGCCCGGCAGCGCGCGAGCTCGCTCCTCGTGTGGATGGGGAGGCGTCGCCGCGTGCCGGCCGCTGGAATGTCCATCACCTCTCCCCCCGCGCAGCGGGGGGAGAGGAAGGGAGAGGGGGGGCCCTGGTGCCCTCTGGCGGCGTCCGAAGTCTCGAGGGGATCGGGAGGCGTCGCCGCGTGCCGGCCTTCGGGGCTCCGCGACTCCCGGCGCTCCGCGCGCCAGAGCCGATGATCGGCCGTTCGCCCTGAGCCTGTCGAAGGGCTGCAAAGCCGTGCGGGCCACCGCGCGGGTGCATCATGAGATTCCGGAAGCGCGGTGTCCCGCCCTTTGCAGTGCGGGCCGTGGGGGAAGTGTCTGCAGAAGACGCGCAGTCGCGCCAGTCGCTGCGGAGCCCCGAAGCCGGCGCGTTGCGTCGCCGTGGGGGAGAGGGGAGGCTTTAGGAACTCCGGACCTACCTCTCGGAACGCCCTTCCCCGAGACACAGCGCGACCCGCCTCCGCGCACCCCGCGGCCGTTCGCCCTGAGCCTGTCGAAGGGGGAGGTCCGTTGTCTGAGCTTCGGCGCCGCGCAGCGACGCGCCGAAGCGAGTTCGGACCGACGCGCATCGAGCGACGCAAGCAAGCGCGCACGTCACGCCCACGCCGTGCGCGCCGAGCACACGGCGGAACGGCGGCCCGGGCGGCCAGCGTGCGGTAACGCACGGAGAACGGCGGCCCGGGCGGCCAGCGGCCGGCTACGCAAGGGGAGCGGCGTCGTCGAGGCTCGCCCTTCGACAGGCTCAGGGCGAACGGTCAAGACGCAGCGCCGTCGAAGCGCCCGGGCGGCCAGCGGCCGGCCACGCACGGGGAGCGGCGTCGTCGAGGCTCGCCCTTCGACAGGCTCAGGGCGAACGGTCAAGACGCAGCGCCGTCGAAGCGCCCGGGCGGCCAGCGGCCGGCCACGCACGGGGAGCAGGGGCTGGACGGCCGGCGCGGCCGTCAGACGTTGGTCACGGCGCTCGCCTCGCCGGCGGGGCGGACGAGGACCTGCCGCGGCTTCACGCCGTTCGCGGGCCCGACGATCCCCTCGCGCTCCATCCGCTCGATGATCTTCGCGGCCTTGTTGTAGCCGAGCCGCATCTCGCGCTGGAGCTTCGAGACGGAGACCTCCTCCATCCGGGAGACGAGGTCGACGGCCTGGTCGTAGATCGGGTCGTCCTCGTCGGAGTCCTGGCCCCGCTCGGAGGACTCGCGCGCCTTCAGGATGGAGTCGTCGTAGACCGGCCGCCCCTGCTGCTTGAGGAAGTCCACGACGCGGTGGAGCTCCTCCTCGGAGACGAAGGCGCCCTGGACCCGGGTCACGGGCTGCGTCGCGGTGAGGACGAGCATGTCGCCGTCGCCGAGGAGCGTCTCCGCCCCCGGGCCGTTGATGATCGTCTGGGAGTCGTGGCGGGAGGCGAGCCGGAAGCTGATGCGGGCCGGGAAGTTGTTCTTGATCATCCCGGTCACGACGTCGGTGGACGGGCGCTGCGTCGCGACCATGAGGTGGATGCCCGTGGCCCGCGCCTTCTGGGCGAGCCGGGCGAGGGAGATCTCCACCTCGCGCGGCGCGGTCATCATGAGGTCGGCGAGCTCGTCGATCACGACGACGATGTAGGGGAGCTTCTGCGGAAGGCGCGGCTCCTCCCGGGCGGCGATCGGATCCCGGGGCGGCGGGGCGGTGGGGTCCTCGAACTCCGGGCTCGCGCCGAGCGGGGGGGCCTCCGCCCCGGTCTCCTCGCCGGCGGCGGCGCGGGCGGCGGCCTCCTCCTCCGTCTCGCCCGCGGTGAGGTCCACGACGACGAGCTTCCGGGGGGGCGCGGCGGCGTCCCGATCCTCGAAGCTCCTCCCCTCCGCGCGGAGCTTCTCGACCTTCTGGTTGTAGCTCTTCAGGTCCTTGGAGCCCGTGTCCGCGAGGATCTGCGTCCGCCGCTCCATCTCGTCCACCGCCCACTGGAGCGCGCGGGCGGCCTTCTGGGGATCGGTGACCACCGGCAGGAGGAGGTGCGGGATGCTCTCGTAGGCGGAGAGCTCCGTCATCTTCGGGTCCACCATGATCAGCCGCACCTCGGCCGGCGTCTGCCGGTAGAGGAGGGAGAGGATCATCGTGTTGAGGCCGACCGACTTGCCCGAGCCGGTCGTCCCCGCGATGAGGAGGTGCGGCATCCGCTGGAGGTCCACGCAGTAGGGGGCGCCCTCGATGTTCTTCCCGAGGCCGAGGGGGAGCAGGCCGCCCGCGCGGGCGAAGCCCTCCGACTCGAGGACGTCGCGGAGGTAGACGAGGGCGCGGTCGCGGTTCGGGACCTCGATCCCCACGACGCCCTTGCCCGGGATCGGCGCGATGATCCGGATCCGGGTGGCGCTGAGCGCCATCGTGAGCTCCTTGTCGAGGTTCTCGATGCGGGCGAGCTTCACCCCCGCGACCGGAGAGAACTCGTAGAGCGTCACGACGGGGCCGGGGCGGATGTGCTTGATCGAGCCCTCGATGCCGTGCTGCCGCAGCGTCGCCACGATCACCTCGGCGACCCGCGTGAGCGATCCCGCGTCCACGTCCTTCGCCTTCTCCTCGTGGCGGTCGAGGAGGGACGTGGACGGGAGCCGGAAGACGTCGCCCGCCTTGGTGAAGGCGAAGGCCGGCTCCTTCTTCTCCTTCCTCTTCCTGCCCCCCCGGTCGAGCATCGCCTGGGAGACGACGATCTCCGGCTTCACCGGCGGGAGGGGCTCTCCGCCCACCGGCCCGGGCGCGGCCTCCTGCTCCGGACCGGCGGCGGCGGGGGGCTCGGCCGTCTCCTCCCCGGCCGGCCGCGCGGGGCGTTCCCTCCGCTTCCGCCGGGGCGGCTCCTCGACGGCCTCCTCGTCCTCGCCCGGGCCGGCCCACGGGGGATCCTCGAAGGCCGCGCGGCGGACGTGCTCCAGCGCGAGGGCGCCTGCGACGGCGCGCGCCTCGGCGCGGTCCTCGTCTCCCGCCGCCTCGATCTCGGCCGTGTCCGCGAGGTCCTCGGCCTCCGCCTCGGCGCGCTCCGCGCGCCCCGCCACCTCCTCGGCCCGGAACTCGGCGACGGCGGCGCGGTGCTCCTCCACCGCGTCCGCGACGCGGGAGGAGAGGAAGCCGGCGGCCGCGCGGAAGAGCCCGGCGACGGTTGCCGCGACGGCTCGCACCTTGAGGTCCGTGGCGACGATGAGGGAGGCGGTCCCCGTCGCGACGACGACGATCGCGGTGCCCCAGGTGGAGAGGAGCCGCTCCGAGAAGCCCGAGACCGCGGCGCCCACGAGGCCGCCCGCCGGGAAGGAGACCTCCACGCGCCCCTCGAGGGCGAGGTGGGCGAGCGTCGCGAAGGAGAGGATGAGGACGGCGTAGGCCCCCGCCGCCACGAGGGTGATCCGCGGCGGCGCGCCCTGGAAGAGCCGGAGCGCGGCGCCGGCGAGCGCGAAGGGGAGGACGAGCGCGGAGAGGCCGAGCACGCCGTAGAGCCCGGCCGAGGCCCGGTGGCCCACGGGGCCGCAGAGGTTCGCGGGCTCGATCCCCCGCGCGATGAGGGCGCCGTCGAGGGAGGAGAAGGTCGCGAGCGCGAGCGCGGAGGCGGCGGCGAGGGCGAGGAGGACGACCGCCCCCACGTCGCGGGCCATCCCGGTGCGAGGCGATGGGGGCGGGGAGCGCGGCTCGCGCGCCCGGGCCGAAGGGCCACGGCGTGAGCGCTCCCTCTCGGAGAGACGCCTGTTTCCCTTGGGCTTGCCCATGCGCCGCCGCCACCTCACGAGTCGCCGCCACCCACGCGTACACGAGGGCCTGCCTGGGCGAGGATATCGGGGGGTACCTCCCGGTCAATTTTTCAGCGCCTCGCGGACCTCGCGTAGAATGGCCCCTCAGAACGCCTGGTTTCCCCCGGAGTTCCATGGACGTCCGCTGCGAGCGCTGCAGGGCCCAGTACGTCTTCGACGACGAGCAGGTGACCCCCGCCGGCCTCGCGGTCCAGTGCACGAACTGCGGCCACCTCTTCAAGGTGAAGAAGAAGGAGCTCGTCGTCACCGTCCCGGTGAAGCCGGAGGAGCTCCACGGCTCCCCGGTGCCCGCCACCGCGGCCGCGCCGCGGGCCGGCTCGCCGGCGGGGGACCTCCCCCATGACGCGGAGCGGCAGCGGGAGTGGCGGGTCCGCCAGGCGAACGGGAACATCTTCACGTTCCGCGAGCTCACCACGCTGCAGAAGTGGATCATCGAGCGGAAGGTCTCGCGCGACGACGAGATCTCGCACGCGGGGGAGCAGTGGAAGCGGCTCGGGAACATCGCCGAGCTCGCGAGCTTCTTCCAGGTCGTGGAGGCGGCGGAGCGGGGCCGGGCCCAGGCGCCGTTCCCGCCGGTGGTGACCCCGCTGCCGGGGCCGGAGCTCCCGGCCTTCGGGGTGGGGGTCCAGACCCCCGGGCTCCGGCCGCCGCCCCCGCCGCCCTCCGGGTACCCGCCGCCGTCCTTCGCGGTCCCGCCGAAGCCCCGGGCGCCC
>JBBIPT010000047.1:0-19417 GCA_037442705.1 Anaeromyxobacter sp.
GCCGGAAGCGCCGCCGCCGCGGGGGGCGCCGCCGCCGGCGCAGGGGCGCGGGCGGGGCCGAGGGCTCCGCTTCCTGAGGGGCCGTGAAGAAATCCCCTCCCTTCGCCGGACGGCCGATGCGCATCGCTGCGTTGCGCCTCCCTCACATATCGGCGGGATATGCTCGGTCGGCGCGCCTTGCGCTGCTTGCTCCTCGACCGCCCGGCTCGGTCCGGGGATTCCCTCACGGCCCCTGAGCGGACCTCCGCGGTTTTCGTGTAGAATCCCCCGACCGCGGCGCCGTTGACCGACCCGGGCGCCCGCCGGTACAACGCGCCGACCATGCCCTCCGAGCGATCGAGCCCGAAGCCCACCTACAAGCGCATCCTCCTCAAGCTCTCGGGCGAGGCGCTCATGGGGGACGGCAAGTACGGGATCTCGCCGAAGACCCTCACCTCCATCGCCCAGGACGTGAAGGACGTCGTGGAGCTCGGCGTCGAGGTCGCCCTCACGATCGGCGGCGGGAACATCTTCCGCGGCGTCTCCGGCGCGACGGAGGGGATGGACCGGTCCTCCGCCGACTACATGGGGATGCTCGCGACGGTGATCAACGCGATGGCCCTGCAGGACGCCCTCGAGAAGCTCGGGGTGATGACCCGCGTCCAGTCGGCCATCGAGATGCACCAGGTGGCGGAGCCCTACATCCGGCGCCGCGCGATCCGCCACCTCGAGAAGGGGCGGGTGGTGATCTTCGCGGCCGGGACGGGGAACCCCTACTTCACGACCGACACCGCCGCCTCGCTCCGCGCCATGGAGATCCACGCGGACGTGCTCCTCAAGGCGACGAAGGTGGACGGCGTCTACAGCGACGACCCGAAGAAGAACCCGGGCGCCACGAAGTTCAAGCAGCTCAGCTACATCGACGTCTTGAAGAAGAACCTGAAGGTGATGGACTCGACCGCCATCAGCCTCTGCATGGACAACGACCTGCCCATCGTCGTCTTCGACCTCACCGGCCGCGGCAACGTGCGCCGCGTGGTGCTCGGCGACGAGATCGGGACGGTGGTCCGCCGCGGGAACACCCGCGCGCGGTCCGAGGCCTGAACAGACGAGGGAGCCATGGGCGTCTCCGAAGACATCCTGAAGGACCTGCACGAGCGGATCGGGAAGACCCTGGAGGATCTCCGGCGCGAGCTCTCGAACGTCCGGACCGGGCGCGCGAACCTGCACCTCCTCGACGGCGTCCGGGTGGACTACTACGGCACGCCGACCCCGCTGAACCAGGTGGCGACCCTCTCCGTCCCCGAGGCGCGCCTCATCGTGGTGAAGCCCTGGGAGAAGCAGATGATCCCGCCGATCGAGAAGGCGATCCGGGACGCGAACCTCGGCCTGAACCCCCAGTCGGACAAGGACCTCGTCCGGGTGCCGATCCCCCCGCTCACCGAGGAGCGGCGCAAGGAGATCGTGAAGCAGGTGAAGGTGAAGGGGGAGGATCACAAGATCGCCGTCCGCAACGAGCGCCGCGACGCGAAGGAGCTCATCGAGGTGGCGCAGAAGGACGGCGACATCTCCGAGGACGACGCGAAGAAGGCCCTCGACAAGATGCAGAAGGAGACGGACGAGGGCGTGAAGAAGATCGACGAGATCGTCGCCGCGAAGGAGAAGGACGTGATGCAGGTCTGAGGACCGCCGGCGCGGTCCTCCTTCGTGCCGGGTCGCGGCGCGCGATCCACGCCCGCTCGTGGTCCCCCGAGCCTGTCGAAGGGTCACCACGAACATTCTGAAAACGAGGTCCGTTCGCCCCGAGCCTGTCGAAGGGTCACCACGAACATTCCGAAAACGAGGTCCGTTCGCCCCGAGCCCGTCGAGGGGTCACCGCGAACGGACTGAAATACGAGGTCCGTTCGCCCTGAGCCTGTCGAAGGGCGAACGTCGCGGCTCGGTCCGGGTTTCCGTGCTCTCCCTGCCCCTCCCGAAGCTCCTCGCCCTCCTCGGGCCCCTCCTCCTCGGCTACTTCGCCGCGGGCGGGCTCCGGGCGCTCGCGCTCCGGCCCGGCCTCGATCCCCGGCGCCGCCGCACGCTCCAGGCGGCCTGGATCGCCCTCCTCCTCGCCGGCGTTCCGCTCTGGCTCGTCCTCGCCGCGGTCCTCCGGATCTGGTGAGCGGTACACCGTTCGCGGTTCCCCCGAGCCCGGGAGTCACCACGAACGGACGGAGAAGGAGCCGTTCGCCCCGAGCCTGTCGAAGGGCGGACGGCGCGGGCCACCTGCGACGAGAGTCAGATCGGGAACACCATCCCGGCGAGCGCGGCGAGCCAGAGCACGTGCGCGATCCCGGCGAGCTTCGACATCTTCCGGGCGGCGGGATCCGTGGGCACCACCGCCTCCCCGGCGCCGAGCCGGGTGAGGATCCCGCGTGCGGCCCGGCGCATGCTGCCGAGGAGGAAGAGCCGGACGATCGCGAAGACGATCCCGGCCATGATCCCCGGGCGGGGGTGGAACGTACCCATGTCCCAGAGGAGGAGGCCGCCCGTGACGAGCGTCGCGATCCCGGCGATGGCGTCGAGGCCGAGGGCCGGCCGGATCCGCGTGGCGAGGACGTCCACGTGCGGGCGCCCGAGGGCGAGCGTCCGCCGGACGTCGCCCGCCACCCAGAGGGCGGCGGCGATCCAGACGGCGACGGACAGGATGTGGAGGAAGACGAGCGGGGAGTGGAGGGTCACGGGGGATCGCCCTTTCTCTGAGGTGGCCGGAGTCTAGGGCGGGGAAGGGAGTGGCGCGAGGGGATCTTCCCAGAAGCCCCCGCGTGTCACTACGCGCCGGAGGGCGAAGCGTCCGCGCTCGTGAAGTGCTTCGTCTTGAAGACGGTGGGGGGGAAGGCCTACCTGCTCGTGGAGCCGGATGCATCGGGCGGCTACGGGGAGACGGTGACCGGATTCGAGCTAGGTCATCGGGCGAATCGAGATCGAGACGAAGAGAGGGCGAATCACCCGGATTCGCGCCTACCGTGCGGACATCCAGTAGGATCGCCGCCGCCGTCCTCGGAGGTGTCGGGTTTCGGTAACCCGGGGCCGAACTGGGCGCCCCGGCGCCGACCCGGGCGGGCACCTCAGTACCGGTACCCGTGCGCGATCGGGAACCGCCGCCCCTCCCCGAACGCCTTCTCCGACACCTTGAGCGCGGGCGCCGCCTGCCGCCGCTTGTACTCGCTCGCGACGACCATCCGGAGCACCCTCCGCACGACCTCCTCCGCGTGGCCGCGGGCCACGATCGCCTCGAGGGAGAGCCGCTCCTCGACGTAGGCGTGGAGGATGTCGTCGAGGACGTCGTACGGGGGGAGCGTGTCCTGGTCCGTCTGGTCCGGCCGGAGCTCCGCGGACGGCGGCTTCGTGAAGGTCCGCTCCGGGACGAGCGCGCGACCCGCCCGCGCGTTCGCCGCCCGGGCCACCCGGTAGACGAGCGTCTTCGGGACGTCGCCGATCACGGCGAGGCCCCCCGCCATGTCCCCGTAGAGGGTGCAGTACCCGACCGCGAGCTCGCTCTTGTTCCCGGTGGAGAGGACGAGCCCGCCGGTGTCGTTCGAGAGGGCCATGAGGATCTGCCCGCGGATCCGCGCCTGGACGTTCTGGTCGGCGAGATCCCCGAGCGGCCTCCCCTCGGCCTCCTCGAGCTGCGCCGAGAAGGCCGCGTGCATCGGCTCGATCGCGATCTCCCGGAACCGGATCCCGAGGTTCCGGGCGAGCTCCGCCGCGTCCTCCCGGGAGTGGGAGGAGCTGTAGCGGGAGGGCATCGCGACGCCGAGGACGTTCCCGGGTCCGAGGGCGTCCGCGGCGACGCAGGCGGTGAGGGCGGAGTCGATGCCTCCCGAGAGCCCGACGACGGCGGAGCGGAAGCCGCACTTCCGCCCGTAATCCTGGACGCCGAGGACGAGGGCGGAGAGGACCTCGTCCGCGAGCGGGTCCGCGGAGGGCGGAGGGGCGGCGGGGAGGGGGGCGCCGTCGAGGCCGAGGACGTCGGCGCGGCCGCCCTCGAGGTCGGCGACGACGAGCGCCTCCCGGAAGAGCGGCGCCCGCGCGAGGATCCGGCCGTCCTTCGCGACGAGCATCGAGCCGCCGTCGAAGACGAGGGCGTCGTTCCCGCCCACCTGGTTCGCGAGGGCGATCGGGAGGCCGTGCCCCTTCGCGCTCGCGGCGAGCATCCGCTCCCGCAGCGCCGGCTTCCCGATGGCGTAGGGCGAGGCGGAGACGTTCACGACGAGCCCGGCGCCGTCGCGGGCGAGGTCGGCGACGGGATCGCGCGCGTACCGGGGCCGGTCCCAGAAGTGCTTGTCGTTCCAGACGTCCTCGCAGACGGAGAGCCCGATCCGCAGGTGGAAGGGGGCCGCGCGCGCCGCCGTCGATCGGTCGGAGGGGAGGAAGTACCGGCTCTCGTCGAAGACGTCGTACGTCGGCAGGAGCGACTTCCGGCCCACCGCGGCGACCTTCCCGCCGGCGAGGAGGGCGACGGCGTTGTAGACCCCCGGCGGAGGGGCCCCGGAGGCCGCCTCGGGGAATCCCACGACGACGCCGACGTCCCTCGACCACTCGGCCGCCTGGGCGAGGTCCCGGAGGGTCCGTCCGGCCCGCTCGAGGAACTCCGGGAGGTCGAGGAAGTCGCGGGGCGGGTACCCGCAGAGGGTGAGCTCTGGGAAGACGACGAGCGCCGCGCCGGCCGCCCTCGCCCGCCCCGTGGCGGCGCGAACCTTCGCGGCGTTGCCGTCGAAGTCCCCCACCGTGGTGTCGACCTGCGCGAGGGCGATGCGTCCGGATGGAGCCACGAGACGAGGATGGTACATTACCGGCCCCATGGCGCGCCGCATTCTCCTCGTGGACGACACGCGGGCCGTGATCACGGCCATCCGGCGGGACCTCGAGGAGCGGGACGTCGGCGTGGACGCGGTCGCGCCGGCCGAGGCCGTGGCGAGGGCCGGCGAGGGGAGTCACTGCGCCGCCCTCGTCCGCGGCGCGCAGGCGGGGGGCCACCTCGTCGAGTCCCTCCGCCGGGCCGACCCGCACCTCCCCGTCGTGCTCCTCCTCGTGGACGCCGCCGAGGCGAGGGCGGCGGCCCGCGCGGAGGCGGACGCCGTGCTCGAGGCCCCGTTCACGGCCTCGGGGGTGGCGAGCGTCTGCGCCCTCGCCGCAAAGCTCCGGGAGCGGTCCGTCCGGATCGCCGAGCTCGAGGCCCGCGCCGGGGCGAGGCCCGGGGGAGGGCGCGATCTCGAGTTCCTGAAGCGGCTCCTCCTCGCGGAGGTGAAGCGCTCCAAGCGATACGGCCACCCGCTCTCCCTCGCCCTCCTCGCGGTGGACGGCTGGGAGGAGAAGGCGGCGAAGCTCGCCCCGCGCACCCGGACCCAGCTCCTCGGCGCGATCCTGGGCGTCGTCTCCGGGACCCTCCGCGACATCGACGTGGCGGTCCCCTTCTCCGGCGAGCGCTTCGTCGTCGTGATGCCGCACACGAAGGCGGACGGGGGGCTGCGGGTCGCGAGGCGGCTCGCGGCCGTCGTGCGCGACCGGGAGTCGAGCCCGCGGCTCACCGCGAGCGTGGGGGTCGCGACCCACGGCGGAGACGGCACGGTCTCCTTCGGGGGGCTCGTGAAGCGCGCCGGGGAGGCCCTCGCGAGGGCGCGCGCCGCGGGCGGCGACCGGGCCGAGCCGGCCGACCCCGTGAAGAAGCGCGATCGGATCTCGATCGCCTGATCGGCCGGCACGCGACCCGCTTCGAGCCCGCGGGCCCGGAGGGCTCGGGGTCGGGGTCGGGGTCGGGGAGGCCGGGCGCTCCCTCAGGGGCGGCGGGCGCGGCGGCCGCGAGCTCGCTCGGTACGAGGGCCCCATGTGGCGTAAGCGCGCAATCCCTGCGACGACCCGTCAGGGAATCACAGGGCAATTTCCGTGAGCTCACGGTGGGTTGCGAAAAAAGAGCACCTAGGGGGTGCCAACCAGGTGGGGCGTTGTTAAGGTCGGGGTGCCGGTCTGGGTCTGACCAAGCCGGGGCGAGCAGCGAGAACCCGGACCCGGTCGGAGCCAGCCTCCGGCAGTCCAAACGGCCCCCAACCAGGGCCCAGTCCGGGAGAAAGATATGGCCCAGATCGACATCGAGATCCTCACGCCGTTCGCCGCCAGGTTCATGGAGGGGACGACGCTCACCCCGGCCGAGCGGGCGGAGGTGCTGCGGATCGCCCAGGGCTTCGCGTGCAAGGACTCCGCGGCCGCCGCGGGCGTGTCGCCCGAGACGATCCGCGCCCGCCGCAAGCGGATCTACCGCAAGCTCGACGTGCCGGGCTCGGGCGAGCTCCTCGCCTCCCTCCTCTCGCTCTCCCTCAAGATGCTCGCGAGGGGCGAGCGGATCGAACCGCGCCCCGTCGCCCCCGCCCAGCCACAGCCGGGCGTGACGGCGACCCAGCCGGTGATGCGCTAGGAGCCCGCAGGGCGTTGGGCCCCCGCTTCGCGCTGGCGCGCTGCGCGGGGGCCTGGCCGGGCGGCAGCTTTCCGACGTTCGGATGCGGTCACGGACGCGGTACGACCGTCCGCACCTCGAAGACCGGCTGGGCCTGGATCGCCTTCTTCACGGCGCACTGGTCGGCCACGCGCACGAGGGCGTCCCGGTACTTCTCCGGGAACGAGGGCGGGACCTCCACGTCGAGCTCGACCCGCGAGAGGACGCCCGTCTCCGGGTCGAAGTGGTTCCGCTGGAGGAGCCGGATCCCCTCGGTGGGGAGCCCGCGCTTCTGGCAGAAGCCGGCCACGTAGATCCCGGCGCAGGTGCCGATCGCGGCGAGGAAGAGGCCGAAGGGGGCGGGGGCGCTGTCCTCGCCCCCGTTCGAGACCGGCTGGTCGGTCCGGACGACGTGCCCCCCGACCTGCGTGTCCACCCGCTTCCCGCCCGGCAGGGTGACGACCATCTCGCTCGACATGGGTTCCTCCTCCACCTCTGGGAGCCAGCGGCGCGGGCCGGGATTCCGGCCCGCCCGGGCACATGCTAACGTCCCGCCTCCCGCATGAGAGCGAAAGAATTGGCGAAGCCCGTGTCCCGGGCGGCGCTCGCCGGGGAGGCCGATCCCCGGCTCGTCGCCCTGTCCGTCTCCATCCACGACGACGCGGCCCTGTACGCGGAGGACATCCGCGGCAGCCAGGCCCACGTCGCGATGCTCGCCGCCCGGGGGATCGTCCCGAAGGCCGCCGCGCGGCGCATCGTCGAGGGGCTGGATCGGGTGCGCGAGGAGTTCGCGGCGGGGAAGATCCGCTTCGACCCCTCGCTCGAGGACGTCCACACCCACGTGGAGCGGCGGCTCGGCGAGCTCGTCGGAAAGGACGCGGGGTACCTCCACGCCGGGCGGAGCCGGAACGACCAGGTCGCGCTCGACGAGCGGCTCTTCGCCGTCGGCGCCTGCGACCGGGCGGACGCGGCCCTCGTCCGGCTCCTCCGGGCCCTCGTCCGCAGGGCCCGCGAGCACCAGGCGACGATCCTCCCCGGCTACACGCACCTCCAGCGGGCGCAGCCCGTCTCCCTCGCCCACCACCTCCTCGCCCACGCGGAGGCCTTCGGGCGGGACCGGGAGCGGCTCGCCGAGGTGAGGCGCCGGGCGGCGATCTCGCCCCTCGGCTCGGGCGCCCTCGCGGGGACGACCCTCCCCCTCGACCGGGAGGCGACGGCGAAGGCGCTCGGCCTCTCGGGCGTCACGCGGAACTCCCTCGACGCGGTGTCCGATCGGGACAGCGCCCTCGAGCTCCTCTTCGCCTGCGCGCTCGCGGCGGTCCACCTCTCCCGGGTGGGCGAGGAGATCGTGCTCTGGACCACGAAGGAGTTCGGCTTCATGTCGCTCGCGGACGCCTTCGCGACCGGCTCCTCCCTCATGCCCCAGAAGAAGAACCCCGACGTGGGCGAGCTCGCCCGGGGGCGGGCGGGGCGGGCGATCGGGGACCTCGTCGCGCTCCTCGCCGTCGTGAAGAGCCTGCCGCTCTCCTACAACCGCGATCTCCAGGAGGACAAGCGGCCCCTCCTCGGCGCGGCCGAGGCGCTCGCCCTCACCGCCGACGCGGTGGCGGGGGCGATCGACACGGCGACCTTCCACGCGGACCGGATGGAGGAGGCGCTCGGGGACGGAGACGCCCTCGCCACGGACGCGGCGGAGTGGCTCGTGGAGCGCGGGGTGCCCTTCCGCGAGGCGCACGAGGCGGTGGGCAAGGCCGCGGCCGCGGCGAAGCGGCAGGGGAGGCCCATCTCGAAGCTCGGCGCGGCGGAGTGGAAGGCGTTCCACCCGCGGTTCGATCGGGAGGTCCTCCGGGTCTTCGACGCCCGGCGCAGCCTGCGCCGGCGGGAGCTCCCCGGCGGGCCGGGCCCGAAGCAGGTGGCGCGCGAGCTCGCCCGGTGGGAGAAGGCGCTCGGCCGGGAGCGGAAGTGATCCGCGCTGGCGCCCTCGGCCTCGTGCTGGTGCTCCTCGGGGCCTGCGGCGTGAAGGCGCCGCCCCGGCCGCCGCTCCCCCCGGCCGCCCCGGCCCCGGCCGCGGAGCCGCCCGCGCAGGGAGGGGAGAAGAGGCCGTGAACCACTTCCAGCGCAAGCGCGGCGAGCTCCACGCGGAGGCGATCCCGCTCGAGGAGCTCGCGAGGCGGCACGGGACGCCCCTCTACGTCTACTCGTCGGCGACGCTCACCCGGCACTGGAAGGTCCTCCACCGTTCGCTCGCCGGGATCCGGCACGTCGTCTGCTACGCGGTGAAGGCGAACTCGAACCTCGCCGTCCTCTCCCTCTTCGCGCGCCTCGGCTCCGGCTTCGACATCGTCTCGGGCGGCGAGCTCTTCCGGGTGCTCAGGGCCGGCGGCGACCCGCGCAAGGTCGTCTTCTCCGGGGTCGGGAAGCGGGACGACGAGATCGCCTTCGCGCTCGAGGCGGGCGTCCGCGTCCTGAACGTGGAGAGCGCCTCCGAGCTCGCGCGGATCTCGATCGTCGCCCGGCGGGTCGGCGCCCGCGCGCCCGTCGCGCTCCGGGTGAACCCGGACGTGGATCCGAGGACCCACCCGTACATCTCCACCGGCCTCCGCGAGAACAAGTTCGGCGTCTCGATCGAGGAGGCGCGCCGCCTCTACCCGCTCGCCGCGAGGGATCCCGCCCTCGCCGTGAAGGGGGTGGCCTGCCACATCGGCTCGCAGATCACCTCGGTGCGCCCGTTCCTCGACGCGATCGCCCGCGTCCTCGCCCTCGCGAAGGAGATCGAGGGGATGGGGATCCCGCTCGGGCACGTGGACGTGGGGGGAGGGCTCGGGATCACCTACCGGGACGAGGAGCCGCCCCACCCGGACGAGTACGGGCGGGCGATCGGCAAGGCGCTCGCCCGGTTTCCCGGCGAGGTCCTCCTCGAGCCGGGCCGGGTCCTCGTCGGGAACGCCGGGATCCTCGCGACGAGGGTGCTCCACGTGAAGAGGAGCGGAAGGAAGACCTTCGTCGTCGTGGACGCGGCGATGAACGACCTCGTCCGGCCGAGCTTCTACGAGGCGCACCACGACATCGAGCAGGCGGGGCGGCCGCGGGCCGGGGCGCGGGAGCTCGTCTGCGACGTGGTCGGCCCGGTCTGCGAGTCCTCCGACTTCCTCGCCCGGAGGCGCCGGATGCCCGAGCCGCGTCCGGGGGACCTCCTCGCCGTCCGCTCGGCCGGCGCCTACGGCTTCGCGATGTCCTCGAACTACAACTCCCGCCCGCGCGCGGCGGAGGTCCTCGTGGACGGGAAGGAGGCGCACCTCGCCCGGCGACGGGAGACGTACGCCGATCTCGTGCGGGGGGAGGCGCCGCGGCCCGGGGGAGGCCGCCGGAGGGGCTGAGGGCCGCCCCGCCGGCCGCGGGGACGCTCCCGGGGGGCGTTCCCCGTCCGCGCGGGGTTGGGTTAGAGTCGGCCACTCTTCCCCACACGAGCCCCTCTGCGAGGAGCCCCCCATGGCGCGTTTCGAAGGTTCGATGGTGGCGATCGTCACCCCGATGAAGGACGGGGCGCCCGATCTCGCGGCCCTGCGCGAGCTCGTGGAGTGGCACATCGCCGAGGGGACCGACGGCATCGTCCCCTGCGGCACGACCGGCGAGGGGGCCACCCTGAACGCGAAGGAGCGGGCCGACGTCATCCGCGCGACCGTGGAGGCGGTGAAGGGGCGCGCCGCCGTGATCGCCGGCGCGGGGTCGAACGCGACCTGGGAGGCGGTGGAGTCGGTGAAGGCGGCGAAGGAGCTCGAGGCCGACGCCGCCCTCGTCGTCACGCCCTACTACAACAAGCCGACGCCGGAGGGGCTCTACCGCCACTACATGGCCGTCTGGGAGGCCGCGAGGTTCCCGGTCGTCGCCTACAACGTGCCGGGCCGGACGTCGGTGGACATGATGCCCGACACCGTCGCGCGGCTCGCGAAGGCGGGGGCCATCGTCGCGATCAAGGAGGCGACGGCGAACATGGACCGGCAGGTCCAGCTCGTGGAGAAGATCGGGAAGGACGCGATCTCCTACCTCTCCGGCGACGACTTCACCGTCCTCCCCTACATCGCCTGCGGCGGGCACGGCGTGATCTCCGTCATCGGCAACGTCGCCCCGCGGGCGATGAAGGAGCTCGTCGTCGCCGCCCGGAAGGGCGAGATGGCGAAGGCGCTCGAGAAGCAGGTCGCGATGGCGGAGCTCAACCGGATGATGTTCGTCGAGACGAACCCCGGGCCGGTGAAGGCGGCCGTCGCGCTCCTCGGGAAGGCCTCGGGCGAGCTCCGGCTGCCGCTCGCGCCGGTCTCCGACGCGAACCTCGCGAAGATCCGCGAGGCGATGACGAGGTTCGGGCTGAAGGTCGCCTAGGGCCGCCGAGGCCCGCGGCGCGGGCAGGGAGAACCCATGGTCAAGGTCGTGGTCACCGGCGCCGCCGGCCGGATGGGGACGCAGATCGTCCGCCTCGTGCGCGCGACCGAGGGGATGGCGCTCGCGGGGGCGGTGGAGCGGTCCGGGGCGGCGGTGGGCCAGGACGCGGGGGCGCTCGCGGGGCTCGGCCCCGTGGGGGTGGCCGTCGTGGACGACCTCGCCAGGGCGCTCGCCGGCGCGGACGCGGTGATCGACTTCACGAGCCACGAGGCCTCCGCGCGCCACGCCGCCCTCTGCGCGGAGAAGGGCGTCGCGCTCGTCATCGGCTCGACGGGGTTCACGCCGGAGGCGAAGGCGGCCGTCGCGGCGGCGGCGAAGAGGATCCCGGTCGTCCTCTCGCCGAACATGAGCGCCGGCGTGAACGTCCTCTTCGAGCTCGTCCGCCAGGCGGCGAAGGTCCTCGGCGACGCCTACGACGTCGAGATCGTGGAGCTCCACCACAAGAAGAAGCGCGACGCCCCCTCGGGCACCGCCGTCCGGCTCGCCGAGGTCGCGGCCGAGGCGCTCGGCCGGGACCCGAAGGACGCGCTCGCGTACGCGCGCCACGGGATCCTGGGGGAGCGCCCGCCCTGGCAGATCGGCGTCCAGACGCTCCGCGGCGGGGACGTCGTCGGCGAGCACACGGTCTACTACTGCGGCGATGGGGAGCGGCTCGAGCTCACCCACCGGGCGACCTCCCGCGAGCAGTTCGCGCGCGGCGCGATCCGCGCGGCGCGGTGGATCGCGGGGAAGCCGGCCGGGCTCTACGACATGGCCGACGTCCTCGGGCTGAGGGCGACGTGAGGGTCTGCCGCTTCCGCGTCGAGGGCCGGGATCGCTACGGGGCGATCGAGGGGGAGCGCCTCCGCGCGCTCTCCGCGGCGCCGTGGGCGGGGGGCCTCCCCGAGGGGAAGCCGATCCCGCTCGCCGGCGTCACGCTCCTCGCCCCGGTGGAGCCCTCGAAGGTCGTCTGCATCGGGCGGAACTACCGGGCCCACGCGAAGGAGCTCGGCAACGAGGTCCCGCCGGTTCCCCTCCTCTTCATGAAGCCATCGACCGCGGTGGCCGGGCCGCAGGAGGCGATCCGCTGCCCGGAGCAGTCGAAGGAGGTCCACCACGAGGCGGAGCTCGCCGTGGTCGTGGGCCGGACCCTCTCCCGCGCGAGCGCGACGGAGGCGAGGCTCGCGGTGTTCGGCTACGCCTGCCTGAACGACGTCACCGCCCGGGACATCCAGCGCGAGGAGAAGCAGTTCACCCGCGCGAAGGGGTTCGACACCTTCTGCCCGGTGGGGCCGGTCGTCGAGACGGGCATCGACCCGATGGACGTCTCCGTCGTCTGCCGCGTGAACGGCGAGGAGCGGCAGCGGGGCCACACGCGGGACATGGTCCACGACCCGTTCGCGCTCCTCTCCTTCATCTCGCACGTGATGACGCTCCTCCCAGGCGACGTCGTCGCGACCGGGACGCCCGAGGGGGTGGGCCCGATCCGGCGGGGCGACTGGGTCGAGGTGGAGATCCCGGGGATCGGCGTCCTGCGGAACCCGGTGACGTGAGGCGGCCAGAAGTCCGACTTGCGTTTCGCTCTTCATGGGGGTGTTCCCGAACCGCGCTCGGTCGTCTAGGCTGCGCCCGTGGTGGAGAGCGACTTCGAGCTCGTCTTCGCGGCGCTCCAGCGCGAGGACGTACGCTACCTCGTCGTCGGCGGGGTCGCCGTGGTCCTCCACGGTCACCCGAGGTTCACCGCCGACCTAGACCTCGTGGTCGGCCTCGACCGCGACAACGCCTCCCGTGCGGTGAAGGCGCTCGCCGGTCTCGGGTACCGCCCCCGGGCCCCGGTGGACGCGTCCCTCTTCGCCGACCCGGGCGTGCGCCAGGGCTGGATCGACGAGAAGGGGCTCACCGTCTTCACCCTCTGGAGCCCGGACCATCCGGCCACCGAGATCGACCTCTTCGTCCGGGAGCCGTTCCCCTTCACCGCCGCCCTGGGGCGCGCGGTCACGGTCGAGCTCGGCGATCTGGAGGTCCCGGTCGCGAGCATCGAGGACCTCGTCGCCCTCAAGCGGGCGGCCGGCCGGCCGAAGGATCTCGACGACGTCCAGATCCTCGAGGCGCTGGCGCGGGAGCGCTCGGATGGCTGAGGCGGATTCGAAGGGCGGAGGGTGGGCCGAGCACGAGCGCGAGCAGCGGCGGGCCTGGCTCCGGCTCACGCCACGCCAGCGTCTGGACTGGCTCTGGCAGGCGAAGCAGTTCGCTCGCCGTGCGGCGGAGCTGCCTCGCCTGCGAGCCGCGGGCAGGAAGAACTCCCTCCCTGGCGGATCTTCGTGACGTCCGACACGCAGGGCCGGTGAGCGTCGAAGCCACGGCGCGCCCGCCGACCGAGGGAAGAAGCAGAAGAGGCCCGCAGGTGCGGGCCTCTTCGCGTTCGAGCTCGCGCTCGCTTCGGTTCGAGCGCCATCCCGGTCAAGCCGGGCAGTCCTGCAAGTCTGTCAGGTACTGGGACGGCTCTTCGATCGGTCGCCTCCTTTGCCGTTCGTTCGCTCGACGAGATTCACTCTACTCCCGCGCCGCGCGGGCCGCGACCCCTCGAACCGGGGATACCGCCGGCCAAGGAGGGGCGATCGCCCGATCTGCCCGGAATCACCGGCCTTCGGCGGCGGGCCCGGAGGGCGCACCACGAAGAGGGGCTTGCGGCTCGCGCGGGTCCTCGTTCCACGGCGGCGGGGTCCCGGGGGCGCGGCGAAGCGCGTGCTGGTGCGGCCGGCGGAAGGACGGTACACGTCCGGAGTCCATGCGCGCGTACGCCGGCGTCGGCTCGAACCTCGGGGATCGCTGGGGTCACCTCGCCCACGCGGCCCGCGCGCTCCGGGCGGAGCCGCGCGTCTCGCTCCTCCGCGCCTCGCGCGTCTGGGACGCCGCGCCGCTCGGTCCGCCCCAGCCGCGGTACCTCAACGCGGTCCTGGAGCTCGAGACCGGGCTCGGCGCGGCGGCGCTCCTCGGGGCGCTGCAGAAGATCGAGAAGGGCGCGGGGCGAAGGCGGACGGGGGAGCGCTGGGCGGCGCGGACGCTCGACCTCGACCTGCTCCTCTTCGGGGCCGAGGTGATCCGCACGCCGCGCCTCGTCGTGCCCCACCCCGGGCTCGCGGTGCGCCGGTTCGTGCTCGCCCCGCTCGCGGAGCTCTGTCCGGAGCTCGTCGTCCCGGGCACCGGGCGGACCGTGACCCAGCTCCTCGCGCTCGCCGGCCAGGAGGACCTCTTCCCGGCGGGGCTCTACCCGGCGTGATCCCGCTCATGGCGGCGCCCGGTCGACTCGATCGGAACGGTTCCGCCGCCGCCATGAGGAGATCCGGCGCCTTCGGCGCCTCTGCGCGGGGGGAGGAACTCTCTCCCCGCGGACCCCCCATGGCGGACGTCATCGCAACCGAGCACCGCCATCATGGCGGTGATCACTCGCGTCGAGCCACGGCGTTCGCCCTTCGACAGGCTCAGGGCGAACGGCCGCTTGCGTGCAAGCAAGGCCGTTCGTGGTGAGCCTGTCGAACCACGAACGGGCGGGGTCGATCGAAGCGGGCACGGCCATCGGGCGGGGGATGGGGCGCCGATGTGCCCCTTGACGCGGAGGCCGGGCCCCGGCCGAATGGAGCGATGCGCCTCCCTGCCACCGCCGCCCTCGCCGCACTCGGCGTGCTCGCCTCCTGCTCCCACGCGAAGAAGGCGCCGCCTCCGGCGCCGCTCCCCGTCGTCCTGCCCCTCGTCGCCTTCGAGGCGGTGAAGGTGGAGAAGCTCGGCTTCGTCGGCGGGACCCTCGCGTTCCGCGCGCGGATCGACAACCCGAACACGACCCCGATCTCGGCGGTGCGGGTGGAGTACGCCCTCGACCTCGAGGGGAGCCGGGCGGCGCAGGGCGCGATCGACCCGGCGCTCGCCGTCCCCGCGATGGACGCTTCCGGCGCCCCCGGGACGAACGCCTTCACGCTCCCCGTGCAGGTGCGGTTCGCCGGGCTCCCGGGCTTCGCGAAGGCCCTCGCCGAGGACCGGGAGGCGGACTACGCGCTCGGGGGCGCGGTCGTGTTCTCCACCCCCGCGGGAGAGGTGCGGGTTCCCATGGCGCAGGCGGGCAAGGTGACGGTCCCGAAGCGCCCGCGGATCCGCGTGGAGAAGGTCGTGCTCCGCTCCGCCTCGGCGAAGAAGATCGTGCTCGAGATGCGGATCGACGTGGAGAACCCGAACGACTTCGAGGTCCCGCCCGGCCGGATCGGCTGCGGGCTCCTCCTCTCCGGGAAGGAGGTCGTCCGCGCGGACGTCCTCGTCGAGGCGCCGATCGCCGCCCGTGGAGGCGCGAGCCTGCCCGTTCCGATCGAGATCTCTCCGATCAAGGCGGGGAAGGCGGTGGCGCGGCTCCTCATCCCCTTCACGAGCCTCGACGTGAGGGTGAAGGGCGAGGCGGTCTTCGGCGGGGTGCCGGTGCCGCTCGACCTCGGCACGAGCATCCTGCCCGGGGGCTGAGCGCGCCGGAGGGCCGGCGCTCTACCGGGACGCCCCGCGGGGTCCCCGCGGCGGTTGGCCCGCCGCCCGGAGCACCTTCTCCACCGCGTCGGGCGGCAGGGGGTCGGCGCGACCGAGGAGCCGCGCGACGAGGGCGATCCGGCTGACCCGCTCCAGCGTCTCCATCCGGTCGAAGGCCTCGTCGAGCGTTCGCCCGAGGGCGAGCGCGCCGTGCCGCTCGAGGAGGAAGACGTCGTGGTCCGCGAGGAGGGGCGCGAGGGAGGCCGGGACCTCGTCCGTCCCGGGGATCGCGAAGGGGGCGAGGGCGATCGGGCCGAGCGTGACCGCCGCCTCCGGGACGAGGGCGTCCGGCGGAGGGACCCCGGCGACGGTGAGGGCGACCGCCGTCACGGGATGGGCGTGGACGATCGCGGACACGTCCGGGCGGGCCGCGTAGGCGGCGAGGTGCATCCGGAGCTCGGTGGAGGGGCGCCCACGGCCGCGGAGGACCCGGCCGCCGGCGTCCACCTCGAGGAGCTCGCCCGGGGCGAGGAGCGCCTTGTTCCGGCCGGAGGGGCTGACGAGGAACCGCCCTTCCCCCGCGCGCACCGAGACGTTCCCCTCTCCCGCGCCGATGAGGTCCCGCTCGTGGAGCCGGCGGCAGATCGCGACGAGGGCCTTCCGGAGCGCGCCTCCGGCGACGATCGTGCGCGGGGGGCGGGGGGCGCTGGAGGACCTGGGGCTCACGGGCCTAGACGACGGTTCGAGAACCGGGATCGGTTGGAGGGTAACCGCTCGTGCTGAGCCTGTCGAAGCACGAGCGGGGCCGGTGCGCGAACGCCCCCTCGCCCTTCGACGAGCTCAGGGCGAGCGGAACTCCTCGACGGTACGCCTGGTTCAGGGTCATGACCGACCGTCAAAGGATCTTCGCGGCGAGGAGGTCCTGCACGTCGAGGAGGCCGACGGGCCGCCCGTCGCCGTCCACCACCGGCACCTGGTCGATCCGGGCTTGCCGGAGCACGCGCGCCGCGTCCACGACGAGCGCCTCGGGGCGGACCGTGCGCGGGTTCCGCCCCATCGCCGCGGAGACCGGCCGGGCGAAGTCGGTCTCGCCGTGCTCCACGAGCCGCCGGAGATCGCCGTCGGTGAAGATCCCGACGAGCTTCCCCGCGGCGTCCACCACGCTCGTCGCCCCGGGGCGTCCGGGCGTCTCGGTCATCACCGCGACGGCCGCGGCGAGGGGCTCGTCCTCCCGGACGACCGGGTTCGCCTCCGCTCCCCGCATGAGCTCGCCGACCTTCATGAGGCCGCGGCCCAGCTTCCCGCCCGGGTGGAAGAGGGCGTAGCCCTCCCGGTCGAACGGCCGGACGGCGAGGACCGTCATCGCGAGGGCGTCGCCCACCGCGAGGAGCACGGCGGTGGAGGCGGTGGGGGCGAGCCCCATCGGGCAGGCCTCCTCCACGTTCCCGATCCGGACGACGAGGTCCGCGCCGCGGGCGAGGGGGTTCGCCCGGTCCTTCGTGAGCGCGACGATCCGGACGCCGATCTTCTTCAGGGCGGGGAGGAGGCGGAGGATCTCCTCCGTCTCGCCGGAGTTGGAGAGCGCGAGGACGACGTCGTCCTTCGCGATCCGGCCGAGGTCGCCGTGGGCCGCCTCGGCGGGGTGGACGTAGAGGGATGGCGTCCCGGTGGAGGCGAGGGTCGCCGAGATCTTCTGGGCGACGAAGCCGGGCTTCCCCATCCCGGTGACCACGATCCGCCCCTTGCAGTCGACGATCCAGCGGACCGCCTCGGCGAAGGACTCGTCGAGCCGCACCGCCGCGATCGCCGCAGCCTCCGCGGCGAGGACCGTCCGCCCCTGCTTCAGGAGGTCGAGGCGCCGGGAGGCGGGCTTCCTCGCCACCTTCCGCGCCCCGCGGGCGCTCCGGGCGTTCCGTCGGCTCCTCATGTCGGTGGGCGGGGGTATAGCACCTTTTCACCGCCCCGTTCGACGGGGGCCGGAGCACCTTGCGGCGGCGCGCGCGGGTGCGCTATGGGACGCCCCACCCCCGCGGAGGATGCCCCGATGCAGTTCTTCATCGACACGGCCGACGTCGGCGAGATCGAGAAGGCGCTCGCCCTCGGCCTTTGCGACGGCGTCACGACGAACCCCTCGCTCGTCGCGAAGACGGGCCGCTCGTTCTCCGAGGTGCTGAAGGAGATCGTGGCGCTCGTCCCCGGCCCCATCTCCGCCGAGGTCACCGCCCTCGACGCGGAGGGGATGATCGCGGAGGGGCGCCACTACGCGAGGTTCGGGGCTCAGGTCGTGATCAAGGTCCCGCTCGTCGTGGAGGGGCTGAAGGCGGTGAAGGTGCTCTCGCGGGAGGGGGTGAGGACGAACGTCACCCTCTGCTTCTCCGCGGTCCAGGCGCTCCTCGCCGCGAAGGCGGGCGCCACCTACGTCTCGCCCTTCGTCGGCAGGCTCGACGACATCTCCCAGGACGGGATGCAGCTCATCGCCGACATCGTGCAGATCTACCGGAACTACCGGTTCGACACGAAGGTGCTCGTCGCCTCGGTCCGCCACCCGATCCACGTCCTCGCGGCAGCGAAGCTCGGCGCGGACGTCGCGACCATCCCGTACTCCGTGATCGAGCAGCTCGCGAAGCACCCGCTCACCGACGCCGGCCTGAAGAAGTTCCTCGCCGACTGGGAGAAGGTGCCGAAGGAAGCGAAGTAGGGCCCGGACCTCCCTCCGTACATCCACCCACGCCCCGGCGCCTCCGGGCCGGGGTCCCCCACGTACGTCGGGTGATCGCTGGACGGGCTTCGCGCCGCGAGCTCGCGTAGCATACGTTTACCCGGGTCCCGGAGGTCACCATGCGTGGGCTGGTCGCGATCGCCGCCGTCGTCCTCGTCACGCTCTCGTCCGCCTGCTCCGGAGGAGATGCCGGCTCGGGCCTCACCGACGTCACGGGGACGGGCGCGAGCCTCCTCCCCGGCGCCGCCGCCGCCACCTGTCCCGCGGGGACGCAGGCGTGCGGCGGGAGCGGCTTCTGCTGCCCGACGGGGACCACCTGCCTCGCGAACCCGAACGACGTCCTCGGCTGCGGGGCGGAGTACTGCTGCGCTGGGTGCACGAGCGGTACGGCCTGCGGCACCGGCTGCTGCGCGACCGGCACCTACTGCTCGGGCAACCCCGGCGGCGCGGCCGGCTGCGGCACCTCGCTCTGCTGCAGCCCGGTGCCGGAGCAGGCCCCGTGTCCGCCGGGTGTCGAGGCCGAGTGCCCCGCGGGGACCCGCTGCCTCGCGAACCGCTCCGCCCGCTACTGCCCCGGCGGCTACGCCTGCTACCTCGCGAGCGGCGCGATCGGTTGCCCCGGCGAGACGATGTGCCCGAACGGCCTCGACTTCTGCCCCGAGGACACCTACTGCGCGGCGCACGCGGGGGTCTGCCCCGTGGGCTCGTCCTCCGGGAACTACTGCTGCAGGAGCTACGCGCAGATCGGGGACTCGTGCGACACGACGCTCTGCGCGCCGGGGCTCTCCTGCGTGACCAACCCCAACTGCGCGGGCGGCGACCCGACGGCACTGAAGACCTGCAAGGGCTCCTGTGCCGGGCAGATGGACTGTGGGACCTACTGCTGCGATCTGGGGACGACCGACTTCTGCGGGCCGCCGGACAGCTGCCTCTGCTACTACTGGATTCCCTGACCCGCCAGGAGCGAAGGGCAGACCGGGCGGCTAGGAGCCCGTGGGGCGTAGACCGTCCGCGCTTCGCTGCGGGCGGCCGGAAGCGGCCGCGGTTGTCGCTGCGGTTCCGGTTCCGGATGCGGATGCGGATGCGGAAGCCGCTGCCGCCTGCGGATGCGCCTGCGGCAGCGGCCCGGGGACTCAGTGGGTGAGGCGCCAGAGCATGGCGAGCACCCGGTCGCACAGGGCGAGGGCGGGCGCGACGGAGGCGTCGTCGACGTGGCCCCATGCTTGCGCGACGCGGAGGCTGGCGACGACCTCGTCGGCGCTGCCGGCGGCGACGCGCCAGAGGTGGAGGCGGTCGCGACCGAGGCGCCGGCGGCCCTCGCTGAGGTCGAG